>NZ_JACJPJ010000070.1:0-60504 GCF_014696015.1 Oculatella sp. FACHB-28 | reverse complement strand
TTTGCAGGACGTTATCGCAACCGCAGAAAACGGTTTGGCTTGCGCTTGAACCTGATTGCTGGCTTACTCAACTATGAATTGGCACATGCCTCTTGATTCATGCAGGAAGTCTAATGAGTTATGGGAATTGGGGGTTAGGGTTTAGAAGCACTCTCAGCTCAACCAGAGCGTGAGAATGGCGATCGCCACCCAGATCAGAAACATCCAACGGGTTAATTCCATTGCCTGCTCAATTCGGGCTGGAGTAATCGGGTGAATGGAATCGCCCAACAGTGGCTTGTGTTTCACAGTGCCTTTGTAGACATTCACTCCACCTACCTGCACCCCGACTACGGCTGCATAGGCGCACTCACTCCATCCGGCGTTGGGGCTGGGATCTTGAGGGGCATCTCGGCAGCAGATCTGCCACACATATTTAGGTTTACCGGATAGGAGTGAGAGAGTTAATACCATCAGGCGACAGGGAATCCAGGTGAGGTAATCTTCCAGACGGGCGCTAAACCAGCCGAGGTGGGTGTAGGGTGCTTCTCGGTAGCCCACCATTGAATCGAGCGTACTTGCGGCTTTATATGCCAGCGCAAAAGGAACACTGCCGATCGGGGTGAAGGCTCCGATAATCGCCCAAAACAAGGGGGCCATGACTCCATCAGTGGCATTTTCTGTCACGGTTTCAAACACTGCCCGCAGGATTTCGGGTTCTGTTAGCTGTGCTGTATCTCGTCCAACGTACAGACTGAGTTTTGATCGGGCTGTTGCTAAATCTCCAGTCTTTAAGGGCTGCAAGACATCTTGAGCAGCAGTTCTCAAACTGCGTCCGGCAAAACAGCTTGCTAGCAAAATAGATGAGACGGCGATCGCCCCACCCCAATGTATCCAACCTGTCACCTGAACGATCAGCCACCCTGCAACTCCGCTGCCGCCAATCATTCCAAGTCCTAAAATGACTCCTGCTATGCGTAGACTTAGGGGAGATTCGAACTGCTTCAGGACAAGGTGAGTGTATCGGCTAATCATCCAACCTATCACCTGAACGGGATGTAACCAGTTCCAGGGATCACCGATGAGATAGTCGAGCAAGGAGGCGATCGCTAATCCAGCTATTGCAAAATCGTGAGTCCAGGGAGTTATAGATATCATTTGAAATCAAACTGGTTTGCCAATTCCCACGGTCCGCCTTTGTAATACCAGAGCAACAATCCCTCACCTGTTCCCTGAAAGGCTTTCCATTCACTGGTGAGTTGGTCATACAACAATCGAGCCTGGTCAGGAGCCACCTTGTTTTGAATGGTGATATGGGGGCGATAGCCCTGCTGGTCTTGGCGACTCAGCCAATCACGCCAATGGGTCGCAAGCTGTTGACGAAGTTGGATGAGTTCAGGACATTCAACTTCTACAGCCACTCCTTTGCCGAGAAAACGTAATGTTGTAAAAGTGAGAGTTAAGGGTGAGATGTGAGAACGGAAGTCTTGCAACGTCTGTTGAATACTCGATTTCTGTTCACTCGGGAGTGCGTGAAACAGAGTAATGTGGGCAGATAGAAAGTTCCTTTCGGGTGGAAAGTGCTGCTGACGTAACTGATCAAAATAGCTAAAGGTTTTCTGATCTAGCTTTAGAGTCAAGATCAACGGAGATAGCTCAGACATAAGATTCACACTTCAACCTTGGAAAGAGACTCTTCATGCCCACTCTTTTGCAGGGGCAAACCGATGGTCACGGTCGTCCCATGCCCAAATATACTGTTTGCAGTGATGTTGCCGCCATGAGCTTCTATGATGCGTTTGGCGATCGCCAGTCCCAAGCCCGTGCTGCTGCCTTTGCGGGAAGGATCGGCAGTATAAAACTGCTCAAAAATACGGGGCAGATCCCGCTCCCTGATACCCGTCCCCTGGTCGCTAATTTTGATCACAATCTGCTTTCCTTCACGCTGCCCTGTGATTGCAATTTGGGAGTTGGGTTGAGAATGTTTGATTGCGTTGTCCAGGATGTTGAGCAGAGCCTGTAACAGTCGCTCTGGGTCACCCTGAATTTGCAGATTTGCTACGTTTTGCTGAATTCTAATTTCTAGCGCTTTAAGTCGAGTTTCCATTGCTCGTACAGCTCGCTCAATCAAATTTGGAAGGGCGATCGCTCGGTTCTCTAAAGATGTGACTCCGGCTTCGAGTCTTCCCAGATCAAGCAGGTCATAGACTAGCTGAGATAAGCGTTTGATCTCATCTTCAACCGTTTGAAAGAAGCGATCGCGCAGATCTGGTTCGGCATCAGCACCGCTTCTGAGCGCTTCTACCGTTAACTGAACATTACTAATCGGAGTGCGTAACTCATGGGACACATCGGCTAGAAAAGAGCGCCTTTCCTGATCGAGAGACTCCAAACGTTGGCTCATGCGGTTTAGCTCGATCGCAAGCTGATCTAACTCATTGCTCTGACGGATAGTGAGGCGATCGCCAAAATGACCGCTGCCTAGCCGAATTGCAAAAGCCTGCATGGTTTGAATGGGTCTGGACAAACTGCGAGCCAACCATTCGCTAATCAAAGTACACAGCAGAACTGTGAGAAACAATGCTCCTAATACGGTCCAGATGATGTTGGCAAACTGATTTTGCAGTTGTTCCAGCGTAATCGACATCCGCAACACGCCCAGCATTTGCCCATTGCGCGAGATCGGACGAGAAATATAGAGGCGATCGTCATTGGATAGCAGTCCTTTGGTTAGACCTTGATCAACTTGATTTTGCAACGCCTCATTGACCCCACTCACTTCCAGCCAGTTCTCGATTTGAGAGTCTAACTCAGGACTAGAGGTGGCAATCAGTTGTCCATTTACATCTAAAATGCGAAGGGTAATAGCCTCTGGTGCCCCATAACGCTGCATTATCACGTCCACACGGTCAAGATCCTCCTCTTCTAGAGCATCTGCCACACTCTCAGCCAAAGCGCCACTCCAGTTTTCTAGGTCGGCTTGTCTGGTTTCAATAAAATAGTTGTAGCAAGACCACAAGATGTAGCCTGACATCAATGATGTCCCGATTGCGGTTAGCATCCAATAAGTCACTAACAGCTTAGTGTGGATGGAGTTCCACTTGATGCTAGACAACCAGCCCATCCAACAGTCCTCGCACAGAAATTGGCTATAGCCATCCTAATGTGATTCGTGAACAGGATGGTTTAAGAATGCGATTTTATCTTGGCAGCCTTCCATTTCAGCTCACACAGGGTGCCTTTAGGTTTGACGAACTCTCGCCGAAACTGTCCGCCTAACTGCTGTTCTAGATTCTTGGCAAGTTGAGTGCCACGTCCGCCTGTGGTCGGTTGTGTGGGGTCAAATCCTTTGCCATTGTCCATCACTCGAATCACATTCCAGCCCTCTTCTTGCTTACAGGTGACATCTAGTCGAGTTGCGCCTGCTGCGTATTTGCCAACGTTACACAAACTTTCTTCTAGAAACCGTCCCAGGTTGCGCTTGTGTTCTAGGGTTAGCCCTGTAGTGTCGAGTGGCTCAAAGGTGGTGACGCTAAATTTAAGTGTTTTAAAGTAGTCAAATTCTCGCTTGAGGGTGTAGCTGTACACTTCATAAAGCACTTCATCGAGTGATTCAGTGAGGGCGATCGCCTGATCCTCTGCCAGGTGCAGGTTTTCGTCACGGGTCAACACTTCCTGGCGCACCAGTTCGTACACGGCTCGTAGTTCCTGGTTAAGATCTTTGAGTCTTGCCTCAATTTGGGGAAGTTCCAGATCACCCGATTGCGTCTTTCTGAGCAACAGGGATAGCGTTTGCAGTGGTCCGTTGTGAATGGCGTTAAAGGTGTGGTCGATCACGTATTGGCGATCGCGTAACTGCTGTTTTAAATCCTGCTGATATCGATAAAACAAAGCGGTCGTCAGCCCCGCCCCATTTACCAGGAGAATTATCAGCGGTGGCACCAGTGGCACCCACCAGCCCATCACTAAGAGCCAGTAGGATACGCCCAAAAATACAGCACAGCTTACACTCAGCCCCGCAACGACGCGCCAGGAGGTGCCTAAAAATCGTCCCAGGCTAATCCCTAAAATTCCCCAGGCGGCGATCCACAAATATTCCCAACTCTCGCCCCAACTGTTGAGTAGCGGACGCTGATAGAGCGCTGCCTGCACAATTTGGCTAATTGTGTGTGCCTGCACTTCTACGCCGTAAACAATTCCCGGTGCTGGATTGGGAGCCATACTGGAAACAGCAACGGTGTTGATAATATCTTTGACACTAGGTGCGACTACACCGATGAGGACAATGCGATCGCGCACCAACTCATCAGGCACTTCACCTGCCAATACCGCCCGCAGCGACACCATTTCAAACGGATGTCCGCCGCTGCGATAGTTGATGAATGTATCGACCTCATCCGTTGGTTTTTCTAAATTGCGGTATCCGCCTGTGTTGGGCTGAATTCGGGGCAGTTCAGCCTTGCCAAAGCGCAGCGCATAGGGGTCACGGAGTCCAGACTCCAGGGGGAGGTTGCGATCGCCCAAAAACTTCCCTGCCACTCGAATGGCTAACGAAAAGCTAAATTCTTCCTGGGCATCGTAAGCCCCTAATAGGTTACGCCGTAGCTTACCGTCTGGATCAGATTGCAGGTCGGCAAAGCCCACCTGTTCGGCAGGCAAGGCGGGAGGAGGGGCGATCGTGCGGGGAAAAATTCGCTCAATGCCAATCAGGTTAGGCGTGGTGTGAAACAGGTCTGCAAGCTGCTGATGTCCTGGCTCTTGAGGCAAATCTCGAAAAATGTCCAGCCCAATTACGGCAGGTTCAGACTGGTTAAGGGTTTGAATCAGGTCTGCCAATTCACTATCGGGAATAGGGTACTGTCCTACGGATTGAATGTCATCTTCATCAATCCCAACAATGAGGATATGTTCGTCGGTGGGTTCAGGTGGACGCAATCGCAGCAGGTAGTCCAACGCAAACCATTCCAGCATTTGTAGTCCGCCAACCAACCGCAGCGCCACAACCAGCCCGATCACTGCTAGCCCTGGCAGTGCGCCCGATCGCCAAAGTTGCAGTTCACGTTGAAGAACTGCCCAAATGCCCTGCCCTGTCCGCATTTAGTCAATCAATCCTTCTTCACGAGCGCGAATCTCAGTTTGAATCCGGTTATTCTTGCCCGCATCAGGATAAACGCCCAGAGCATCCTGTACCTGTGTCCAGTAATGGCGCACAGTGCGTTCGGCGACTCTCATGCGTTCGGCGATCGCCTTGTCTTGCAAGCCTTCCTGAAACGCTAGTCGCAGCACTTCCAACCATTCTGGCTTAATCTCCAGTCCGGTTCGCATCTCCCTTGGCGTGTAGACGACTCCTTGAATTGCCCAGTCCACTTTGGTGAGCATTTCCTTTAGCGGCAAACTCTTCTCAGCAATGGTGAAGCCGCCCTCATGAGTATTAATAGATGGTTTGAGCCGCACCAGTGATTTTGCATTGGCGCTCTGCACCACAATATTTAGCGTTGGGAAGCGCTGGAGCAAAGTTCTCAACAGTTGTAAACCTGTCTCAGTGCGAGAAACCTGTCCCGATTGCTCTGGCAGCGCCAGGTCTACCACAACCAGGTCAGGCTGAGTTTGCTCAATCAGCGTCAGCGCTGTTGCAGTCGCCTGGGCAGTGCTGATTTTTGCATCGGGATATTGGCGCTGAAGCACCGTGACGGTGCTGTCTAACACCAGTTCGTGGTCGTCCACCACGACAATTTTTAGCCCAGCCACCCTCTCTCCTCCGGATCAATCCATCGTTGCATTCGTTTATACCTTATCGTGAGCGTACCGCCATCGAAAACACCAGGAAACGGTCTGCTGTTGCTGTCGATAAGAACAGCGTCCCGAAGCAAGTACCTGAAAGGTTCGTGGCAAATACTTCAGTTCTGGCGATCGCCCCGCCTGTTGAGCAGCCTCGACCGAAGCGTAGTGAATTTGCACCACCAATTCTCCCCAGTGCTGACGGTTTCGTAACTCAATTGATATTGGCATCTCCGCATCAGCATTGTTCTGGGTTGCAACCAGATGTAACAACTGATCGAGTGCAGTCAAAAGTATCTGGCTGCGAATCAGCGGTTCAGAATGCCAGAAATCTGGCAGGGTCAGGGCGATCACCTGTTGCGCCCCCGGAGTGGCGATCGCCTCAAACCGTTTTGCCCAGTCGCGAATTGCCAGCGGTAAGCTAACCTCTCCATAGGGCGGAGCCAGATTATCACTCAGTTGCACCAGATGCCCGTCCAGATACTTCATCTGCTCGATCCAGTGCTGCACGCCATCTTCGTCCAGGCTCAGCTCCAGCCGCCGTCGCATTACAAATGTTTCCTGCAACAGCCCGTTGCGAACCTGCTCTGCCTCTCGACACAGCCATCGCTGCCGCTGCTCAAACCACCACCGTAGAGCCTGCTGAGTTTGCCAGTGAACCACAGCTAGCCACACTAAACCACTCACTAACAACAGGGAAAGCACAAATTAAATGGGTGGGAATGAGTAAAGTGGAAATTATTTGAGTAGGGGTTTGGCAATGCCAAACCCCTACAGTTCAGCCAAACTCCTACGGTCAGTAGACAATGCAAATTGATTGATGCATTGAGGCTACCTCTTATAAAACTCACATTCCTCTTCAATAGCTGTCCGAAAACTGAAAACTTGATTGCACTTTTCTGCAAACCTTTTTCCGTCATCTACGGGCATCTGCCAAAGCAAGCTGATCGATCAATCCTGGCAACTGTTGAGGGCTGAAAACACTGAGATAGCGGGGAGTGAGGGAGGGAGTCAAAAGCTCCAGCATCAAGCGGTTCTCAACCCAAAACTCAACCACATCAAATAATCCATCTCGATTGGCAAGAAATACGCGCCATCCTTCCTTCTCACCGATTCGCTCAATCTCTTCCAGGCTGGCAGGAACAGAAATTGCAGCATGAACAGAGGTGTAGTGACTCGGTTTCTGATTCAGTTGAAATCCGGCTTGCCCCTGATAGCTGTCTGGAATCAGTTCAGTTCCGAGTGGATAAAACTCAAACATCGTGCCAAACTCATCCCCTGCCAAAACAATGTAACTACCTGGGTTAGGAGGGAAAGGAACTACTCGCCCATGAAGAATTTCAGCGAGAACTTCGGCAACATACAGCGGATCGATAACTGCGACAGAAATATGGTGAAGCATGATTGTCTCCTTGAGATACTGTTAGGTCGAACTTGTGACTAAGAAAGTGATAGATGTGGGTTGAGTTAAATGGAAGGACTACACGCGATCGCCATCAATTTGCTCATGGGCGATCGCTATCACATCATTGTTGAGCAATGGTTTCAGACTGAAGTTGGGTTTGGGTTGCACCATTTGCGTTAGTTTCAACAGCATTAGCTTGTTGAGAAACTGCCCAGCCAATGAGTCCAAAGAAAATTGTGCTGGTGGCGAGGGTAGTGAGTGTCCAGTTAAAGAGCGATCGCTCCAGAGAGGGCATCGAAGCTAAGGATGGTGCAGCACCGGAAAGTGTAAGTGTTTTCATGAGGCAAACCCTCTTAGCGGTTGATACTTCCAACAATACCGAAGCAATTTCACGAAATCACGGTTAGTTCCAGTCAAGTTGAATGCAGTTTTCGGCAATCCTCATGGCTTCAAACAACACCAGGTTGTACCAGAAACGACGATTGAATTGACCGAAAACCTACATGAATTCCATCTTTTCTCCTTGCATGATGAAAACCACAAGGCATTTAACACAGGGCAATGAATCACAGCATTTAGCCTTTGCAACTTGTGTTTATAGCAATTTTCAATTCATCAATCAGGAGAGAATCATGGCTCAAGTCGTCGGTAGCAACTTATCCGAGCGCGTATTTGGTACGAATGACAACGATGACTTATTTGGGCTAGGAGGAAACGACAGACTGACAGGGTTTGCAGGGGATGACCTGATGGCAGGTGGTACCGGCTACGACACCGCAGACTATAGCCGTCTGGGACGTGCAGTCACCCTCTTACCCGGTGGACGGGTAAGCAAAGGTGGGTTGGGAGTCGATCAGATGAACAGCATTGAGCGAATCGTTGGCACAGCCGGGTTAAACAACTCGATTGATGGGGCAAGCGGCAGCGGCAGTGCATCCTTCAACGTAGACTTGGGAGCCAAAAGACTCACAGTGAATAATGTTCCATTTTTAGGAACATTAAACTTCTCGGTACATAACTTTGTGCATGTGCGTGGCACTCCCTCCGCCGACCGGATTACCGGCAGCGGCAAAGGAAATTTTTTGGATGGTCAGGGTGGTAATGATACACTCACAGGAAGTGCTGGCAGTGACACAATAGTAGGCGGCAGTGGCATCGACCTTCTTAATGGTGCTGACAATTTCTATAGAGGCTTCCTTGAAGTTGACAGCCTCACGGGTGGAAGCAACAACGATGGTTTTATAGTAGGCAATCGCTCCGGTTCATACTATCGATTCAATGGTTCCAGCGACTATGCCTTGATCAGGGATTTCACCCGTGGAGATCTAATTCAACTGGGCGCAGGTGAAACTTATCAAACCCGTCGAGACTCCTTTGGCTTTGACCTGTTTGTATTTCGTGACGGTGTGGCAGACTTGGTTGCCGATGTTCGCACGACTTCCTTTGTATCGCTACCCTCTGGGCCATTTCGCCTTGCCTCTGGTCAGGTACTTGGTGGTTTCTATGGCGCTTAGATAACTTTAACACTAGTTAAACGAAGTGCCAGACTGGACCCAGTATTGGGATTAATCGCATCTAACCCTGATCGAGCAATCTCCTACCTTCTCTGGAGAAGCCCAATGATTCTCCAGGAAGGTTCAAAGGCTCTCTAGACAATCTCAGAGACTCTCTAAACAATTTAATGGAGTTCCTCAGACAATTTCAGAAGTTCTCTAGATAATCTAAAAGGCTCTCTAGACAATCTCAACCATTCTTCAAAGACTGCAAATAGAACATTGAATGCTCAAACTTCAGTCATGCAAACGGATACGATCTGTCCTTTGGGATCAGCGATCGCTTCTAAAAAGGTAAGAGCCCTGAGAAGTGATTTTCATTCCTCACATTCATACCTATTCTTGATGGGAAGCCCTATGCAGAGATTGGTAAACGAACTGAACAATGCTTACAATACAAACAAAAGTCCAAGCTGTTGAGGCTTTACGGTGACTCAAATTATTCTTAACCTCAACCCCTTCATTCAGCTAAGTGATGAACAGTTCTACCAACTGTGTCAGAATCACCGCGACTCAAAATTTGAGCGAACAGTCCAGGGAGAATTAGTCATCGTGCCATTAGTAGGTGAGGAAGGAGAAAGTTGGAAGGCAGATTTGATTAGGGAACTGATGTACTGGAATCGACAGTCTCAACTTGTTAAGGGATTCAATTCTTTAACCTGCTTCAGACCACCAGAGGGGGGCAATCACTCTCTTGATGCAGCCTGGGCCTCTTCAGAACAATGGAATCAACTCACACCAAAACAACAAAAGAAACTTTCACTCCTCCATCCAGATTTCCTAATCGAACTGCCTTCTGAGAACAACGCCCTTGAGCCATCGCGACAAAAAATGCAGGAATACCTCAACAATGGACTACGGTTAGGATGGCTAATTAATCTCCAAAAACGCCAGGTAGAGATTTACCGAACAAATCAAATTAAGCAAGTACTTGAAGACCCAAAGCAGCTAAGCGGAGAAAATGTTTTCCCTGGCTTTGTATTGGATCTATCTACACTATGGGGCAAATCATGGCACTTCAGTATGGGCTTCCGAAATATACTGCAATTATTATTTGCTCCTACTGCCCTTGAAAAAGAATCACTTGAGTGGCGTAATAATATTCAAGCTGACACTGTTAAGAAGAATATAGAAGACAAAAGGAAAGGTCTTTTCTCAACCCTTTCCTGGATTTTTATCCCTGCTGCACTTGGCGTTATTGCCGCTCAGTTACTAAATCACGTATACATTATTCCTAGCAATTTTGTGCCCTACATTAGAACTTTCTCTTTATCAATATTTGCTTTTGCAACATTAAGTCGTCTAGAAGAAGCAAGAACGTTCGATGGTAACAGTTTGCCTGAAAAGACAAATACGTTTCTATTTAAGCTTTTCTACGGTTTTGGGTTTTCCCTTACCATTGCTACGTTGTTCTTAGCTATAGATTAGTTAGCGTTACGCTCTTTCTGCTATGCATGAATCAACGTAGGGCGGTCTAATGCTGGGTTCCCTTCGAGACTTTGTAACAAGTACTTCTGGATAATCGCAGTCTTCAATAATTTTGACAGGTGCGGTTTGCTCTTTAAAGTTGGTTGATGCAAATTTACGGTGGTGGATGACGACCTAGCAGTTCCTCTTCTGTGCGAATCGCCAACATAGCTGGTCGATTCAAATCAAGCGCTTGCAACGTTGCCCTACCCGTAGCTGTCAACCCGATAACTTGCACATCCCTCCAGACAAAGTGTTCCTTCCAGACTTGTTTGCGAGGATTAAATATAGAGACAACTTCACCCGTCTCTGAATCTTCAAGAACTTGCCGCGCTCCCTTGCGAAGGGAGGAGACGCAAGCAAGAGCCAAATTTTCAGCAATTGTTTCGCCACCAGCTACTACAGGAATGATGTGGTCGATATGGAAAGTAGCAACTTGTCCAATCTGCGATATCCCGCAATATTCACAGCGATTACCCGCTCTCTGAATCACTAATCGGCGGAGAGAGGCAGAAATTGTACCCATTTAAGTCTGTTTCGTTACCCGTGTTGAGCGTAAACGCAACAAGGATAGGAATTCTGCTAGATCAACAAGCCCTTCCGCTTCCTGTCGTTCTGCCTGAGACAAAGTGTGTCCCTCATCCTGACGATCCAGCAGGAACTGTAGACGTGCTTGAACTGCTTGAGGAAGTTGGAACCGAGCTAGTTCGATAGGAATCTCGACAATTTCCGGCATAGAGCAGTTAGCCTAATAGAGACTGTGCTGTAGCCTCATTGTAAGTGACGGAATTGAAATGGTGTACGTATTGCGATCGCACATCACACCAGGTAAACAACTGGTTGTCCGTGAGAATTTTGAGGCTACTTGCTGCTATCCAACTCGCCGTTAGACTACCGCAAGTTGGACTTGCTCACCCGTCAGACTAAACGCTCGAACTTCGGTGATTTTGACAGGCACGGTTTGCCCCTTGAGGTCAGCGATCGCTCCCTCAAAAAAGGTTAGTCTGTTACCGCGTGTACGCCCCATCACCTGATTCGGATCTTTGGGATTCTGGTCTTCAACTAGCACTTCTTCAATGCGTCCCTGGTAGCGGAGCGATCGCTCCGCCGCTTTGATAGACACTAAATGGTTAAGACGTTGGAGGCGATCGCGCTTCACCTCTTCGCTTAACTGATTTTCCCAGAGCGCAGCGGGTGTGCCAGGGCGGGGAGAATAGGCAGCGGTGTTGAGTTGGTCAAAGCCGATGTCCTCCACCAGCTTTAGCGTGTTTTCGAACTGGGCTTCGGTTTCTCCGGGGAATCCGGCGATCGCATCCGCACTAATCGAAGCATCGGGCATGTAGCGGCGAATCGTATCAATAATTCGACGGTACTTTTCCTGGGTGTAGCCGCGACTCATCGCCTTTAGCACCTCGTTGTCACCCGACTGAAAGGGAATGTGAAAATGCTCACACACTTTGGGCAATTCAGCACAGGCGCGAATCAGTCGCTCGGTAAAATAGCGGGGATGGCTGGTGGCAAAGCGAATTCGCTCGACTCCGGGCACGTCATGAACGAAGTAGAGCAAATCAGTCAGGGTGTGCTTATGGCGACCTTCTGCCGTTGCGCCTGGTAAGTCGCGCCCGTAGGCATCAATGTTTTGCCCTAACAGCGTCACCTCCCGGTAGCCCTGCCGCCCCAATTCCTCCATCTCTGCCCGAATTGCTTCGGGTGTGCGGGATTGCTCGACTCCGCGCACATTTGGCACAACGCAATAGGTGCAGCGCTCATTGCAGCCATAAATTACATTTACCCAAGCACTAACGTTGCTGTCTCGTCTCGGTTTGGTAATGTCTTCGACGATATGAATGGGTTCAGTCGCCACAATCTGATTGCCATTAAACACCTGCTCCAGCAAATCGCGCAGTCGGTTTGCGTGCTGAGGACCCATCACCAGATCGAGTTCGGGCACCCGCCGCAGCAACGCCTCCCCTTCCTGCTGGGCAACGCAGCCTGCCACGATCAGCGTCAAGTTGGGCTGCTCATGCTTACGTCTTGCCTGTCGACCCAGGTAGGAATAAACCTTTTGCTCGGCATTGTCCCGAATCGTGCAGGTATTGTAGAGAATTACATCGGCATCGTCTGGAGCCTCTGACCACTCAAACCCCATTTCTTCTAAAACGCCTGCCATGCGTTCGGAGTCGGCTTTGTTCATCTGGCAGCCGAAGGTGGTGATGTGATAGCGATGCGAAGAATGGGTCATAGTGAGCAGTCGTTTTTTGTCGTAGAAGAGATTTGGAAATTTGTATCGCTGGTAGGGACGAGCGGCTGTTCGCCCTTGGGAAGGAAGAAGCAAAATGCAGTAAGCCTGCACTTTATTATAGATTTTGGGCGATCGCCCCATCCGTCAAATTTTTCAGCAGTTTGCTTTCGTTAAAGATTTACATTCAGTGATAATCTGAGAGATGGAAATTTTAATTCTTAAGACTGTCTTCAAGTTTCTAGAAAAGCTGATCACAGAATAGGCGCAAGCATGGTCACTACAGCAGAAAAGACAAACGTTGGCTTCATTACCCAGATCATTGGCCCGGTTATCGACGCTCGATTTCCCAATGGTCAATTACCTAAGATTTACAACGCCCTGAAAGTCAGCGGCACAAACTCAAACGGGCAAGAGGTTTCGGTTACCTGTGAAGTGCAGCAGCTTCTAGGAGACAACCAAATTCGGGCTGTGGCAATGAGTTCCACAGATGGTTTGGTTCGAGGCATGGAAGTCCTTGATACGGGCGCTGCTATCAAGGTTCCAGTCGGGCTAGCAACCTTGGGAAGAATTTTTAACGTCTTGGGTGAACCCGTAGACGAACTGGGTCCAGTCAATAACGAAGAGTTCTTCCCGATTCATCGTGCTGCACCTAAATTCACAGAATTAGAAACCAAACCTTCAGTTTTCGAGACTGGAATTAAGGTGATTGACCTGCTGGCTCCCTATCGTCGGGGTGGCAAAGTGGGTCTGTTTGGCGGTGCAGGAGTTGGCAAGACTGTGTTGATTCAAGAGCTAATCAACAACATCGCAAAAGAGCATGGCGGAGTGTCGGTGTTTGGTGGCGTGGGTGAGCGCACCCGTGAAGGAAACGACCTTTATAACGAATTTAAAGAGTCGGGCGTGATCAACGCTAACAACATTAGCGAGTCCAAAGTGGCGCTAGTGTACGGGCAGATGAACGAGCCACCGGGAGCCAGAATGCGCGTAGGTCTGTCGGCGCTGACGATGGCTGAATATTTCCGAGATGTCAACAAGCAGGACGTGCTGCTGTTCATCGACAACATCTTCCGGTTTGTGCAGGCGGGTTCTGAAGTGTCAGCGCTGCTCGGACGAATGCCCTCTGCGGTAGGATATCAGCCCACCCTGGCAACAGAGATGGGTGACCTGCAAGAGCGCATCACCTCAACCACTGAGGGTTCGATTACCTCCATCCAGGCAGTTTACGTCCCTGCGGACGACTTGACCGACCCCGCTCCAGCAACCACGTTTGCTCACCTGGACGCAACCACCGTACTTTCTCGGGGTCTGGCAGCTAAAGGAATTTATCCGGCGGTAGACCCACTCGATTCTACTTCCACAATGCTTCAGCCCAGTGTGGTTGGCGATGAGCACTACAGCACTGCTCGTGCGGTGCAGTCTACCCTCCAGCGCTACAAAGAACTGCAAGACATCATTGCAATTCTCGGTCTGGATGAATTGTCTGAAGATGACCGTCTGACCGTTGCACGTGCCCGTAAAATTGAGCGCTTCCTCTCTCAGCCCTTCTTCGTAGCTGAGGTATTTACTGGTTCTCCTGGTAAGTACGTCACTTTAAGCGAGACAATCAAAGGCTTCCAGATGATCCTGTCGGGTCAGTTAGATGATCTGCCAGAGCAAGCTTTCTACCTGGTAGGTGGCATTGATGAGGCGATCGCCAAAGCCGAGAAGATGAAGGCTGAAGGTAAGTAGGATAAAGTCATGGCACTAACTGTTCGTGTAATTGCCCCAGACAAGACCGTTTGGGATTCTGATGCTGAAGAGGTAATTCTTCCTAGCACGACTGGCCAACTGGGCATCTTGCCAGGACATGCACCGCTTTTGACTGCTTTAGATACAGGCGTGATGCGGGTTCGGGCAAACAAAGACTGGGTGGCGATCGCCCTCATGGGTGGGTTTGCTGAAGTCGAAGCCAACGAAGTCACCATCCTGGTGAATGCAGCCGAGCGTGGCGACACCATCGACCGGGAAGCTGCTCGCACTGCCTACAGCGAAGCAGAAGCCCGCCTCAACAAAGTTGAAGCAGGCAACCGACAGCAGCAGATTCAAGCGACCCAAGCGCTAAAGCGTGCCCGTGCCCGCTTCCAGGCTTCTGGAGGAACGGGACAGGCTTAAAGCTAGGTATAGAGCTATACGAAAAAGAGCCTCTCACAATGTGAGAGGCTCTTTTCTATTTTTTCCGAGCGGAGACAAAACTCATTGCGTCTCTACCAGGAAAAACCTGAGCTACTCAGGCTTAAATTTTAATGGCATTAATCAGGGCATAAAGGGCATAAGTAACGTGAGTTCGGGTTAAGCTAAACGCTGCAAGGTTTGGTATAAAAGGCTTTAGGCAAAGGGTATTGCTGTAGGCTCTTCTCAATAAGGTTGTTTATTGAGAAAAATTGCATCTGTGGACCTTGCTGACAATAGCTTGATTCACTGCAACGAAATGAGGTACGAAAAATCAGGGGTTCTGACGATTTCTTATCCCGAACTCACGTTAAGTAGATATAAATAAAGCGTGAGCAACTTCTAAGCAACGAAGGAGCAATGCTCTTCGAGTTGCGAGCTCAACCGAACTGTCTTTCTACCCGATATGAGTAAGGTCGGCATTATGGTTCAGGTGGGCAGAGCATCTGAGGAAACAGCTAACTCAAAAACACTATCTACCAATTTAATTATGCTGAAACACTATATATTCTTCACTCGAAACGTGATGCCACAGCCCGGTGCGGCTCATCTTGTTCACGCTGCAAACTCAGCTGACGGAATGGCAAATTTAGGGTATCCCAGTCTGTTAATTCATCTCAGTAAAGAGCCAAGCGCACTGAACCTTACGAATCTCCTGCGCCCCTTTCAACCACAAGCCCCTTCAGAAGAATTAATCAACCTCTACAATCTTCGTGGAAAACTTAAAGTTGCTGCTCTTCCTACCCCAAAACTGAAATCAACCAGCAAACTACTCAAGAAAGCAACTCATCCCAGCACACTGATTGCAAAATACTATTTCCCCATTCACATTCGCCCTGCGGCTCAAATTGTCCATTCACGAGATTGGAATTTTGTTGAATCAGCAATTAAATGTGGAGTTCCAGCAATTTATGAACATCATCATCACGAAGAGAAACAGTTTGATCCTGAAATTGTCCAAAATCCGCTGCTGCAAGTTGCTGTAACTGTCGCAGATTCAGTTCGTGAGAGCATGATTCAAAATGGGCTGCCCGCCGACAAGATCGTTAAGCTTCACAGTGGCTTTAACAGTGTGTTTCTGAACAGGCAACCTGAACAAGCTGCAACCTGGCGTAAGCAATTGTTAACCAATGAGCAATATCTAGTCGTTTATGCGGGAGCACTACTGCCCTTCAAAGGCGTTGACCTATTGCTAGATGTGACTCAACAGCTTACCCATGCCCATTTTGCATTTGCAGGCGGAGATGAAACACAAGTAACCGCTTACAAGCAATTAGCAATTGAAAAACAGCTTAGAAACGTCACGTTTTTAGGGCACCTCTCACACACTAGCCTTCCTGGGTTGCTTCAGGCGGCCGATGTGCTCGCTCATCCTCATTGTTCTGGACCAGCCTCAACGTTTACGTCTCCTCTTAAGCTGTTTGACTACCTAGCATCAGGAACGCCAATTGTTGCGACTGAAATTACTTCTTTGGTAGAGTTCAAGTCTTGTAATGCTATTGCGGGTTGGTGTGAGCCGGATAACCCAGATTCGTTTGCTAGATGTATTCAGCAGGTTTTAGAAACTTACCCCAGAAAATCAGAGGGCTACAGCCATATGATTGACTATGTTCAGCAATTTTCTTGGGAAAATCGTGCTGCTAAACTGCTTAGCTATGTAAAAGATTCAATGCGTCCTGTGCTGCTGCAATAAGGCTTATACCGTTTTTGCATATCTACACAGTTATATAGGTATGAGTATATTTTTGGGACAAAGGGCTTGAGCTGAATGGCACTGACTTAAGAGCGATGGGCAGCGCCCACCTTACAGTTTTTCAAAGCTTCTGGCGATCGCTGAATCCTTATCTCAGTGCCATTCGGTTGAAACCCTTTATCGCTGATGTTCAACTACGCTCTGAGTGCAACTAAGCGCTACCTGTGAAAACCACTTCGGGAAACTTCACTTGAGCCTCAGACATAGGGCGGCGCTTGCCTTCCTCTTGCCAGTAGTTGATCACCTCAGTCGCTTTGTTGAGCAGTTCAATCCGGTCTGCTTCAGCAATCCAGTGCTTTTTCTCCATTTCAGTCTTGAGCTGTTCCCAGGCATCATTCCGGGGCCAGAAGAAATAGGACGTAAGCGGACTGGTGCCCTTGCCGACCACCTGGTCAACCGCTAACGCCACATCGTTCTCAAGCCAGAGAACCTTCAAAATAAACTTTGACAAACGCCAACCTCCACAATTCCTAACAGTTTTCTGATAACTCCACAATCCACTATGGTAATGCATGGATTCACAGATAACCAAATTGGGCGAGGAGAAAAGAGTAATAGTAGATGCTTGACAGTGCATAGTCTTATAAATATGTTCTGGTCTATAGCTCCATACCCTTTCTCCCCCTTCCTTTTCCCCAACACAAAATTACAGGAGGCGCAGTCGTTGGCTAAGCAGAATCAGGCATTTCCCCCCGCGATTGTAGTATTTGACATTGACGGCGTAATTCGAGACGTGGGCGGGTCTTATCGGCGGGCACTGGCGGACACGGTGGAGCAGTTCACTCAAAGTGCCTATCGCCCTTCGGCGACCGATATTGATGCGTTGAAAGCAGAAGGACACTGGAATAACGACTGGGAAGGGTCACAAGAATTGGTCTACCGCCATTTTGAGGCACAGGGGGTAGAGCGATCGCACCTCAATCTCAACTACGGCGACATCGTTGCCTTCTTTCAAAGCCGCTATCGCGGACCCGATCCGCAACACTGGACAGGCTATATCTGCCAGGAGCCATTGTTATTAAATGCAGACTATTTTGATCTGCTGACCCAAGCTGGCATTCCCTGGGGCTTTTTTAGTGGTGCTACGCGGGGATCAGCTTCCTATGTGCTGGAAAAGCGGTTGGGGTTGCGATCGCCCGTTCTAGTTGCAATGGAAGATGCTCCTGGCAAGCCCGACCCTACTGGGTTGATAGAAGTTGTGCAGCAGCTAGAACCTTTTGGCGCATCCTCTACCCCTGTCCTCTATTTGGGTGATACGGTTGCTGACCTCCACACAGTACAAAACGCCAGTCGAATAGATTTGTCTCGCCGTTGGATTGGCGTGGGTATTTTGCCCCCTCACGCCCAAGCCACTGCCGAATACTCTGTAACCTACACTACAAATCTGAACAATGCAGGTGCAGCAGTCGTATTAGCCAACGTCAAGAACCTGACACTGGATTACATAAAGAAACTTGTCAGCTCAGAGGTATAAAATAAAACTTTCGCTGCTCGTTGGATTTAAGTAAAAACAAAAAAACCGGATTCTTTATGAAGAAAAGGTAAAGTTCAGTATTTTTATAGACCACCTAAAGAACGTCGGATATAAATAGGAAAAACAAGAGCAAGATTCTTCCTCTTCTCGAAAGATTGTTACGCCGCTCAATAAGCTGAACCGATGAGTGAATGTTTCTTCTGGAACTTTTCATTCACTCGTAATTACTTAATGCAATGTTTGAGAAGCTATGACTCAAAATGAACTTGATCTCTGCTTTTGCACGTTGGCATTTGGTGATACCTACCGTTCTTTAGCTAAGGAGCTTGCTAAAGATCTGGAGCAATACGCCCCTGACGTTCCCTTTGTACTTTTTACTGACAAAGTAAGCGAGTTCAAGGCTCACAAAAATGTTCTGGCTTTTGGACATAGAAGGCGAGGTGTTTTGCTCTATCATGAGCGGCGATTTGCGATCGCCAAAGCCTTAACAATGGCAAATTCCTGCATGTATTTAGATGCAGATGTACGGATTTGTGCCCCGGTTCCAAGGAATATACAGTGGCTTCCGGGCTTAACTGCTAGAAGCTGTAGTTCAATGAACAAGCATATTCGAGAACGCTTGAACAAAACCGATCCACCCGATCCCAAAGCCGTTAAAGTTGTTGAAACTTATAAAAAAATGGCGCACAAGGTTGGCGTCGACCCAGAGGATGACCAGATCAGGTTTATTAACGAATTTCTATTTGTGATTACGAAAGATTCTGGTCGAGAGATAGAGTTTCTTGACCTATGGGGACGGCTAGCACTGTATGCAGAACTGCTTGGAATGCACAAACACCCAACCTATGCAATGGGCTTAGCTGCTGTCAAAACGGGCTTACATATTCGTCACGATGTAATGGAAGGACTTGACTTTTTTGATGATCGAATTGAGAAGGTCAGAATCGCCAATGGGCAATCTGATCCAGCCGCCAAGCAAAAGTACTTTGAAACGCAACAAAAAGTTGAGCAACGCTACCGTTCATTGCCTCATAAAGCAATAGATAAAATATCTCGTTTTTTTCGCCATCACTATCACACGACCCGCTTAAAAATTACAACGTATGTGAGCGATTCTAACTTTTATCATCACTAAACCATGATTTTATCAATTGGTTTCAGACTAGCCATATTGCACATCTCAGGTAAACAACACTTATGAACAACAGCCTGCCCCCGATTTACTTCTTTTACCCTAAGGATGCATGGCACGAAGACATGCCAATGGTTGCCGATAAGTATTGGTACTACCACGTTGAGAATCAGGTAACGTTTGGCATGTACTCCAGCATCATTCAAACTTACTTACACTTAAAAGAGTCTGGTTTTCCTTGCGAATTGGTCACAAAGATTCCAAGTGAAGGTATTGTAGTTGCCCATCGGCGCTCTTTTCCGTTTCACCTTCGCCCCAATCCTAAGCAGCTATTTATTTGCTACAAGGCAAATTATGATTTTCACCCCTATGCTCAGATTCACGTTGTGCTGAATTCCAGGGAGCCTAAATCGCTGTACACGCACTACTACATTCCTCACTGGCGACAAACGGGTTTGATTCCACGCGATCCAGCACGAGGCGATCGCTTTGAAAACGTGGCCTATTTCGGACTATTTTGGAATCTCGCACCCGAACTGCGAACTGAGCATTGGCAGAACCAACTAAAAGATTTGGGGCTGTCCTGGCGCATTGTCGACCCAGAGCAGTGGAATGACTATCGAGACACAGATGCAGTTGTAGCGGTACGCAACTTCAAACGCAAGGATTTTACCCATAAACCTGCGCTAAAGCTCTACAATGCGTGGCACGCTCACGTTCCTGCCATTTTGGGTGAGGAAACCTCCTTTCAAGCAGAACGCCAGAATGAGCTAGATTACATCGAGATCACTTCTCCAGAACAGGCTCTACAGGCACTCAAGCGGCTTCGAGATAATCCAGAGCTGCGTCGAGCTATGGTTGAGAACGGCAAAATACGGGCCGAAGCGACCACGCCTGCACAGCTTGTGCAAGAATGGCAAAATTTCTTCAAGGACACCGCAGTGCCAGCTTATCAGCGGTGGCAGTCTGCATCGCAACTTAGCCGAAAAACCTTTTACCTGCGTCGTTATGTCGTGCTGCGGTTGAGGGAGTTACAGGAGCGCGGCAGCAAGCAACTCCTGGACGAATGGCTCCGTCGCAAATCAAAAGCAGTTAGCTAGACGGAAAGCAGCTAGTTAGATGGAAATCGCCCTCGTTGTTTGCGGGCTTCCATTGCCCGCTCCAGCATTTCTAATAGCCCAGGTGCTTCTTCTTGCAGCGTCAACAGCAGTCGCTCTCCTGCTTCCAGGTCGCCCGGATCTTTGCCTGTCTCCATCACCACGTTGAGCCGAGGCATTGCCATTTCGTCAACGATCTGTACCAGTCCGTGCAAACAACGGTTGAACTGCTTTTCGGTCAAGGTGGAGTCTTCTAGCGGAAACTCGATGATTGCTCTGATTTCACCGTCGGAGGGGTCATATTCCCATTGCAGCATCTTGGTTTCCCAGGAAATGCTCAGCATCGTTTGCAAGATTGCCCCTTTGTGAGGGTGGTCTTGAATGCCAGACAGGACTCTGGGTGCAAAAAGCTTGAAGAAATCTCCATCCTCATCTAACTCGACGACAATTAAGAAATCTTCTATGTTGTCGGCGTATACGCCTGTGAGGATACGACTTTCTTCTTCATCTACTCGATATTTCCAGCCTGATTTATCCAGATAGGAAGCAATTTGCTGAAGTGTTGCGCCCATGAAATTCTCTCTAGGTCAACAGTAGGGTATCCAAAACAAGCTACCTAAAAGCTATTTCAACTTAAAGATATTTCACCAGTAAGAGCACTGATTGTCTCAGTGCTGCCAGTCGTTCATCCAATCTATCATTAGACTTCTGGCAAATTAGGCGACTCGCCAAGCAGGGGCTGTTTGAAAGCGAACTCTAATTTTCTGCCTGATTAGGCTTTTGGTAGGTCTAAGGGTGCTGCTGGGATGCAACAACATTGGGTGGAACGGACTGAGCCAAGGCTAGATCCACTTGGTGAAAGAGGGATTCCAGATCGGCTGAGTTCTCAATCACGATATCAGCCCGGCCAACTTTTTGCTCAATTGGCATCTGGCTGCTGATTCTGGATTGGACTTGCGCTAGTGTGAGGCGATCGCGCTGCATCAGATGCTCGATCTGTCTGGCTTCAGGACAGCGCACGACCCAAATCTCGGTGACAAGGTCAGTCATGCGAGCTTCAAATAGCAGCGGGATCACTAACACGACGGTGGAATGATGCTGAGTCAGGAGGGTTTGCAGGTTTTTCTCCAGGCGATCGCGCACATACGGGTGAACTCGTTGCTCTAGCCAAAGCCGCTCTGCTGGGCTATCAAAGATGATTTCACCTAGTCGTTTTCGGTCTAAGTAGCCGTTTGGGAGCAATATGCCTGAACCATAGCGCTCTGCAATTTCTGTCAAAACTGTAGATCCTGGCTCTACGGCTTCTCGTGCATAGAGGTCAGTATCTAAGACGGGCAGTTTGTGAACGTTGCCTAGATAATCTGAAATGGTGGTTTTACCCATGCCAATTCCGCCTGTTAAGCCAATGATGCGCTGTCGGTCGGAGGCATACTGCTGTTGCTGGTCGCTCATCTGTCTAGCCAGAAACTCTAGCCCACTGTACGATCGCTTGAACTAACCCCTCCAAAGTATACTCTTCTGCCTCAATGTCAACGCGTCCTAATAGGCGATCGCAGGCTGCTGAAGTTTGGGGTCCAATAGAGGCGATGCAAATGTTGTTGAGCTGGTTGGCTTCTACTCCTAGCATCTGATGGAAGCATTGCACGGTTTTTGAACTCGCAAAAGTAATGATGTCTACTTTGCCTTGTTTAAGCGCTGTGAGCGTTTCAGGGGCGATCGCTTCTGGACAGCGGGATTGATAAGCTGCAACTTCGGTAACGACTGCCCCTTTGTCTGTAAATTCTTTTACTAAAACGTCTCGCCCACCACTCTCGACTCTAGGAAACAGAATTTTTTTGCCTGTTAGATGATCCACGTCTGGGAAATGAGTGATGAGCGAATCTGCAACGAAGTCGGGTGGAATAAAGTCGGGCTGTAGTCCTCGCTGGGACAGACTATTAGCAGTCTTTTTGCCAACGACCGCAATGTTTACACCCGCCAGAGATCGGGCATCTTTGCCCTGAGCAGTAAGTCGTTCAAAGAAGTAATCTACGCCGTTAATGGAGGTAAGAATGAGCCAGTCAAAGTTGCTCAAATGGGCGATCGCTTGATCTAAGGCATCCCAATTAGAGGGCGGACCAATCTCTAGGGCGGGCATTTCAAGTACGGTTGCTCCGGTTTGCTGAAGCAGTTTGACAAATTGGCTCGACTGGCCGGCGGAGCGGGTAATGAGTACGGTCTTGTCAGCCAGGGGATTGGGGGTGGGGGATTGGGGGTGGGGGATTGGGGGTTGAGAAGTCACAGGGATAGACGCTTGTTTTGAGTCACGCTGTAAGTCATTTTCAGGGGTGGGTTGAAGATAGGGGTGTAGTGCAACAACTTCGCCAATCGTAATTACAGCGGGGGAAAGGGACTGACGAGCAGTTTGGTGGACGATGTTGGCAAGAGTGCCAAACCAAGTTTGCTGTTGGGTTTGTCCGGCCCAACGAATGATCGCAACTGGGGTGTGGGGCGATCGCCCTCGACGCTGTAGCTGCTCCACGATTTCGGGCAGGTGTTTTGTCCCCATCAAGATGACGAGTGTTTCGATTTGTGCCAGGGCTTCCCAATTGAGTAGGTCTGGGTCGTGGGCGCTGAGGATGGCAAAGCAGCGGCTTAACACGGGATCGGTTAAGGGAATGCCTGCTAATAGGGGAGCTACGAGTGCAGAGGAAAGCCCTGGTATGACTTCAAAGGCACAATCTGCGGCTTTAAGTGCTTCAATTTCTGCGGTGCATCGCCCAAAGATGAAGGGATCGCCGCTCTTGAGCCGCACAACTTGTTTGTTTTGCTGACAATGCTCGACGAGCAGTTGGTTGATTTCGGTTTGTGCGACGCTAGGTTCTCCGCCGCGTTTGCCTACGTCGATTTTGAGGCAAGGTGGCACAAGCTGCAACAGGGCAGCATCAACCAATGCGTCGTAAATTAGTACCTCTGCCTGGGCTAAGATTTGCTGCGCTCGCACGGTTAAATAATCGATGCTGCCTGGTCCAGAACCTACTAAGTAAACCTTACCTCTCATCTTTCATCTCCCATCTCTCCTGCATTTCTAGCCCCTAGCCCCTTCTCTATTCCTATAATCCTATGTGTACTGAACTGTGGGTTCATTGCTGAATCTTCTTTGGGGGCTTTGCCCCCAAGCCCCCACTGGGAAGCACGTCCCCCAGACTCCCTCCGCAAGGGGCGATCGGTGGGTAGCGGGACGCGCTTCGCATCGGTGGGAGGCAAGGGTTCTTTGCTCTTTTGGGGTATGGGTTCTTGGTATGGCTCAGTTGCAGCGGGTAGCGATCGCCCCTCATCAGGTTTTGGATCGACGGGTAATGCTAACGGCTGAGCAGCAGCATTATTTGACGCGGGTGTTGCGGCTGCGGGGGGGCGATCGCTTTATTGCGATGGATGGGCAAGGAAACTCCTGGTTGGCTGAGCTAGGGCAGTCTTTGTCTGAGGCGGTGGTGGTTGAGCAATTGATGCAGGAAGATCCGGTTGAACTGCCGCTGGCGGTAGTTTTGCTGGTGGCGCTGCCGAAGGGAAGCGGTATGGATGAGGTGGTGCGACAGGCAACGGAGCTGGGGGTTAACCAAATTCTGCCCATCATTAGCGATCGCACGCTGCTAAACCCTAGTGCCCAGAAATTGGAACGCTGGCGGCGGATTGCTCAGGAGGCGGCTGAGCAGTCTGAACGGCAAGTTGTGCCTGAAGTTTCTGCACCCCTATCGTTTGAGCAAGCTTTGAAAATCTGGAATTCTACGAATGCAGTCTGCTATCTCTGCGCGGCACGAGGAAACCCTCCTCATTTACTAACCTATTTGCAGGCTCAATCAGTATCTAATCATTCTCACAATCCTCGATTGGTGGTGGCAACTGGACCGGAGGGTGGCTGGACAGAATCAGAGGTGGAGCAGGCGATCGCCTCTGGCTACCAGCCTGTTTCTCTGGGACAACGCATTCTCAGGGCTGTGACAGCGCCCCTTGCTGCCCTATCCCTAATCGCCGCCACAGCCGAATCTTCCCAAATCCCCAACCGCTAGTCCCCAACCCATAATCCCTGTACTAAGCTAAAAACACACCCCACTGGCCCAATAGCCATGCTTGAGCAAATCGCTGCTGCTTTTGACCGTCAGGACTATCAAACGGCTGCTCGTTTACTGAAACCACTGTTGCAGCAGTCTCCTAATCATCCGGGGGTGCTGTTCTATGCGGCTCGGCTGCATGAGGTTTCTGAAGAATCGGAATCTGCTGAGGCGATTTATCGGAAACTGCTAAAGGAAACGACGAATCCTAAACTTGCAATTCAAGCTCGTCAAGGGTTACAGCGTTTGCAGGCAGCTACTCAGGAAAGCAGGCAGGAGGCGATCGCTCAGGCAAAGGCAGATCCGACGAATACAGGATCAGCCTTTTTGGTGCTAGAGCCAATCAATGGCGCAACTAGACCACCTGCAGTTCACAATTTTGCTCGCATTATGAAGCTTGACCCCTACACGGCTCAGCTGCATTTGCCGAGCCGAGGCTGGCGGCTTTATCGAGTTGGCTCTGCGGCTGAAATTCAAGTCTATGGGCAGGAGCTACGGCAAAGTGGAATTCCAGTTTTCTGGATGAATTTGCAGGCGATCGCTAAGATTCGGGTATTTCGCGTCCACTATTTCAAAACGGCTGATCCCCAACCTACGGTAGTTTGTCAAAATGAGGCAGATCAACTTGGCGCTCTTACGTTCAACTGGTCTGAGGTGACGCGACGAGTTGAAGGACGACTGCCGATTTTTGAAGATGTGGTCGATCTCGATGCCCGTAATCGGCTCAAGCGCAAAGAGCAAACTCAAGATTATGCTCAGATTTGTGACCTGCACCTACCAGGGCGCAATTGTATTTTGAGAATCTGTGACACCACTTATCATTTTCAGCAGGGTATTCCTTTTCAGGCTGATCAAACTCAGGTAAAAAAACTTCAGGTCACAAATCGGATCAACTGGAACAGTCTGCTTGGTTTTCTAGATCACAACCTGACAGAAGTTCCCCTTTGGGCTGATTTTACTCCTTTCGCTGAAACAGCCCTTGACCCTCTCGATCTGGTAGGTGGTCTTAATGCCCATGTTGGATTACTGCGCAAAGCTGAAAGCAATTGGGACCCAGCTTTTCAACTCTACAGCAGCCTGATTTTCCTGCATGAAACAGCCCATTCTTCATGAAACAGGCCATTAAAGCTTACTAATACCAATTCTTCTGCAGTCCGCATGTCTCCCAAATAAGCGGCTTCGTGTAGAAACGGTATCGCCTAAATGAGTTTAAAAAAGAGGACTGAACAGTGCTCAGCCCTCCATCTTCAAATTATTTTGTCAACAAAAGTTTCTCAATACTGCGGTCAGGCTTTCACTTTCTTTGCCATGTCCAAGAAGTAGCCCATGCTAGGACCAGGACGACGGCGACCGTTTTGACTGGCAGTAGGCATGAGAAACTTAGGCGCAAAAGTAGGTACAGGCTGAGGAGTATTGAGTGGAACTGCAGGCTTAGACTCAGGCACAGAAGTATCAGGTGCCTTTTGCTCAACCGCGCTGATCTGAGCAGTTTTAGTTGCAGGCTGCGTAGGCTGTACCTTGGCAGGTTCTAACTTGGCGGGTTCCGGCTTAGGAGAAGCGCCATTGGAGGCAGCAGTAGAAACAGTATTCGCAGGTGCAGAGGGTTGTGGCTCCTCCTTGGACTCATCCAGTTCAAGGAAATAACCAGATTTCTTTAACCCCAAAACTTTGCTAAAGGAACCAAATAAACCGCCTAGAAAGGCCAGGAGGTTGCCGATAATTTTTTTGATGAAACCCATTGCCGCGATCGCTCCTAATCGTTACCTTATCGAGTTTACTTTAATAGCTCAACACTAAACTTGAGACTGTCTTGAGAGTCAAAAACAGATCCAAATCAAGACTTTAATAGAACTCAAGCAATCTCTATCAGAGAATTATGAGACTTTCTCAATCCCTCTTACAAAGAATTTTAATATTTTGTTACAAAAATTCACTTATTGATCCTGAGCTGCATTAAGTCAGTCTTAACTCACTTTAATAACCGCCCGTTTCCTTGCTCTGCTACTTTTGAGTCTAATCTCTCAAAACGAACGCAACTACTAGCTTCAGAGCTGTTAATTCTCTAGAAATTAACTGTATGGTTTGAGTAGGTTTTGAGTAAAATTCTGCATATTTGAAGCAGTCTATGGCTATCTATTGCCATAATTGCTTGACAGACAGCAGTGTTACTGATTAACAGGATGAACTGAAGTCAGGGAACTTCACCTCGATGCTCAAATTCATCTCAGGTAAAGCAGTAACCAGACGATTACGCAAGATGACATAAGGATAAGGCAGCAATGTTCGAACTGCTAACCCGAATTTTACTTTGGGCACTGATTGGTATCATTCTCTGGCGCATTTTTCTCAACGTCATTCCCAGAATCTATTTGACCTGGCTGGGAGGACTGTTGATTTTTACTTTTGTCATCCTGGCTTTTCTCAACCCAACTGACGATACGGTAGGGGCTGTCTGGCAAATTTTGTCAATTCCGCTAAAACCCCTTGGGCTATCACTTCTACTATTGCTTAGTGCGATGCGCTCAGGGATCAAAGCAGTTGCGGGAAACCTGGTTTTGGCAGCAGCGTTAATTTTGCTCTTTTCCAGTCTGCCCCTGACAGCCTACTGGTTAACTTCCCAATCTGAGCGGTCTGCCGAGGCATTTGCTACTAATGACAATATTCCTGCTTTGACTTCAGCCCAGGCAATCGTCGTATTAGGAGACAGCTCAGGCTTGCTCGACTCCTCCTACCGGACTCGAACTGAGCTAGATGAGGATGGCATCAGTACTAACTTGACCCCTCGATTACTCTATGCAGCAAGGCTTTATCAGGAAGCAGGAAGTAACCCACTGGTAATCGTCAGTGCTGGGCTACAAGACCGTGAAGGGGAAGATACGAATGAAGTGCAGTCCATTACCAACCTGCTGGCGGGCACGGGAGTACCTAGCAACCGAATTGTGATCGATTCCGAGAGTGCCGGTGCCCGCACCAGTGCTGAGGCAGTGGTGGAGATTTTAGAAGACCGGGGAATCAACAACGATGATGCTTCGGTTGTCCTAGTTGGTTCTGCTGTGAGCATTCGTCGAGCTAGTTCCACTTTTGGGCGGTTAGATGTGGCGGTAATTCCCAGACCAACAGAATTTTCTGCCCTTTCCTTGCCAGGTAGCGATGACTTTACGTTGAGAATTGCAGATTTTGTTCCCAGTGTCGATGCGCTGGCTCTCACAACTCGCGTTGTCGATGAATACTTGACTTCGATTTACTACTTCTTACGAGGCTGGTTGTCTAACCCAATGGGAATCTAGTCAGCGCTGACTCGGTTACGATGGTTGAAGCAGTAGCTCGCTTTGGGGCGGGCTGTGCCTTGCTCTACCTTGCGCTCTACAATGGCTCGTTCTCAACTCAGCAAACTGTCTGCTTACCTGCGCCCTCACTGGCGACAGGCTACTTTAGGAATTCTGGCGCTGCTAGTCGTTAATGCGCTAGGAGTTTACATTCCCATCCTGATTAGTAACGGCATTGACGATCTTCAGGTGACGTTCAGTTTCAGACAAATCTTGAACTACGTCATTTTGATTTTGGTGCTGGCATCAGGAATGTGGGTGGTGCGAATGTCCTCGCGCATTCTCCTATTTGGGGTGGGGAGGCAGGTGGAGTTTGACCTGAAGCAAAAGATTTTCAATCACCTGCTCAAGCTGGAGCCTGCCTACTTTGCAAACAACACGGTTGGAGATTTAATTAGTCGAGCCACCAGTGATGTAGATAACATTCGGCGGCTGTTAGGGTTTGCCGTATTGAGTTTGGCAAATACGGTTTTTGCCTATGCACTCACGCTGCCCGTGATGTTGGGGATCAATGTGCGGTTGACCTTGTTGGCGATCGCCGTTTATCCCATCATGCTGTTTCTCGTCCAGAGTTTTAGTAATCGCCTTCGCAACGAGCAGCTTCAGGTGCAGGAAGAAACATCTAGCCTCAGCGAACTGATTCAGGAAGACATGAGCGGCATGGCGCTGATCAAGATTTACGCTCAGGAAGACAATGAACGTCGTGCCTTTCAGGAGTTTAACCAACAGCTTTTGATGGCAAACCTGAAGTTAGCCAAAACTCGAAATACGTTATTTCCCTTGCTGGGTGGATTGGCTAGCATCAGTTTGCTGGTGATTCTGGGAGCAGGGGCAGGGGCGATCGCGGATGGCATTATTAGCATCGGAGATTTTATCGCGCTGCTGCTTTACGTTGAGCGGCTCGTGTTTCCCACTGCTCTGCTAGGCTTTACGATCACCGCTTACCAGAGAGGTGAGGTCAGCATTGACCGCATCGAATCGATTCTCACGGTTGAGCCAAAAGTGCAGGATGCACCAGGCGCAATCTCACTCCCTCGATCTGAGGTGAAAGGCTGGTTGAGCGCTCAAAACTTAACTTATACCTACCCCGGTGCCAAAGTTCCGGCTTTGGAGGCGGTTAGCTTTGCGATTAAACCTGGAGAAACGGTCGCAGTAGTGGGTCCAATCGGTTCTGGCAAAAGCACTCTGGCGAATGCTCTGCCCCGCCTGCTCGACATTGCGCCTGGGCAACTGTTTGTCGATGGCTATGACATCACCCAGGTGCGGCTCAAAGACTTGCGGGCGGCGATCGCCTACGTCCCTCAAGATAGCTTCCTGTTTAGCACCACCATCAAAAACAACGTCCGCTATGGCGACCCGCTAGCCGAACAAGACGATGTTGAATACGCTGCTAAACAAGCCCAAATTCACCCCGAAATTCTCAACTTTCCGCAGCAGTACAAAACCGTTGTGGGAGAGCGTGGAATCACGCTCTCCGGTGGACAACGCCAGCGCACAGCTCTAAGCCGAGCGCTGTTAGTCGATTCCCCCATTCTCATCCTGGATGACTCGCTCTCCAGCGTAGATAACCAGACCGCCACCGAAATTCTCAAAAATCTCTCTGAAGGCACCCGTCGCAAAACCGTCATTTTCATTTCCCATCAGCTTTCGGCAGCAGCAACCGCCGATCGAATTCTGGTAATGGATCGGGGACGGATCGTTCAATCGGGCAAGCACTCTGAACTGCTAGCACAATCAGGTTTATACCAGACCCTTTGGGAGCAGCACAAACTAGAGGAGATCCTGCAATAGCAAGCCCAGGCAGCTTGTGGGAGGCGCATTCTAGAGAAATGCGCCTCCCACCGATCACTCACTCTAAGGCTGGGTTAGAACTGTTGCAGATTGAACAAGAATTTTAAAGCTGTCCTTTTCAGTAAATGAACAGTGATATGATTGCTTCGCTTCATCGATCTAAGGGGGAATCACCTCCTGGAAGCCATCGGTTAAATTCTTAAGGTTTTGCCCTTATTGGAAATACCGGGTTTGGGGAAAGTCATGCCTGCGATCGCACCAGGCAACGGTGCAAATCCGTCGCTGTCTCGCAACTGTGAAGAAGCCAGCTTTTGACTTCCAGCCAGAATACCCATCGATGATCTGCCTTTGTTTATCTGCGAGGTACAGATTATGGCAATTCTGCGTTCCACATCCACTCAATCGACTCAAAGTTTAAATCGTCTGTGGGCTGTTGTTTCACTCACCGGGTTGAGTTGGTTAGCCACAACGCTTCCGGCAATGGCTCACCACCCTTTTGGCGGCAAGGCTCCAACTAATTTTGTAGAAGGATTTCTCTCAGGGCTGGGGCACCCCGTGATTGGGCTGGATCATTTCATTTTTGTTATTGCAATTGGTTTGATTGCCGCCAGACAAGCACGGGGAATTTTTGTTGTTGCCGCGTTTTTGCTTACTGCAATGCTAGGAACCAGTCTGCACCTAGCATCAGTGAACCTGCCTGCTTCTGAGTTAGTGATTGCTGGTTCAGTCGTAGCATTTGGCGCAATGCTGCTATTTGAGAAGAATCTGAATTTGCTGATGATGGTGCAATTAGGGGCGATCGCCGGACTCTTCCACGGTTATGCCTACGGTGAAGCAGTCATCGGTGCAGAAATGGCCCCTATCCTGTCCTACCTAGCAGGCTTCACGCTAATTCAGTTTGGCATCGCCGCAGTTGCCCAGCAAATCGGTAGAGCCATTCTTCAAAGAACTCCCGGTCAACCGACAGCCATCCGCTTTTCCGGTTTAGCCATCTGTGCAGCCGGACTGGTATTTTTGACAACCTCGCTCGTGGGTTAACAGGCAGAAAAATGTTTGTCTAACGGTGAGCGTCACCGGCGGCAGATATTTCTGAACTGAAAGTAGCTTTGCTATTCTGTTTGGTGCAAACAAGGGTTAGCTGGCGATCGCACTTCAAAGCTCCTGAACCGTTGATGCAGAGTTTGAACTTAAGGCGGTAGACAAAAAGTCTTGAGATTTCTGAATCTCTAAGTCCAGCTTGGGGATTATAGGAGAGTAATCAATCTCTAAGTAATTGTCGGGAACTAGTTCAGACTCGGCTTCAGCCAAAATAATGCGATCGCCCAACCCTAAATGATTCAACAAATCCAATACTTTACGCACTTTGTATTTATTGCTAAATACGGTGAACGGTTTCCTAAAAATAATAGAGAATACCGTTCCGTGGAAGAAGTTTGTAATGACGTAAGAGGCATTAGCAAAATAACCTAACCACTCCTGCGGGCTAACACCAACCAAATTGATGTCAGCAACCTGGTTGTAATACCCGATAGAGACAATGGTCAACTTCTTGATGCGAGCCACTTCCTTGATAAACGATTCCTGTTCTTTCTTTAGTCTAGTTTCGTAATAAATCAACAGATAATCCTTCTTAAGACGGGGCTTAAGAAGAATGTCTTCGTAATTAGTCAAAAATGTAGGATCAAGCACTCGTGTTGCCTGCTTGTTACATTCATTCTTAAGCAACTGCAAGCTGTTTGTATCTCGCACCGAGAGTGAGTCAAAATCATGAATGAGACGACAAATTTCCTCTCGTTCTGCACCTAGCGCATCTAAATTCCCAAAACTAGGAGCGTAGCTGATTTTAAGAGTATTTGGTTTATAGATAAAATCCAAGAAATATGAGGGATCGTACCCACGAACTGACCTGATCTTCCAAACTTCATCGCTACCTGCAATGACAGCATCATAATGTTGAAATTTGGCTTTTATATTATCTCTGGTGTAAACCTTATCTCTGCTTAACTGAGTTTGAGATCGTAGAAATCTTGCCATCTTCCAAGATTTTGCTACACATCTTAGCCAATGTTTGCTAGCGCGAATAGGATAAATATCTTTTCGATAAAACTTAACGGCGGCAACGGGTCGATAGTCGATTAACTCACAGCTATGTCCCCTACTTTTAACAGCCTTTTGCAGAGCGTATGCCTGTAAAGTTGCACCATAGTTTGTCGTGTGATGATAGGTTAAAATTCCTACTTTCATTTGTACTTTGTTAAAAACACATCGTTACTCTTTCAAAAGGCGTTCTGTTGAGGAACAACTTAATATACCGAAAAAAAGCAGATTTTGAGCAGGTACTAGATTTAAGATCCGGATATTTAAGAATAGAAGTACAGGACTTAAACCTAAGCTCTGAGATCTGAAGAATAAGTACTGAGAGTTTAGAAATATTAGAAATAAGGGTTTGAACCTTACGGCAATTTCCACTTGGATAAACCACAAATCCCTGCAGGGGCAGTTCGCGAACTGCCCCTACGCTATGGCTCACCTATCGGAAAATGACTGTAAGTGTAGAGCTTAAGAATTCATCAATAAGAGCAGTAGCCAGCTATTCTGCTTCGCCACCTACCACAACATCACGAATTCGCAGGCTGGGACCACCACAACCCACCGCAAGTCCGCTTTGTCCGCCTTTGCCGCAGCCACCCGACTCATCCCAGTAAAAGTCGTCACCGATCGCCTCAATATCGCTCAGGGTGCTAAACACATTGCCAGAAAGCGTGACATCTCGAACGGGTTCGGCGATCGCCCCATTCCGAATCATCCAGGCTTCCCCAGCGGTGAAGGTAAACATCTCACCATTGGTCATGCCGCCCAGCCAGTTGCGGGCGTACACGCCTTCTTGAATGCCGTTAAATAGATTGGCGACGGGCGTATCACCTCGCTCAATCCAGGTATTCGTCATTCGCACGATGGGTGGATAGTGATAGCTCAAACAGCGTGCGTTACCTGTTGGCGCTTCATCTAGCTTGCCCGCTGTTTCTCGTGAATGGAGTCTCCCAACTAACACGCCATCCTCAATCAACTGAGTTGTGGTCGCTGGAACACCCTCATCATCATAAAAATAGCTGCCCCGATGACCACCTGGTGCTGCCCCATCAAAAATTTGTAGCCCTGCTGGACCAAACCGCCGCCCCAACGTCATCACTTCCAGCAGATCAGGATTTTCGTAAGCCATATCGGCTTCCGACAAATGCCCAAATGCTTCATGCACAAACAGCCCTGACAGAATCGGGTCAATTACCACGGTGTAAGTATTGCCTTTCACCGCAGGCAATACCAGCGCATCTACCGCCCGCTGTGCAGAACTTGTAACCTGCTCGTCCAGATTTTCCAAATCTTCATAGGCTTTACGAGAGCCTGTGGTTTCACGCCCCGTTTGCACCGTTTCACCGTTCCGGGCAGTTGCAGCAAAGCGCATTTCTAAATCAACCCAAGATTGCTCGATCAGGGTGCCTTCTGAAGTTGCTAGAATCACCCGCTGAGCGCTATCTCCATACCGTACTGAAGTGGTAGCGATGCGGCTGTCAAAGCTTCTAAGAATTTCAGCATAGTGATTGCACAGTGCTTTTTTTTGAGCCAATGAAATGTGACGAGGATCGGTTCCCGTGAGCGGTAGTTGGCGAGTGTCTTGAATGGCCTCAATTGGCGCTAGCAGCGTTTCTTCATCTCCGACTAGACGAGCAGCGGCGATCGCCTCTTCAATTCGCTCTGCCAAAGTCGAAAGCTGATTGAAGCTAGCAAAACCCCAACCCCCTTTGAAGCAAGCTCGAACTTGCCCGCCCACCGAAATTCCTTCGCTCAACGTTTCTACTTTGTCGCCGCGTAGGAGAATATCTGTCCCTTCTGCCTCTTCTAACCGAACTGACAAGTAATCGACCTGAGAACGATAGCGCCCAATCAGATCAGACAGCAGGTTTTGAGCATCAGTCAGCGCAGTAGACATAGGAGCTTTTAAGTGAATTAAACGAGGAAGCTGACTTCTATTGTGCAACACCTTTCCTGTTTACGGCTCGATAAAGTAGTGAGACTGAGAATCTGAATTAAGGGTGTTAAGGAATGTTTGAGAAGTCTAACCTGTAGCTCGATTCCTCGTAGGGGCTTAGCATTCGGGCAATGACTTTCGGTACATCGAGATGGACATCTGCCGAATGCTAAGCCCCTACAGGAGATATTTATTCTATGGCGATCGCCAACTACGCTTCAGGATTTTGTCGGTTCAGCAAAATGTCAAGAATTTGGCGATTTTCGGGCTGTAGACCTCGTATTTCAGCCATGTCCCCTCGCTGCTCATTCATCATGCCGAGCAAGTCTTGGATGCTATCTGTTAAGGTTTTTTGCATTTCACGCTGCTGTATACCTAGCTGCTGAACGGCTAGCAGGGTCACTTCAGCTATTGTTTCTAAGCAAGTCACACGGTCAGGTAAGTTACTTTCTGTCATCGCTGTTTTCTATTCGATTAGAAGTAGGCGTGGTAGTAGAGCTAGAAATTCTCTTTAGAAGTAGGCGTGGTAGTAGAGCTAGAAATTCTCTGCTGCAAAAGTGCTATTTCTTAATGATACAAGCGAACTCCATCGGCTTTAACTGGGAATCACGATTGGAGATGTGAACTCTTGTTGAACAGGCGATCGCTCTAAAAACGAGATATATCCCAAGACCCAACAGATCACAGTCTCTGCGAAAGGCCAGGATTGCGGATTAAATAACTTGTGGGGTGGGTGTCTCACCCGCCTGGACGGGCAAGATGCCCATCCCACAAAATGTACAGTTTATTTGATTTCCATTCCTAAGGATTATTGAGTTTCCAGGCGAAATTTCACGTTCCTACAGGTTGGATTGCTCTATCAATTAGCTTCCTTCTGACAAGATAGATCTCATAGAATGTCTTTAAGAAATATTAAGGCAATGCTCGTTAAAGCCGTAGTTTGAGCAATAGAGGAGAACTGGATGTCAGGTATCAGAGATCTGTTAGAGCCGATCGCCGCCTGGTTTCGCGACTTTGGAATGCCTGAGCCGATTGTGCATTGGGGGCATCCCTTAATGATGGGGATTGTTGTATTTGTAATGGGCAGCTTTGTCGGTTTGGCAGGTTGGCGTGGTAGGGCTGCCACCGATGAAGCCGTCGCTGTGAAGAGCCGTTCTGACCACCGTAAGCTAGCTCCGCTGATGTTTGCCTTCATTGCCGCAGGTTATACAGGTGGTGTTCTGTCCTTGGTGATGCAGAATCAACCGATCTTTGAAAGCCCACATTTTTGGACTGGTTCGGCTGCCGTACTGTTGTTGGGGTTGAATGGGGCGATCGCTGCCACTGGGTTTGCCAAGAAAACTTCCCTTCGCACCCTCCATGCCTACTTAGGCACTGCGGCTCTCTGTGTGCTGTTTCTCCATGCCGTTTTTGGCTTAAAGTTGGGTTTGTCCATTTGAGCTAGATTCCCAAATGGTTTTGGGTTAACTAGCGGAAGAGTTGTGGGGGTCAGCATCTATGGCTGCTGTAAATGGTGCTGTTCTTAGTCTGGCGTACATTCTGGGATTGCTGTTAACTGCACTACCGGGTCAGTTTGGGGGAATTCCTTTAGGGGCGATCGCTCTCCTCTTAACGGGTGCGATCGCCTCATTCACATTGCCCCGCTTTTGGAAGACTGGGCCACGATCGCGGCTCTGGCTAGTGGCGGGACTAGTTGGACTGCTGGCAACGTTTTACTTTCAGTTACGCTTGCCAGATGTGAAAGAGTCAGACATCAGCAACCAGATCAGCGACTTTGACCCTACGGCTCCTGCCCAACTTCTCACCGTTCAAGGAAAGATTGATACGCCACCTCAACTCACCCGTAAGCAAAAGGTACGGTTTTGGCTAAACGTCACTCAGGTGAGCGAAATTACTAGCGATGAAACCAGTGCAAACGCCGGAAAGCCCGTTACAGGAAAACTTTACGTTACTGTACCGCTGCTGCAAGGGACTGGGTTAACGACGGGACAGGTGGTCGCTGTTACGGGCACTCCGTACAAACCCAAACCTGCCGAGAACCCTGGCGGCTTTAACTTTGAGCAATATTTGGCACGACAGGGCGGCTTTGCTGGACTGACTGGTACACAGATTGACTTTCCTGAAGGAGAGGGGCGATCGCCCTGGGGATGGTGGCTGATCCGCGAAAGAATTGTACAGTCACAGGTACGATGGCTGGGTGTACCCGAAGGTCCACTGCTCAGCGCAATGGTGATGGGGCGCAATGGGGTAGATTTGCCCTACAGCGTTCAAGATCAGTTTTCTCGTGTGGGGCTAGCTCATGCGCTGGCGGCTTCTGGCTTTCAGGTGTCGCTGTTGGTCGGAGTGATGCTAACTCTGACGCAAAAGCTGCCTAACCGGGCGCGGCTGATCTTTGGACTCGGAGTTCTGATTCTCTATACCGGACTCACCGGAATGCAGCCTTCTGTCCTGCGAGCAGCTGTAATGGGAACGGCCGCCTTGATTGCTCTGACTACAGAGCGCAAGGTCAGACCGCTAAGTTCCATTTTGCTTGCCGCTGCCATTTTGCTGCTAGTAAACCCGCTGTGGATTTGGGATTTGGGTTTTCAGTTGAGTTTTTTGGCAACGCTAGGACTGATTGTTACCGTTCCACCGCTGACGCAAAGGCTGGATTGGTTGCCACCTGCGATCGCCACCCTGATTGCCGTTCCGCTTGCTGCCTACCTCTGGACATTGCCCTTACAGCTTTATGCTTTTGGCGTAGTTTCTCCCTACAGCATTCTGCTGAACGTCCTGGCTACGCCGCTGATTACCTTGATTAGTATTGGCGGCATGATCAGTGCTGTGGCTGCTCTATTCTGGTCAACTGCCGGAAGTGCTTTGGGTGCAGTGCTTTACTATCCACTGCATGCACTGGTTACTCTGGCAGAATTTTGCAATCAGCTCCCTGGAAACTCTTTTGCCACCGGGACGATTTCAGTAATTCAGGCGATCGCCCTTTACAGCCTAATCGTCATAGTTTGGGCGTGGAGACGGGGACAAAAATACTGGTGGATCGCCTTTCTTATTGGACTCAGCTTAGTTGCGATTCCCCTCTGGTTTCGCTACACCAATTTGTTTCAAGTGACCGTTTTGTCTACCTCTGGGACACCCGTTCTGGTCGTTCAAGAGCGGGGGTCGGTCGGACTAATCAATAGTGGTGATGAGGAGAACGTCAACTTCACAGTCTTGCCTTTCCTGAGAAAACAGGGAGTTAATCAGATTAACTGGGCCATCTCAACTGATCCCAATCCGGGTGAAGCAGGGTGGGATCGAGTTTTGGCTGACCTACCCATTCAAACGTTCTACAGTAGCCCAGAGACAACAGCCAGCACCTCTTTTGCAACCCCAGATGCAACAGCAGGTCAAACTTTACCCAGCCTCATCGCCTCGCAGCCAAAATCGCCGCTACCTGTAGGTCAGGCTGTGTCGCTAGGTTCTATTTCTGCAATACTGCTCAATGCCGATCCCGTTGCACTTCAGCTAAATATTGGGGATCAGCAGTGGCTATTGCTGCAAAACCTGGAGCCATCTGCCGAACACCAACGGCTTCTAACCGAAAAGATTCTGACTCCAGCACAAGTCTTGTGGTGGTCAGGTGAGTTTCTGCGCCCTGACCTTTTGTCTGCAATTGATAATCGGGTGGCGATCGCCTCTGCTTATTCTATCGACCCCAATACGGCGCTGCGACTACGCGAACAGGCGATCGCCACCTATTGGACGGGGCATGATGGCGCGATCCAGTGGACACCTGAAAAGGGTTTTACCCCGTTTCTCAGTCCACTGGAGAACAGCCCTTCTGCCTTCTAAACGTCTCAGCCGCCAGCCACTGCTGGAACGATACTAACTTCATCCCCTTCGCTTAGGGAAGTTTGCTTGCCATCCAAAAAGCGAATGTCTTCGCTGTTGACGTAGAAATTAACAAAACGGCGCAGTTCACCCTGATCGTCACACAGTCGTGCTTTGATGCCAGGGAAATTTTGTTCTAAAGAATCGAGCAATTCCGTGATTGTGCCACCATCGCATTCAATCGCTGCCTGATCTTTAGTGAACTTCTGCAATGGAGTAGGGATGAGAACTTTGACAGCCATGATGAGATTTGGAGATTTGAATGATGAGTATTGAGTGATAGGGGCAAAGCATTAGGCGAAAATTTCCGCATTCAATTCAACAGCTTACCTGCTGAGTGCTTTGCCCTAATACGAAGTAGTTTCCTTGCTTGGAATTAGCTTAAACCAAGACCTGTTGCCATTCCAACCGACCTAGCGTGTGAGAACGCTCTAGAGCACGCTCAAAGCTGTCCAGCTTAGGTTCAATCGTGAGCGGTTCACCGATATAACCCTGTACTGCTTCCTGGGTTTTCAGCCCGTTGCCAGTGATGTAGGTAACGGTAGTTTCTTCAGGGTCAATTTTGCCTGCTTCGACCAGCTTCTTCAGTACAGCAATGGTAGTGCCGCCTGCGGTTTCGGTGAAGATACCTTCGGTTTCGGCTAGTAGCTTAATTCCCTCGATGATTTCAGCGTCGTTGACGGACTCAATGTTGCCGTTGGTTTTGCGAGCAATATCGACTGCGTAAACGCCATCAGCAGGGTTACCAATCGCAATCGACTTAGCGATCGTGTTGGGCTTCACGGGGGTAACAAAATCCCGACCTTCCCGGAATGCCTGAGCAATGGGGGAACAGCCTTCAGCTTGTGCACCACTAAAGCGAACGGCTTTTTCTTCTACCAGACCGACTTTGATGAATTCCTGGAAGCCTTTGTAGATCTTGCTAAACAGAGAACCGGAAGCAAGGGGCGCGACGATGTGGTCGGGCAACTGCCAGCCTAACTGCTCTGCAACTTCGTAACCCAAGGTCTTGGAACCTTCAGAGTAGTAGGGGCGCAAATTGATGTTGACAAAGCCCCAACCGTGAGAGTTAGCCACTTCACAGCACAGGCGATTGACCTGGTCGTAGTTGCCCTGAACCGCCATCACAGTGGGTCCGTAAATCAGGGTGCCGAGAATTTTACCGGCTTCCAGGTCAGCGGGAATGAAGACGCAGCAGTCTAGTCCTGCGTGGGCAGCGATCGCCGCTGTAGAATTTGCCAAGTTTCCAGTGCTGGCGCAGGACACCGTTGAGAAACCCAGTTCGCGGGCACGGGTCAGCGCTACTGAAACCACCCGATCCTTAAAGCTGAGGGTGGGCATGTTCACCGCATCGTTTTTGATGAACAGTTTCTTTAGACCGAGGCGACGGGCTAAGCGGTTTGCCTGCACCAAAGGAGTCATCCCGGTTCCCACATCAATGGGGGTGTCGGTTTCAACCGGGAGGAAGGGACGATAGCGCCAAATGGAGTTTGGCCCCGCCTGAATGGTTTCACGAGTAACAGTTTGGCTCAGTTTGCTGTAGTCATAGGTGACTTCGAGTGGACCAAAACAGAACTCACAAACGTGAGTAGCCTTAAGTTCGTACTCTTCGCCGCATTCTTTACACTTCAGAGCGGTAAAGGTAGCGGCAGAAGATAGAGCAGTTTGGGTTTGAATTGCCTGGGTCATGAGTTAGCGTCCTCGACAGCAAGTTTTCGACATCGGTAGAAATCGGTCCTGGCGAGGGCTAGAGGCTTTCCTCACCTGATGTTGGTCTGATAGTAACATGGGCCACAAAACCCGTCAAACATACCCGACAAAAAAGGTCGGGTATAAGAAAACTCTTGATTTTTAAGGCTTTGAGCTTGTTCATTAAAAATTTGCTGTGTTTCCGAGGCGAAATCTTTTGCTCTGAATAAGTCAGCCAAGGAGTAGATCTTTAATTCTGCTCCTTGGCTGATGCCAATCTCTAATCCTCAATTTTTATGTCTCTCAATTCCAGTCTGTCCTGGGGGTTTCCCCAGACCCCGATTGGGGGACGAAGCGCGTCCCCCAAGCCCCCTCCGCAAGGAACTGTGGATGTGTGGCATAACGCGCTTCGCATCGGTGAGTAGCGAGGATGTTGCTTGGCTCGGATGCGGCAATTCGGGCGAAGATGGCACAATTTATCTGTAGGTTGTGTCAAATTACGAATTGGTGTGACAGGAAATGAATTTTATGGTTGCGATCGCTTTTTTCGTCGCGGCGTTTGTCTTCGCTAGCTTTGTCGAATACTGGATGCATCGGATCATGCATCTTTCACCTCAAAAAATTGGGGCGCGTCACCTCGATCACCACAAGCGCAATGAGGGGCAGGGCGTGGCATGGGAATTTTTGGACTATATAAAGGGCAGTGCGATCGCTATGCTGCTGCTCTTCTTCTTCTCGTTTGAAGCGGGGATGGGCTGGCTTTTGGGTGCATTGGCTTATGCGGCATTTTCTGCTTATGCTCACCAACTCCAGCACGAAAACCCTACAAAGTGCTTTTGGATGAAAATGCCCGTTCACTATGTCCACCACAAGTACGGTATGTGGCACCACAACTTTGGCTTAGCGGTCGATTGGTGGGATCATGTTTTCGGCACCTACAAACTGGTGGACTGGATGACTGAAGAGGAACTGAGCCGTCCAGAGCGAGGATATCTGCAACTGCGCTGGTGGTAGAGATTTGGGTAATGGGATGAAGGGAGCGATCGCACCCAAAAAGTCTAAAAAGCCAACTTTAGCCAAACGCACGTAGGGCGCAGCATTCGGCAAATAAACCTTGGAATAAACCAAAAATCCTTGCCCGAATGCTACGCCCTCATAGGAGATACGCATCACCTTTCAAATACTTTCAAAGTTAGAGGGATTCTTGCAAAGCTGGCGATCGCTCTCCCGTTACTGCTTCAACAAAGTCAGTGTGAAAAATACGGGCACCTGTTTGCAAGTACTCCATTGCGGTGAGGGCAGCCCAGTGGGCATCCCAGTCGGAGCCAGAGCAGCAGTCTTCAATTACGTGAAAGTGATAGTCACGCTGATGGGCATCTGCTGCGGTGTAATGCACACATACATTTGTCATGCCGCCCATTAAAACCACCGTATCGACCTTTAAGCCACGCAGCAAAATTTCTAGGTCAGTGCCAAAGAAGCAACTATAGCGACGTTTAGAGATGGCAAACTCGCCATCAATTGGTGCTAGTTCCCAATAGTAATTGGTGCTTTCCCAGGTTTCCAGGCAGTGAACAGGTTCAGCGCCATCTAATTCTCGTCCAAAGTCCACCATTTCTTTTCGATGCACTTCTTTAAAGTGAATGATTGGCAGTTTGGCTGCACGAGCCGCTGCTAGTACCTGTTTTGCATTGGGCAAAGTTTCTTTTGTGCTTGTATGGGGAAGTGTACCGCCGCCAAAAACAGGTCCCCCCTGCATGTCTACCAGGATTAAGGCAGTGCTGTTCAAATTCAAGTTTAATGTCATAAAGCGATCGCTCCTTAAAAATCTAATCTGTCAACCCACTTCTACAGACACAATGAATTGATCTCACAAGAAAAATCTCACTAAATTCTCAATGCCGAGTTGCATCCGCCCACGGAGTTAAAAGCTTTGAGAGCCACTTGAGCAGATAGTCTGTGATTAGACCAATCAAGCCAATAACGGCAATACAAAACAATACTTTCTCAGTTTGCAAAAACCGTTGTGCCTGCAGAATTTTGAAGCCTAAACCGTTCTGTGCCGCTACCAATTCTGCATATACTAAGAAGTTCCAGGCTCCAGAGATATTGACTCGCAACGTGTCTAAAACACTTGGGAAAGCGGCTGGAACAATCACTCTAAACAACACATCTAACCGATTTGCACCCAACGTGTAAGCTACATTAATCATCTCGTTGGGAATGAATTTGACTGCATCTGCAACCATGATGGCGTTGTAAAACACTACTCCCATAAAGATGATGACTGTTTTGGAGGTTTCGCCTAGGCCAAACCAGATAATCACTAATGGAACAAATGCTAAGACGGGCATGTAGCGGACAGTGCCAACAATGGGGGCAAACAAACTTTCCATGCTGTAGAAAGTACCCATTGCAATTCCAACCGGTACACCAATCACAGCTGCCGCCAGGAAGCCTGCCGCAACCCGACCGCAGCTTGCCAAAACATCAACAGTGAGTTCGTCCTGGAACAATGCAATCCCGGATTGAATGACTGCCGTAGGCGTTGGCAAAAAGATCGGAGTGACCCATCCCGCATAGCTAATTACCGTCCAGGCAGTCAGTGGGATTGCTAAAGCAATAGCGGAAAGTAAGATTGCTAACCAACGCGGAAAACCCTGGCGAATGCTCCAAAACACAGACGGTTTAAGATACCGTCTGGGTGCAACAGAGGGTTGAATGTTGGGGGTACTAAGACTAGATTGCGCCACCGGCTGTGTTTCCTCCATCGAGAACTAAACAACTGCCCATTGCGTACTCGGCATGGGCTAAAAAGTAAGCGGCTTCTGCGACTTCGAGCGCGGTTGCCATACGGGGAATCGGTAGCACCTGTTGCCAGTGTGCAACTTCTTCTGTGGGAAGGTCTGCTGTTAGCGGCGTATCGACTGGTCCAGGGCAGAGGGCATTAATCCGCACACCCTTACGGGCATGATCCATTGCCATTGATTTAGTCAATAGAATGACTCCGCCTTTAGAGGCGCTGTAGGCTGCTAGTCCACGGCAGCCCAAAATTCCGGCATCAGAAGCAACATTTACGATTGAACCTGTGCTGCGATCGCTCATGTGCTGCAATACCTGTCGATTTACAAGGAAGGTTCCTTTCAGATTGGTGTTAATCACCTGATCCCAGGTTGCTTCGTCGGTTTTCAGAATCGTACCAGCGGGGGCGATGCCAGCAGCGTGTATCAGGACATCAATTTGTCCCCATTCTGCTAGAACGGTTTCTACCATTTGTTTCACATCCTGGGAAACGGTGACATCAGCGGCAATCGCCTTCGCCACTCCCCCATCTAGCTCAATCTCTTGCTGCACTTTTTCCAACAGATCAACTCGACGAGCGGCGATCGCCACAGCGTATCCTTTTTGAGCAAACAATAGTGCTGTTGCTCGCCCAATCCCTGAATTTCCGCCTGTGACTAACGCAACTTTTACCATTACTCTGCAAAGTGAGTCCTAAGAGTTTCTAGGGTTTCTGCCAAACAGCGTTACACCAATTGCTGCCGTTGTAACCATTGCGATCGCCACCAAACTCCGAAGCTCCAACTGTTCCCCCAAAAACAACAGTCCGACCAACGCAGCGATGGCAGGTTCTATGCTAATCAAAACGCCGTAGACTCTTGGCGGTAAGCATTTGAGCGCTTTGTATTCTAAAGAATAGGGCAATATAACGCCGAGGACAGCAATGCCAAGACCCAACAGGAGAATGCTAGGTTTCAGCAGAGCGCTACCGCCTGCATGAATGCCGAGGGGCAACATGAGCAGAGTAGCGATCGCCATTGCCAGCGATAGTCCTGACCCACCTGAAAAAGCTCGTCCAACTGGAGCAGAGAGCAGAATAAAGCCAGCCCAAGAACTAGCTGAGAGTAATCCAAAAGTAACGCCCAGTGGGTCGAGAGAAGCACCGCTAAGCGGCGTGAGCAACAGGACTCCCGCTGCTGCTAAAATCACCCATACTAGATCGAGCAAGCGGCGTGAACCCAGGACAGCCACACTCAGCGGACCTACAAAATCCAAAGCTGAGGCAATGCCTAGAGGAATGCGGGCGATCGCTCCATAAAATGCCAAACTGAGTCCAGCGATCGCCACTCCCAACCCTGCAACCAAAACATAATCTCCCCATCCTCGATTTTGCAGCCGGGGTCGCCAGATGAGCAGCATCAATACTGCGGCGATCGCCTTACAAATAAATGCCGCTCCAATCGGACTGAGTACATCAAAAAGCTGCTTAGAGGTCGCCGTTCCTGCCTGTGCTGCAAAACTGGTAAGTAAGACCAAACTGCTAGGTGGAATTGAACCAAACCACGTCTGTAACTGTCCGTTTTTCTGCGCGATGAATGCAGTGAAGGACGACAAATGGGGATTGGGAACTGCTTCACGGGGTTGGGGATAGATAGCAGACTGCATTCAATTTTTCCTCTAGAAAAACTTCAGGTAACGCTGAATTTCCCAATCAGAAACGTGACTGTGGTATTCCTCCCATTCCTGAGTTTTGAAGTCAACATAGGTTTGATACATCAGATCACCCATTACCGATTTGCTGAGCGGATCGGCGGCAAAGGCGGCGATCGCCCCTCCCAAGGTGCGTGGCAAAAACTTAATTCCCTTCTCCTCCAATTCTTTGAGCGAATATTCGTACATGTTTTCGGTATGCGGTTCACCCGGATCAAGACCTTCCCGAATTCCCTCCAGTCCTGCCGCCAGAATCATTGCCGCACCTAAATATAAGTTGCTAGAAATGTCAGCTGCTCGACATTCCACTCGTCCGCCCCCTAGCGGAATTCGCAACATGTTGGTGCGATTATTATTGCCATAGCAAATGTACACAGGTGCCCAGGTAAAGCCTGACATACTGCCCTTGGGCACCAGTCGTTTATAGCTATTAACGGTGGGCGCAATCACTGCACAGATTGCCTGAGCATGTCTGAGAACGCCTGAAGTGAACTGATAACCTAGCTTTGACAAGCCACAGCGACGCGGATCATCAGCATCAACAAACAAGTTTTCACCCGTTTTGACATCTGCCAGCGACATGTTGTAGTGTGCGCCGCTACCTGTGCGATCGGCGAAAGGCTTAGGCATGAAGGTAGCGAAATAACCGTGTTTTTTAGCGATTTCTTTCACCATAAGTTTGAAGAAGGTGAGGCGATCGGACATTTTGAGGGCATCGCAGTAAGTAAAATCCGTCTCAAACTGCCCGTTGCCATCCTCATGGTCAAAGGAGTAGACATCCCAACCAAGCTGATTCATTGCTTCGACAATCTCTTGCACCCAGGTAAAGTTATCGAGCAGTCCGGGTAGGTCGTAGCAGGGTTTTGCTAGCGTGTCGCGATCGCTGACAGGTGCCCCCCGTCCATCTGCCGTTTCCTTCAGGATAAAAAACTCAGTTTCAATCCCCATATTGAAGGTGAAACCCATTTCAGCCGCTTCTGCCAACACCTTCTTGAGAATGCTTCGACAGCAGGCATCAAAGGGTTTTCCTTGTAGATACAAATCACTGGCAAACCAGGCAATCTCAGAATTCCAGGGCAAAATAGTTGCCGAATCGGGGTCAGGACGGGCAGAAACTTCCTCATCACTCACAGCCTGCGGCACACCATCCAAAGCTGCTCCAGTAAATAGCTCTGAGCCTGCCATCATTTGCCCAAAGTGAGACAAGGGAACTGCCTTTGCCTTACACATTCCGTGAATATCGACAAAACTGGCAAGGGCATATTTAACCCCTTTATCTTGTAGTGAAGCTTTCAGGGATTGCAGTTCAGGAGTTAGGGTTTCAGCCATTTTAAGAAAGTGTATGAGTTAAAGATGTAGGTTAAGGAGTTATGGAACTGTAGGAGGTGGCATTTCTTCTAGGGGAGTTCCTTCGGCGATCGCCCTCTTCAACTGCTCACTCAACTCACTCACTGCCACCTCCAAAATTTGTTTGCCAAACGCTTCATCTGCCTTACTGGGCGAACCGACTGCGCCATGAACGCTCTCTTTGTTCACCGTGTAGGCAAAGAAACAACCGACAGAGCGATCGGGTTCATCTACAGCTTTCTCAAGCTGCACCAGATCCGGACGTAGCGCTAACATCACCGACGTTTCAGCACAGTTGGCGTGAAAATTAGCTGCATCATGGTGATAAAACTCATGGATCTTGGGCGAAATCTCCCAAATTGAGCGCAGCGCAATTCTTAGATCTGGATATTGGTGGCGCACATTTTCTAAACCACAGCGCAAAGGTGCCCAGTTTGTGACATGTCCGTTGAGCAGCAAAATGCGGCTGAATCCCGCGCTACAGACCCATTCTGCAATTTCTAGCACCAGTGTTGCTAGCGTTTCGGGACGCAGCGAAATCGTGCCTGCCCACTTTTTAGAATGTCCTAGAGAACAGCCATAGGGCAAAGTTGGCAAAACAGGAATTCCCGTTTGGGCAGAAACGCCATGAGCCACTGCGGTCGCTGAGAAAGTATCAACCCCAACGGGTAAATGCAGGGCGTGCTGTTCGGTTGCACCAACGGGAAGAATTACCAGGTTCATGCCGCGATCGCGCAAGTGAGTAATTTCCTCCCAGGTGAGTTCTTCCCAGAGGATAGGGGATTGAGAAGGGAGGGAAGCAGGCAGAGGCATGGAGGGAAGAGTGTAGTGGTATGAGAAAAGGATGGTTTCTATTTGGCGGGAGTGGCGATCGCTCTCATGATCAGCTCTTGAAACAGGTGTGTGCCCATTTCACGCGTTGGGGATAAGCGTCCCTGACGATACCCCAAGGACTGAGTTCGCTTTTGAACTTCAGGCAAGAGCTGTAAATCTTCTTGCTGAATGCCGTCATAAAACTCGATCAGCGGCTCCAGATTTGCTGGTGACTTAGCAGCATCCGTATTCGGCACCAGCCAATCCCACCGAACTCTGGTACGGCATGGCCCTTGCGGATCAATCAGGTAAATGATGGCGCAGTTGGGTGCCACAATCCAGGCAAAGTTCGGGAAAAAACTCATTGTCGAAATACCTGCCATCTCGTACTCATTCAGCCCATCAACGTAAAGGGCTGGGTCTTTCTCAGACGGCAACTCGTCTCGACCCACAAAAGGGGTGTATTGCAAGTAATAGTGATATCTCGCCTCAGCCTTTATGTGCTGATAATACTTGGCCAGAATCGGGTGAACTGTTGGCTCGTGATAGTTTTCTGCATTATTTTCGACGTACAGCTTCCAGTTACTATCTGTCCAATAGTCGATATAGTGAGCCCTTGCCCAGGTTTCTAGCTTGTATCGCTTAAACATCTCCGGCAATTCGCCTAACTGAACTGCCAAAGCATCTGATTTAGGGTCCAGGTTAACAAAGATGAATGGACCCCAGGTGTCCACCTTCACCGCCGTCAAGCCGTAAGCCACCAGGTCAAAATTCTCTGCCTCCTCCATATCAGGAATGCCGCGCAGGTTGCCCTCCAGGTCAAAGCTCCAGGCATGGTAAAGACAGGTAAGACGGTTACACTTGCCGCTGTCTACTGCCACTGGACCAGCCCGATGGGTACAAATGTTGAAAAAGGCGCGTAACTCGCCCGCCTTATTTTGCAGAATGACCAGAGGCTGCTCGGCAATCTCAACAGTGAAGTAAGAGTTTGGACCATCAAGCTGGCTGACATGCCCAACGTAGTACCAGTATTTACCAAAGATGCGCTCTTGTTCCAAGCGATAGATCTCTGGTGAACTGTACATCTCAGCCGGAAGCGTAACCGCTTCACTGGAGAGCGATCGCGGCTGCCACGACTGCAACCAGGCAGGCTGCTTCGACTTCTGATCTAGTTCTGTCCCAATCAGGTTAACCACGGCTGAAGTACTGTTTGGAATTGAGGAGTGTGGAAGGCTTTATTCCAGACAGTCTATAGATTCCCAGTTGACTTTTTGTATCCAGAGATACGGAGAATAGTTGTGAACAATTGATTTCCAACCTCTTGATTTTACTGCTCCTAGCTATCTTGACTGACGGGACTGTTTTGATTGAAAGTAGCGATGAACTGTATCTCAGTTAACTTTTCATCTCGCAATCATCGGTTTAACTGAGAAAACCTATATCAAAGTGATGCCCACCCCTACTCAGGAATTTTGATCATGCTGAACACCCGCCCATCCAGCGATGTGCGAGGACAAGAAGCCGGACTCGATGTGAGCCCCTCCTCCACCGCACAGCCCAAGATGGAAGTTCGCGGTCTGTTCAAGACCTTCCAGGTTCAGGGCAAACCGCTGATGGTGCTGCAAAATATCAACTTTCAGCTTCATGCGAGAGAGTTTGTCTGCTTGGTTGGGGCATCCGGTTGCGGCAAATCGACGCTGCTCAACATTGTTGCTGGACTGGATTCGCCAACCGCAGGGCAAGTTTTAGTTGATGGAGAAATGGTCGCTGGTCCTGGCTCTGACCGGGGCATGGTATTTCAGGGCTATACCCTTTATCCCTGGCTGACAGTCAGTGGAAATATTGCCTTTGGGCTAAAGCTGCGCCGCCTATCACGGGCACAACAGCAAGAGCGGGTGAATTATTATCTGGACGTAGTGGGGCTAACTCAGTTTGCCAAAGCTTATCCTAAGCAGCTCTCTGGCGGCATGAAACAGCGAGTGGCGATCGCCCGTGCCCTTGCCAACGAACCCGAAGTCTTACTGATGGACGAACCCTTTGGCGCGCTCGATGCCCAAACCAAGGAGCAAATGCAGCAATTTTTGCTCAGACTATGGGATCAAACCCATACTACTATCCTGATGATTACCCACGATGTTGAAGAAGCAATCTTCCTGTCGCAGCGAGTATATGTCATGAGCCGCTGTCCAGGACAACTGAAGCTCGAAGTACCTATTACCCTACCTGCTCAACGCGACCTGGAAATAAAACTCACTCCCGAATTTGTAGACATCAAGCGGCAGGTTCTACACGCTCTAAGAGACCAAGATTGAGCTAACATTGTTGCCGCGCAATTGTTGCCGCGTAGGGCTAGCTGCCAGCACTCTTCACTCCTTCGCAAATTTTCTTCAGTACGCTGCTGTTCTAAAATTCGCAGGTCGAGTTCCTGGTTAATCAACTTGATTTGCCGAGTTCGCCATGTGTCAGCCTGAGCGAAATATAGGTTCAGGGTTAAAGTCCAGGCGATAAGCAGCCCTCAACCAGCACGAGTAAGCGGTAGCAACAATCCCTTGCGCTTTATAGGAGAAGGACTGGGAATAAGGGAATTAAGGCGATCGCTAATTTCCGTTTCACAAGAATGGAATCTTATTTATTCAGCAAATTTAGGAATCTTTGCGGTTTCTAGCAGGTACAAATGACTTTGTCCTGCAGGATTCCATTGACACGGGGTGACAGGACGCGATAATCATGATTCAACCGTTACATCCTTTTTTGACAATGCAACATTTTCTAAACTTTCGGTTTTATCAGCAGCAAGGGGGACGGACATGGATGTCAGCTTAATCGTATCCAACATCCTGAACCCACCCATTCTGTTCTTTTTCTTGGGCATAACTGCTGTTCTAGTCAAATCTGACTTGGAAATTCCTGCTCCTATTCCAAAACTCTTTTCGCTCTACCTGCTATTTGCGATCGGCTTTAAGGGAGGGGTAGAGCTAGTTAAAAGTGGCATTACTCAGGAAGTCATGTTGACGCTTCTTGCGGCAATGCTGATGGCATGTATTGTGCCGTTTTATACCTTTTTTATTCTAAGGATAAAGCTGGATGCCTATGACTCAGCTGCGATCGCAGCCACCTACGGCTCGATTAGCGCTGTTACCTTTATTACTGCAAGTACTTTTTTGACTGGACTTGGCATCGATTTTGATGGCTATATGGTTGCGGCTCTTGCCCTAATGGAGTCCCCAGCAATTATTGTAGGTCTGATTTTAGTCAACTTATTTACCGTGGATGAGACACGAGAATTTGCCTGGTCGGAAGTGCTGAAAGAAGCATTTCTTAACAGTTCAGTTTTCTTGCTGGTAGGTAGCTTACTGATCGGCGTATTGACGGGAGAGCGGGGTTGGCACGCCCTAGAACCCTTTACTCAGGGAATGTTTTACGGCGTTTTGACCTTCTTCTTGCTAGACATGGGACTCGTTGCTGCTAGAAGACTTAAAGACTTACAAAAAACTGGCCTTTTTCTAATCTCGTTTGCCATACTGATTCCTATACTCAATGCAGGCATTGGGCTGCTTATTGCCAGATTCATTAACATGCCTCAAGGAGATGCACTTTTGTTCTCCGTTTTGTGTGCAAGTGCTTCTTATATTGCTGTCCCAGCAGCGATGCGAATAACGGTGCCCGAAGCGAACCCCAGCCTGTATGTTTCGACTGCTCTAGCGGTGACATTCCCATTCAACATCATTGTAGGAATTCCACTCTATCTGTACGGAATTGACCTGTTGTGGAGATAATCTCATGCATCTTGTTAAAAAAATAGAAATTATTGCCAATTCATTTGAGCTTGGTAAAATTTTGGATAGCTTAAATAAATCAGGTATACACGGTCACGCTGTAATTCGTAATGTTGCGGGTACAGGGTTGCGAGACGGCACTGAAGATCTAGACATGACCATGCTAGATAATGTTTATATTCTTGCTTTCTGTATGCCTGAGCAAATTAAAACAGTTGTCGAAAATGTTCGACCTTTGCTCAACAAGTTTGGTGGCACCTGTTACGTCTCAGATGTAATGGAAATTCGCTCTGTTAAATGTATTGCATCATTGTGAGTCACTATGAATCATACCCATAGTTTCATCGGTCGGCGTGACCTGCTGAAACGAGCTTCAATCACAACATTGGGTTTAGCAGCTGGCACTTTCTTAGGGCGCGTAAAGCAGGCTGAAGCTGCTGAACTGTCTGCGATCGCCCCTTCCCTCAGTCCTGATGATGCCCTACAAAAACTGATGGAAGGCAATCAACGGTTTGTCCAGCATCAGCCGCAATATCCAGACCAGTCAGCAGCACGGTTACAGGAAGTGGCTCAGGTGCAGCATCCCTTTGCCACTGTACTGAGTTGTGCAGACTCACGAGTGCCAGCCGAAATCCTTTTTGACCAGGGCATCGGTGACATTTTTGACGTGCGAATCGCCGGAAATATTGCTACGCCAGAGGCGCTTGGTAGCATTGAATATGCCGTTGTTCTACTAGATACGCCGGTGCTAATGGTGCTGGGGCACGAGCGCTGTGGTGCGGTCACGGCTGCAGTGCAGAATGAGACTCTACCCGGTGAGATTGGCAGCTTCGTCAAAGCGATTTTGCCAGCGGTTGAGCGGGTCAAAGACAAGGCAGGTGATACGGTCGATAATGCTGTAACTGCGAATGTGCAGTACCAGATCGAACAGTTGAAGCGATCGCCCCTCCTAACAGAGCGATTACAGTCAGGCAAACTCAAGATCGTCGGCGGTCGATACGACCTGGACACAGGAACAGTAACGATGGTTGCTTAGCTTTAGCTTCGGTGAAATTTCGACTTGAGCAGAGTTTTGAGGAACTTAGTTCAGACAGTTCACGATGGAGCAGTTTGTCAACGTTGATCAGTATCGTTTCAACTATCAGGCGGTAGGGCATCCCGATCATCCTGTAATTCTGTTTTTGCACGGGTTTATGGGGGATTGTCATGAGTTTGACCAGACGATCGCCCTTCTATCCAATCACTACTATTGTCTCTCTATCGATCTACCAGGACATGGAAAAACTCAAGTCAAAACTGGCGATCAAGCATATACCATCGAAAGCACCGCACACGGGTTAATCCAATTTTTGGAGGCTCTCAAGATTCAATCCTGCTCTCTCGTTGGCTATTCAATGGGAGGACGGCTTGCCCTATACCTGACGCTTTACTTTCCACACAAGTTCTTAAAAACAGTATTAGAGTCTGCTTCTCCAGGGCTTAAGACTTCAGCCGAGAGGGAGCAGCGAATTCAACAGGATCTCACTTTAGCCAAAAAACTAGAAGCAAATCTTCCTTCCTTCTTAACAAAATGGTATGAACAGCCGCTATTTAATTCACTTCAACGCCACTCAGACTTTGAGAAATTGCTAAAGCAACGTCTAAAAAATTGTCCTGAACAGCTTGCTAAGTCTCTTTGCTATCTGAGTACAGGCTGTCAATCCTCACTGTGGCAACAAATCCAACAAAACACAGTTCCAATCAGTCTGTTAGCAGGTGAGTTAGACCCTAAATTTGTCCAGATCAATCATGAAATGTCTCAGCTAGGAAAACTCATGCAGCTCAGAATTGTGGAGCGGTGCGGGCATAACATTCACTTTGAAAATGCTCATATTTTCGCAGAGCAGATCCAAAATTTTTTAAGCAAAGATGTTTGATATCTGCTGAACCTGTGCAGATCTTGCTGCAATGTTTAACGAGATTCTCTAAACATCTTTGGCGTTACACCCACATATTGACGAAAGAGGCGAGTAAAAGAACTGTGGTTTGTGAAGCCGACTTCAAAGGCAATTTCGGTAATCGTCAATTCGGATTTTGACAACAATTGCTTTGCTCTATCGATTCGGCATTGAGTGAGATACTGATGGGGAGTCTTACCCGTTGACTGCTTGAATAACCGACAGAAATGATACTGGCTCAGTCCTAATATCCCTGCCATATCAGCTAGAGAAATATCCTGATCCAGATGAGTTTGGATGTAGTCCGTTACTTTTTGCAGTTGAGACTTTGATAAATGTCCTGATGCTCTCGGCGGCAGTTTCACCTGCCACGTTGAATAATGCTTAATCAAATGGATTGCTAATCCTGTCGCCAACGATTCCCCAAACATTCGCCCTGCTGGATGGTCTGCTTCTACATCCGCTTTAAGAGCGAGCCCAACTTGCTGAATGAATGGATCAGCCACACCAATTTTGGGAATCAGTTCAATCCGATCGGGCTGAATCGACTCGTTGACGATCTTCTCAAAGAAGGCTGAAAGAAAGCCAATCAAGGAAAACTCACCAGGTTGCTGCCAAATCGATGAGTACCTGACCTTAGCAGGAATAAACAACACCTCACCGGGCTGACAATAACAGGTTTGCACCTGTCCCTCAAATCGATGCTCTGATGAAATGGGATGTCCACTGCCCGTGATTCCAATAACGTGCTGCATGTATTGAAATTCTGGACTTTCGTGCGCCGGATGATCGTAGTGATTAAAAAATATCCCTTGCCATTGCGATCGCTGACTCGAAATGACCGGCGACTCGGACAACGCAGGACGAACCTGTTTAGTTAGATCAACCAGCGGCAGCCCATCTACAGAACTCATAGCAAAGAACCTACGCCGTCAACCCTAATAATTTAACGTAAAGAGAAATAAGTCATACCAATTCCAAAAACTAGGGTTACAGATGAGTCGGGGCGATCGCCCAACGCTCTACTTCCACAAATTATTCAGAATCGCTCTACAGGTTTTGCTGGTAGTGCAAATTTTAGTCATAGTGAGTAAAAGCTGAAATTCGTTGATGACGGAGAAGCACTCATTCTTGACTGCAACTTCTAGTAAGTCGTCTACTTAATTAGACAGATCCTTCTTCTACTCCTTAAAGTGGAGTAAACCCTGAAACTTTTGACTGGGCTTGAAAACCGGGTTTCTACAGAAAACTTGTGTAGTGTGCTTCTCCGGGGGAAAGTGTTTCTTTAGAACAAAAATAGTCTGCAAAAATTGTAATTTCTTAATACCAACTAATTTCCTGCAATAAGATTCTATGAGATCTATAAAAAACATTGCTCTAACATTTTTGGTTTTGCTTGTTTTAGCTGCGCCTGGATTCGCTCAAGCCTCTGGTACAGCAAATACAAATGGGTTCTTAGCTGGCATTGACGCTGTTTTCGGTGCAGTTGTAGCAGCTCTAGAAAAAGTGATCTTTCTCAGTATTGGTGGTATGCCACTGGTTGTCCTATGGCTACTGGCGGGAGCAATCTTCTTCACGTTTCGGATGAAGTTTGTTAATATTCGGGCGTTTCGTCATGCGATTGATGTGGTTAGGGGCAATTATGATAACCCTGATGAACCTGGAGAAGTCTCTCACTTTCAGGCACTTTCTGCTGCGCTCTCTGCCACCGTTGGACTGGGCAACATTGCAGGAGTGGCGATCGCCATTCAGCTTGGCGGTCCCGGAGCCGTCTTTTGGATGACTATCGTTGGGCTGCTAGGCATGTCTAGCAAGTTTGCTGAGTGTACCTTGGGTTTGATGTATCGCATCATTCGTCCCGATGGCACTGTTTCTGGCGGTCCAATGTATTATCTCTCCAGGGGTTTAGCGGAAAAAGGGTTGCGCCCTCTCGGTAAAGTTTTGGCAGGAGTTTTCTGTGTATTCTGTATCGGTGGCGCATTTGGCGGCGGCAACATGTTTCAGGTTAACCAGTCTTTTGCTGGCTTGACTGCCGCTATTCCTGCCTTGGAGGGCTTCAACTGGCTCTATGGGCTGGTTCTCATGGCGTTGGTAGGCTTAGTCATCATTGGTGGGATTCGGCGAATTGGGGCAGTAGCCGGGTTTCTGGTCCCCGCGATGTGTCTCACTTACTTTATTGCAGCACTTTGGATTCTCGTCACGAACTTGACCGAAATTCCAGCCGCCGCTGCCACCATCGTGCGTGAAGCCTTTTCACCTCAAGCAGCGATTACAGGAGGACTCGTTGCAGTCTTAGTTCAAGGCGTGAGACGAGCTGCTTTTGACAACGAAGCTGGGGTCGGCTCAGCCCCCATCGCTCACTCTGCTGCCCGGACTGATGAACCTGTGCGCGAAGGTATTGTTGCTCTACTGGAACCGTTTATTGACACCGTTGTAGTCAGCAATATGACCGCTCTGGTTATTGTAATCACGGGAGTTTATGCCAACCAGACAGGAGGAGAACCCGATGGCATTCAGATGACCTTTGAGGCTTTTTCTACTTCAATTCCCTGGTTTCCTGTAATTTTGGGGATTGCAGTCTTTTTGTTTGCTTTCTCCACCATTATTTCCTGGGGCTATTACGGCGAAAGAAGCTGGACATTTTTGTTTGGAGAGCGATCGCTAAGGGTCTACCAGATCATCTACGTCATCTTTGTATTTGTTGGAGCAGTGGTAAACCTGCAGTCTGTTCTCAACTTTGGTGACATGATGATTCTGGCAATGGCATTTCCCAACTTACTCGGCTGTTTTCTCCTATCAGGCAAAGTAGCAGAAGCATTGGAAGATTACCTGACCCGTCTCAATTCGGGACAAATGGTTGAGGTAAGACGAGTGGAAGAACCTACCGTTCGTTAATTTCTAAACTATACGTAGCGGCAGAAACCTAGAACTCAGCTCTTGTAGGATGCGTTAGCGCAGCGTAACTCATCACTCATCTAGGTCACCTCACCAATTCCAAACCTTCAATCAATAAAACTTTTGCATGAATCACTTTTGAAGTGTGAAGGGTAGCGCTAACCCTTCACGCAGAAAGTTTGATGAATTCATGCCTTTAAGTAGCAGACATTTGAAATTGAGGGGTTGAATGGGATAAAGCAAGCTCTTCTGGTGACATGAACTCCTCAATCTTTTCAAATAGAGGGGATGATAGATATCGCTCACCCGTATCGGGCAGCATACAGAGAATGACAGAGCCAGCAGCGGCCTTCTCAGCGACCTGCATTGCAACGGCAAAGGTTGCACCACCGGAAATTCCGGTGATAATTCCTTCCTGACGAGCTAATTGATTAGACCACTCAATACCCTCTGCTCCAGAGACTGGAACAAACTCATCAAAGTAGTGATGATCAATGGCTTCTTGTAAAACATAGGGGACAAAATCAGGAGTCCAGCCCTGAATAGGATGAGGTTGGAATGCTGGATGGCTCACGGCAGGAGAGCGGTCTGCGTTGCGTTCCTGAGGAATGTTAGACCCAACCACTGGCGCATTACTGGGCTCGGTGAGAATGATTTTTGTCTCAGGTCGTTCTTTACGCAGTACCCGAGCTACACCCGATACAGTTCCACCTGTGCCATAGCCTGTAACCCAGTAGTCAAGCTTTTCTCCTGCAAAATCAGCTAGAATCTCGCGGGCAGTCGTGTTTTCGTGGATTTTTGCGTTGTCATCTGTCTCAAACTGATGAGCTAGAAACCAACCGTTCGCGTCGGCTAATTCTTTTGCCTTTTGGTACATGCCGTAGCCTTTTTCGGCTCGAGGAGTGAGCACCACCTTAGCGCCGAGAAATCGCATCAGCTTGCGTCGTTCAATCGAGAAACTATCCGCCATCGTAACCACTAAAGGATAACCCTTCGCTGCACAAACCATAGCTAGACCAATGCCCGTGTTGCCGCTGGTGGCTTCCACAACGGTTTGACCCGGTTTGAGATCCCCACGACGCTCGGCTTCTTCAATAATGCTGATGGCTAGACGGTCTTTAACCGAAGCGGCAGGATTAAAGAACTCTGCTTTGACATACAGGCGAACATGATCAGGGGCTAAAGTATTAACCCGAATGCAAGGTGTGTCTCCGATGGTATCTACAATGCTTTCATATAGGCGGCCACGACCAAGGGTTTGACGCGAATCGTTGGAAGTCATGTTATCTCTTTTCCTAAATCATTTGTAATCATCCGTGCCATATTATTACTGCGTTCATGCCTCTGATTGAATAATATTGTTGCGTTGGCATCAAAAATGTCAAAGAACGTTATTTTTCGCAAAACTTGTAAAGTAGCTGCTCCATATCTCTGCACAAGCAAGATAACGTTCCGCCAAAATAGAAATAGGGCAGGCATTGACATTAAAACCGTCCAGACGGTACAGTAAATTTATGGTTACTTACAAGCGTTTGGCAATTCAGCTTTTGCCAGTTGAAGCTTGATACCCAAACGCCAAATGCCCCCAGATTCTGTGACAGTTTCCTGGTCATTTCTATGGCTGATACAAAAAGGTCAAAATCTCGATCAGCCACTCGTGAAACTCTGCTCCGGGCTGCTAGTCAAGTTGTCATTGATAAAGGAGTTGAAGCGTTAACACTGGATGCTGTAGCTCAACAAGCAGGAGTCAGTAAAGGAGGGTTGCTTTATCACTTTCCTAACAAAGACACCTTGATGACGAGCATGGTGGAGCAACTGATTCAAGATTTTGAAGCAGTATTGCAGACTGAGTTTGACCAGGACGATGCACCGGGAACGCCCGGACAGTGGGTGCGCGCATATATTCGAGCGACGCTACGGTTTAGCAAACAATCACTGGCATTAGTTGCCCGTCTTTCTTCAATTGCGGCTAACTCGCCCGACTTGTTTGAATCTGCCAAAGTCTATGAACAGCAGTCACGACAGCGAATTGAAACCAGTGGAATTGATCCCATAAAGGCAACAATTATTCTGTTGGCGACTGATGGTTTGTGGCTCTCAGAAGTGTTTCAAGTTGGCACTTTAGAGGAGCCTCAGCTGACTCAAGTGGTGGAAACACTGCTGGCGATGACGCGATCGCCCGAATCAGCTAGCTAATATTTCTCAATCTGTTGTCTGAATGCTGATGACTCCAGTTCATCCAGCTAGTTTGTCCTGCCAATGCACATTTTTGCTCACATATAATTGCTCACATACGAGATTCATCATGGAAACCAATCAACCATCAATAGCAACACCGAATTCCGAACTATTTGGCAATCCTTATCCTTGGTATGCCCAGATGCGCCGTGAATCACCTGTGTGGTATGACGCAAATCAGCAAGTCTGGATGGTGTTTCGCTATGAGGATGTAAAACGGACATTTTCGGATTGGCAAATATTTTCATCCAAAATTCCTCATCCACCTGAGCAAACTGATTTGACTCAAAGTTTGAACTATACTGACCCACCCAAACATCAATCACTGCGATCGCTGGTTGCAAAGGTGTTTACGGCTCGTCGGATAGAAGAATTAGCACCGCGCATTACTCAAATTACCCATGAACTGATTGATCAAGTTCATGGGCAGGAACGGATTGACTTTATGCGTGACCTGGCAATTCCCCTACCTATCATTGTGATTGCTGAAATTTTAGGTATTCCCATTGCAGATCGCGAAGACTTTAAGCGGTGGTCAGATGGAATTGTGGTGTATGACTCAACGGCAATAACAGCAATGGCTGACTATTTCCGACATTTGCTAGAGCAGCGGCGACAGCATCCTGGCAAAGACTTAATTAGTGATTTACTTGCCGCCCACGAAGCAGCCGAAACCCTGACTGCTCAGGAGCTAGTAGATTTCTGCATGATCCTGTTAATCGCTGGTAATGAAACCACAACAAACTTACTGGGAAATGCTGTTCTCTGTTTCAAGGAACATCCAGAAGCCTTCGAGCGGCTGAAGCGGGAGCCAGATCTGGTGCCGCTGGCAGTCGAGGAAGTCTTGCGCTATCGCTCCTCGGTGCAGGGAATAGAACGGTTTACCAAAGTTGACGTACAGGTGGGGGAACAGACCATTCCAGCAGGACAAATGGTCATCGTTTGGATGGGGTCAGCCAACCGGGATGAGACAAAGTTCGATCGCCCAGATGAGTTCATTGTCGATCGTGATCCCAATCCACACTTAGCCTTTGGCAATGGCATTCACTTTTGTCTGGGTGCGCCCCTGGCTCGTCTAGAAGGCAAAATTGTACTAAGTGCGGTGCTAGAACGCCTGTCCAACTTACGGATTGATCCAAACGCCACATTGGAGTTTATTCCCTCGACTGGAGTGCATGGGGTTAAATCCTTACCCGTCCTGTTGTAAACGTTTCAAAATATCGTGGTTATATTAGCCGCGCCTTTCAACGTATCCCTTGATAAGTTGGGTAATAGCCAATATCTCAAGCATTAAGTATGTATACACATTGGCAACCAAGAATGATTGCTTCACCTTTCTGTAATCAACTTTTCTAAGGCTAAGAGAACCTATAAATGATTCCACAACCACAGAAAACCAAAACATAGGAAGGAGTGTGAAGATGATTTCCAGTGGTAGAAACGGAAAGGAACCCGGCTGCACCGGTACAGTCGATCCAAAAAGTATGGTTCCGGTCAATGCTCCAATCGGTAATATAACAAGCAGCCCTCCAACAACAGTTGATATAACATTGGTGCTAAAAGCAACCCAAACTGCTTTGAAAACACTAGTTTTAAGCAGTTTTCTATGAATGTAGGCTTCAATCACAATAATTGGGATTAGCAGGAGAACCTGATAGAAAAGGCTCTGAGAAAACAGTGGGATTCCAGCATTGGCTAAGAGTAGGTTTTTAAAGTAGAAGGACGAACTGCTAATCAACATAAGAACCTAAAAAACGTGTTTCTTAAATATATAAATGGGTACTAGCTAACGGTGCACTTGAGCGGACGCAGACAACCTTTGCGATACACCTAAATCTTTCGTCAGTCCGCTCCAAGCGAATGTTTGACTGCAACCTACTGTACCGTGTAGCCGCCATCAATCACTAAGTTGTGCCCAGTAATGTAAGAAGCATCGTCAGAACATAGCCAAACAACTGCTTTAGCAACCTCCTCTGGCGTTCCACCTCGCTTGAGCGGGACGCTTGCCTCCATTTGCTGCAAGGTATCCTGAGGAACCTCAGCCAATAAATCAGTCAAAATTAAACCTGGACTGACGCAGTTGATCCGAATCCCTTGTCTCCCGTATTCCATTGCAGCAGTTCGGGTTAAAGCCACTACCCCTCCTTTGGCAGCAGTGTAGCTGGCAAAATTAGGCACACCAATTACACCACCTCCTTGAGATGCCATATTGACGATCGCCCCACCCCCACTTTTGAGCATCGCCGGAATCTCATATTTCATCGATAGCCACACTGCTTTCAGGTTGACGTTTAATTCTAAGTCCCACTCCGGCTCTGACAGTTCAACGAGTGGTGTAGCTTTGCCAAATCCAGCGTTGTTGAAAACGCAATCGAGACGACTGTAGGACTCTAAAGTTCGATTAATGAGTGCATCAATATCTGCTGCCTTTGTTACGTCAGTCTTGATAAAAAAACCATCACTGCCAGCCGCTTTGACCTGCTGAACTGTTTCTTCGCCTTCTGACTCTCTACGAGCCGCAACAACGACCTTCGCCCCTTGTCTAGCCAACTCAATCGCAGTAGCTCGACCGATTCCAGAGCTTCCACCTGTGACGATCGCGACCTTCCCACTTAGCCCAAGACCCATGCTGCTCGCTCCTAGTTACAACTGTTTGTGAGTAAGCTAGGAGAAATGTTCACGATTGTCTATCAACTTCTTGCGATCGCATTCCATAAATATCCTCTGAAAGGCACATTACTAGTAATTTAGCGGTCGAGCGATCGCGGTTACCGGATGTAGATAACCTTTACACCCTAACTGATTATGTTGAATACATTCCAGTGCAGCATGGTTGTTAGGTGTTTAAACAATCTTCAGCATTATTCCTACGCTTTTCATCACAAACTTAAGAGGAAAATTGTAAGAATGCAGCCAGCGATCGCAATTGATGTATGAAGCGCCACCCAAAGCTGATTAGGATAAATTTTTGTCATAAACGGGTGACGCTTTTCATGAAATTCTTTTGCTTGAATCCTCAGTGCTTCAATCTGTGCGTCAGGATATAACTTATCTAACTTGTCACGATAGAGTTTTATGATTGATAGACTGTAATGAATGCGTTCTCGGTATTTGCGAACACCGATCGCTCCGTAAACTCCCAGAAAAATAAGCAGCAGAGATAGTGGAAGATTATTCCTATCAAGTCCTTTCTGAGTAAAAATTCCTACTATGGCTGAAGCAATAAGAAGAATAATGTTGCTTAGAGCTGATCTCTGATCCTCTGCTTGCTTCACCTCAGCCCATCTCTGCTCACAAAGTTTCAATAAAACATCTGTTGCATCTGCCATCTCATTCTGCCTTTTCAGGAAAAGTCATACTCTTTGTTCACGTTAAATCCTAGTTCTTTTTAGAAAGCTCTTTCTAGAAACGTTGTTAGCATTTCTCCAGACTTTCCTACAGTAAAGATCTTACAGGGACAAATAACCTATTTAGAGCGCCATTGGTAACGGGGACTCCACTGCAACACTTCTTTAGCCAATTTCGTATCAACAAGAGCTTTGTAAGGCTGGTCTTCATATTCCTGTCCACCTCTCCACTCCACATTCGGATGAATGGATTGAGCCATTTCCAGACTCGTCCGAGATGCTGAAGAAATATCGTCTGCATTCAGTAGCAACGTAACGTGACCGGGGTCAGGACACTCTAACGCAAATCTTGCTGCATCTGCTGCATCCCGCACATCTAGAAATGCACCATACTCCCAAAATGGTTCCCACTCGAAGTTGGGGTTAGTCCGTCTGTTAGAAATGATGAAGTCGTAAGTCCCTGTGTCAAACACACCGGAAGGTCTAAGACAGATTGTTGGAATACCTGTGCTGTTTGTGAAGAATCGGCACATTTCTTCACCTAGCTTTTTGGAGATGGCGTAAGGAGTTGTTGGATAGCAAGGATGGGCATCATCCAAGGGAAGATAATCTGGTTTTCTTTCACCTTTGAATACTCCTAAGGCATCCACGCTACTGAAGAATACGATACGGATACTGTTGGCGAACCCTGACTGGGATCACGCCTTCCTTAATCTGGCGCTAGAGCCGCGAAACGAGAAACCCGAGTTTTTGCTCTTGGTACTCCAGTCAACCAGTTGACCAA
>NZ_JACJPJ010000007.1:0-2946 GCF_014696015.1 Oculatella sp. FACHB-28 | reverse complement strand
GGTGGATTAGCCTGATTGACCAGTTGCTCTAACAGGCTACGCTCGGAGCTGCCTTCATAACTGTTGATCATCTGATCAAGCAACGTAACTTTGGCTGCAACATCCTCCACCTGTCCGATCGCTTCAAACACCTGAATTAGGGCGATCGCTGCTGCCTCGGTCTGCCCATCATTGACATGCTGCCGCGCCTGATCAACCAGCTCATTTAAGGCAAACTGCTCCAACTGAGCAAGCTCCGTTGCACAATCGCTCGCACTGCTCCCGGTCGGCATTACCGCTGGATTAGTAGCTTGACTAATTTGAACGGCCAAAGTAGATGGACAAAGCGCCACTAAACACACGACGGCACTCAGCATTTTCAATCCTTGAGAAAACAGAAACATTAGAAAAACCTGCGACCGAATAATATAAATTGAGTTGCCCTAAATACAATTGACGTACTTTCGATGGTTCTGTTGCAAGAACTATTGAGGCACAGAGAGTTGACCTACTCTAGACTCAATTAAGCAATAAGTCCGAAAATTTGAGACAGGAATTCTACTTGTGATCGCACATCACCGCTTTTAACACCCTGAACCTGTCCTTTGCGAATCATATTCATCGCTTCGATTCCCCTCAACGTTCGTCTGGCACTGTTGAAAGTCTTGAAACCAAGCATCGGTTTGACAATGCGCTTGATGTTGCGATGGTCTTGCTCAATCCGGTTATTCAAATATTTCACCTGTCTCAGGTTGGTTTGGGCTGCCAGCATTTGTTCACTTTTTAGCTGTTCCATGGCGACTGGATAAGCAGCATTTTTGTCCACGTTGATGACACGTGGTGGAGTGACATGAGTGGCTCTCAACACTTGGCGAAAGAACCGTGCTGCTGCTTGACCATCCCGCTTTGCACTCAGCAGAAAGTCCAGGGTATTGCCTTGCGAATCCACGGCACGATACAGATAATTCCACACGCCCTTGATTTTGATGTAAGTCTCATCCACGCGCCAGGAATCATTTGTGGGCTTCAAGTGCGGTCGAACCCGTTTGTCCAGTTCTGGAGCATACTTCAGCACGAGAGCGATTGATCGTCGAGTGGTCTACCTCCACCCCCCGCTCCTGCATCATCTCCTCCAAGTTTCGGTAGCTCAAGGGATAGCGGCAGTACCACCGCACGTTCAGCAGAATGATTTCGGGCAAAAAGTGCCGCCACTTAAACAGAGCAGGAGTAGACATCACAGGGTAGAGAGGAGAGTGTAGTCCTGCTTACCTTACCATTTGCTAGTTTTTGCGACACAGCCTGTGTTACTGCTTCTACTCGAAGTTCAATCATGCACAGCTGTGAGTGAGCAAAAGATCTGGCGCAATTTGCAAATGAGTAGCGCAATGGGTCAGTGCCCCTCCAAGGCAGCGTTCTGGATTCTGATGACTTGAAATAAGCTGTGCTGTCTAACCACGGCTTAGAAGTAGACAAAAAGCCTAAAAGGCTCACAGGGGCTAGCCCTGCAAGATTACGCCACTCATTCGCAAATTGCGCCAGATCTTTTGCTCATTCACAATTGTATTTTGAGATTCGTTTAATGTTCAGCCTAGATTTATCTATCCTTGCCTGCTATGAATGCAAAAATGCCTCAACAGAATACGGTCAAAGCTTGGCAAGTTAATGATCTTCTACTTGAGCTATATCATTACGTTCCAGGTTCCATCGAACCAATTCCCAAACATTCTCACGAAGATTATCAGATTGGTTTCAGTTCAGATTCAATTGGAGAATATTTTTATCGCGGTACTTGTCATCATGTTCCTATGGAAAGTTTTAGTATTCTACATACCGATGAACCACATAAATCGCGCGAAGTAACGTGGTTTGATACTCCCTGTAGTTTTTGGATGCTATACATCAAGCCCAACTTATTTTATGAGGTTACGGAGCAGCTTATAGGATGTTCAACGATGCCGTTCTTTAAACATCCTGTTATTACTGACTGTGACTTAGCTACGAAATTCCTCCAATTTTGTGGGGCAATCGAACAGAGAGTGTCTAGGCTTGAACAGGAATCTCTGCAACTATCTTTTCTTTCCAGCCTGATTCAGCGATATGCGGATGTTCAGGACTCGTCCCAATTGATAGGAAAACAGCAGCATCAAATCAAACAAATACGTGAGTACTTGGAGGAACACTTGGAGGAAAATGTTTCGCTGGAGTATCTTGCTCAGATGGTTAACCTAAGCCCTTATTATCTCAATCGCGTTTTCCGTAAAGAAGTTGGAATACCTCCTCACAAATACCAAATTCAAGTACGTATTGATCATGCTAAGGCATTACTCCAACAAGGTTTGTCTGTTAAACAGGTTGCTGAACAGCTTGGCTTTGCTGATGTCAGCCACTTCACGCGGCATTTCAAACAGCTAGTTCAAGTCACACCAGGGCAATATTTGTCGCAACAAAACCTTACAAAAGAAGGCAAGAACGTTCAAAAGTAAACGTCGTGAAATTTTGTAAATTTTATGTGTAAGTAATTGAGCAATATTGGGACGGCATTCATGAGACGACGCAGAGTAGTTCTTGCGGGTGTGACAGCTTCAGCAGGTTTAGTTGCTGCAAGATATCGTGTTCCAAGTGCTGCTGTGTCGATTAGGCTACAAGTTGAGCTTTCGCAATGAAGGTTTCTTCAACTGACGGAAACGTCATGCCTTGGTAAACCCATTTCAGCTCATGCTCTAAATCAATCACAAGAGGAATTTTAGTCATGCAAGCTAAAACGTTAAAGCTCTTGATTTTACTGGCGCTCGCCACAACTGGACTCGCCACAAGTGGAGCAATTTTGGCATTCGCAAGGCAATCTGTTGAAACGACCAATCAACCCTTAATGAGTCAGGCTGATTTGCAGAATACGACATTGCCTGAAATGCCTGTATCCAACGAAATTGAACTTGAGGTGGTGGCTGAATTACCCATTCGCCCTTC
>NZ_JACJPJ010000069.1:0-11105 GCF_014696015.1 Oculatella sp. FACHB-28 | reverse complement strand
GAAGGGCGAATGGGTAATTCAGCCACCACCTCAAGTTCAATTTCGTTGGATACAGGCATTTCAGGCAATGTCGTATTCTGCAAATCAGCCTGACTCATTAAGGGTTGATTGGTTGTTTCAACGGATTGCCTTGCGAATGCCAAAATTGCTCCACTTGTGGCGAGTCCGGTTGTGGCGAGCGCCAGTGAAATCAGGATCTTCAGAGTTTTAGCTTGCATGATTAAAATTTCTCTTGTTGTTATTGACGCATGACCGAACGCAGCTACCAAGGCACTGGTTTTCGTGAGTTGAAGAATCCTCCATTTGGACCGTCTGCGGGAAGTGTTGCCAGCCAAACGGGTGTGTCAGCGCCCTCTTCTAGGGAGAGAAGACCTCTCTTAGGGTTTTGGTCAGTCTTCACAGGACCGGGGCAGGCTGAATTGACTTTGATAGTTGTATGCGCTAGTTCCTTTGCCAGTAGAACAGTGAGAGCATTTACGGCCGTTTTGGAGGCTTGATAAGCGGGAGATATCACTTCAGATAAGGGGGAAACTGGATCAAGAATGCTGGTTAATGACGCAACTGAACTCGACAGGTTGACAATGCGACCCGCAGGACTTTGGCACAAAAAAGGAAGCACAGTTTGAGTCACTGTAAACACACCAAAGAAATTAGTCTCGAAGGTGTCTCGCAATACTTGTGGATCTGTCGCACTGGGTGGTGGTCCGTCATTATCCAGCAAAATTGCAGCATTATTAATCAGCACATCCAACTGTCCAAATTTTGAACGAATGAAATCAGGCAATTTTGCAATCGATTCTGCCTTTGTCACATCTAATTCGATCGATTCTGCCTCTATTCCCTCAGCCTGCAACACTTTGGCTGCTGCTCCTCCTCGTTCAGTGCTTCTGGCACCCAGGATGACTCGATAGCCACGCTTTCCAAGTTGATGAGCAATTTCGAGTCCAATTCCTTTATTAGCTCCTGTGATTAACGCAACAGGTTTCATATCCGACCTCCTTAAAAGGATAACAAGTCGCCAAAGTGCGTTTATCTCTCCCAAATGGCGATCAAGTTTCCGTTGTTGTCTCGAAAATTGGTTACCGACGTTTCAACTTCAGGAATGTAGCGGCTCTCCCAAATCAGTTGCACGCCCTTTGACTTCAATTCTGCATCTGTTGCCTGCAAGTTATTTACCCAGAAGACAAGATTCCGCAAGCCTTGCACCCTTAGATGATCCGGTGGGTCTTGTGGACTACCTTCTACATTTTCACTACCAGTAATATAAATCAAGTCAATATAAAAATCATTCTTCTCAATCAGAGCAATTTCAATTCCTGTAGATACTTGGCGTCTATTCTGAAGTTGAAATCCCAACTTGTCTTCGTACCAAGCGATCGATTCATCAAGATTGGCAACAGAGATAGCAACATTGTAAATTTGCAGTGTCTCTAATCCTGATCCGGAGGGAGTTTCTAGAGATTGACTCACGTTGAGAAAAGATAAGTTTGTTCTTGACCCAGTGGATGCTGCATTGGGCTGAGACTCGGAGTATGGGGCGAGAAACAAACTAAATGTTAAGGCTAGAGGTGCAAACAATGCCTTCATGGGTAACGTCCCTTTACTGTAATCTGCACTTACTGTACAAGGACTCAGGCACTGCGGTCTTGCATATCCTTGCTAATCCAGAGGACGTTTTTGCCCTCTTGCTGAATTACTTTGGGGGAAACTCCGACAATGCGCTTGAAATGACGGCTCAGGTGGCTTTGGTCATAAAAACCAACAGCAGTCGCAATCTCAGAGATGGTCATCTGTCCAGCTTGCAGCAGTTCTTTTGCCTGCTCAACTCGATAGCGAATCTGAAATTGATGCGGTGCCAATCCCGTTGATTGCTTAAACAAACGAGCAAAATGATAAGCGCTCAGATTCACTTGTGCCGCAATTTCATCCAGGCTTAAATCCTGATTGAAACTAGTTTGGATGTGGGCGATCGCCTGCTGCAACTTAGGTTTAGACAGTCCTCCTGAATATTGCCGAACGTTTTTCTCAATGTTGCTGTATTCCCTGATTACATGTACAGCGAGAGCATTGACCAATGATTCAGCATAGAGGCGATTCGCCAATTTATCATTCTGCAATTCGGAGAGCAGTAACTGACCAAGATGTTGGATTTGTAGATCGGCTGCTGCAAACCGATTCAGGACTTCAACACGAACCTCATCGACTTCAATAGCCTCTATCGCAACTTTCGCCACTAGTGCAGGTTCCAGACATAAGTGCAGTACATCGACCTCAGAGTCCCAACTCCATTCGCTAGGGCAGTGAGCGGGTGTCAGAATAATATCGCCTTTTATAACTTGTCCTTCATAAATTCGTCCATCTAACTTCTGCATAAGTTGATAAGACGTACCACAGTTAAGGGTAATGAGATGCTGCGCCATTGGTGGTGATGCAATTTCATCCGGTGAATGATGACGATATTCCATCACAATGCCATTCCAACCTCTTGGTTTACTTGAAAGAATCGGTTGGTTTGGTAACTCATCCAGAAAGCGAATCGTTTTCTGTCGCTCTTTCTCAACTTCGCTTCTAGGCATGTAACTACATTTCAAAAGACTTACAAGGAGTATAACTTGATGGGCTTTTGGAGAGTGTGATTTTATTCCTTAAATACAATCCATTTTGTCTATCTAGAGGCAGATGACCTCCCTATGATGGGATTCAAGTCGTTCAATAGCGCAAGGAGAACCCTGGGAGGGATTGAGGCAATGAATATGATCAGAGAAGGACAAGTGAAAAGAGTTAAACAAGGGAGCAGTGTTTCTCAAGCACAATTTATTGAATTGCTCTTTGGAATTGCTGCTTAAGGGAATGCAAGCGATACCGATCGGTTGCCCCTAAGAAGTTTTTGCAACACAACCGAAATTTGGAGATCTAGCCTGGGGTAGCATAGGATTACTGGAATCATGAAGCACTTCAGCATGGTCTAACGGCATTTAATCGATCGGCAATCGCCCTTCGCGTTTGAGCCGCAATCTTTGTTTCCTCAAACAGTTGTGCCATCGCATTTGCGCCCCACATCGTGGCGTGTAATTCAAATGCCAACTGAGAAGCATCCACATCAGGACGAAGTTCCCCCAGGTCTTTGGCTTCCTGAATAAACTGCTCTATCATGTTTAGCCATTGCTGCATTAGGTCAACCAGGCGATCACGCACCACACTGGGACGGCTATCAAACTCCACCGTCACCGCTGCAAAGAAACATCCACCCCGAAATACTTTGCGCTCCCCGTAGGATAACCAGGCATTCGTTAACGCTTCCAGACGAGTAATTCCCGCTTGAGCAGCCATAGCAGGTTGAATCACCTCAGCCGTATAAATCTCCAGTGCCGTATCGATCGCCGCTAACTGTAACTCCTCCTTAGAGCCAAAGTGAGCAAACAAGCCGCTCTTACTCATGCCCAGTTCTGCAGCTAAACGCCCAATTGACAGTCCCTCCAGCCCTTCTACTGAAGCAACATCAGTGGCTGTTTTTAAGATAGCCTGTCGCGTCCGTTGCCCATGAGCGGTACGGCGACGGGCAGTGACAGTCGGGTTTGATCGGATCATAGCCATTACGGTTCAATCTGCTGTTTCCAGTATATAGACAAAGACCGAACGGTCGTGCTAAACAATAAATACTAACGAACGGTCGTGCTTTTTAGTGATAAAAGTAGGAGTCAAACCTATGGATGGTGGACTGGTTCAAGACTCGTCGGAAGAAAAATCTTTTGAGGGTACTGAGGCAGCAGCTAAGCCCAATCGGGTTATCCAGAAATTGAGGGATCGTTGGAAATTTGCCGCCATTGCTAGTCTGCTGCTTTTGGCTGGAGCAACCGTTCTGGTTCCTCGCTGGTTAACTTCTCAAGAATCACAACCTGAATTGACAGACGCCACAACACTCGTTAGGACAGTCACTCTTATAGAGGTACAATCCTATACAGTGACGCGCTCCTACACGGGCGAGGTGAAAGCTACCCGCACTAGCGAGATTGGCTTTGAGCGGTCTGGAACTCTGGTTTGGATAGGAGTAGATGAGGGCGATCGCGTACAGGCAGGAGAGGCGATCGCCCGACTCGATACGCGAAATCAGGTTGCACAGTTAGCGCAGCTACGGGCCCAAAAAACTGGGGCAGAAGCGGTTTTACAAGAGTTACGCAACGGTCCTCGGCAAGAGGCGATCGCAGCGGCACGGTCTCAGGTCAGTGAGTTGCAAAACCAGTTGGCGTTGGAGGAAATTCGCCGCGATCGGCGGGAATATCTCCACCGGGAAGGAGCGATTTCTAGAGAACAATTGGATGAAGTTGCGTATGGTCGCAACGCTCTGCAAGATCGGCTCACAGCTGCTCAAAGCCAACTGGCGGAACTAGAAAATGGTACTCGATCAGAACAAGTTGCTGCTCAACTTGCAGTTGTGCAGCAGCTTGAGGCCAGTATCGCCGATTTAGAAATCACCATTGCCAAAAGTACACTAACAGCTCCTTTTACTAGTGTAATTGGAGAGCGGCGACTAGACGAAGGAGCCGTTGTCAGTTTGGGACAGGCGATCGCTCGACTGGTCGAAAACGCAACTTCAGAGGCGGAGGTAGGGGTTCCAGTTGAGGCAGTTTCACAGTTATCCGTCGGCAGCACTCACCCGATTCAAATTGGACAGCAGCGCTACTCTGCCAGGGTGATTGCGATTAAGCCAGAAGTGAGTTCTGAAACCCGTACTCGCACCGTCATTTTAGCGATTGATGATGCCAATTTGGAGGCGATCGCACCGGATCAGATCGTTCGGCTAGAAGTTACTCAAACAGTTCCTGCTCAAGGATTTTGGCTGCCTGTGACTGCTTTAACTCGCAGCGATCGCGGCTTGTGGTCCTGTTTTGTGCTGGCAGACAAGCTAGAACGGCGCGATGTGGAAGTATTGCATACAGAAACAGATCGAGTATTAGTGCGGGGTTTACTACAAGCGGGCGATCGAGTTGTGACAGAAGGGGTACAGCGCTTGGTTCCGGGTCAGTCTGCTCAATCAATTCCCTGAATACTTCAATAAACCTCCTGCGTGAATGGTAGCGCGGCAGGACCGCGCTACCATTCACGCTCCTAAACAGCATTCATTCAGGAGCTCTAATGATGACTACCTTGTTCTATCGCAACAGACGACTGTTGATTTTGACCCTGGTTCTCATAGTCGTTTGGGGGGCTTCGTCGTTCTTTTCTCTTCCTCGTTTGGAAGATCCGGAGATCAATCAACGCGCAGCGACTATTACTACATTGTTTCCGGGAGCAAGCGCCGATCGGGTCGAAGCCCTGGTCACGGAGGTGATTGAAGATGAGCTATCTGAAGTTGAAGAAATTGACACCTTGGAGTCTACTTCGAGCTTAGGCATTTCCATTGTCACCGTTAACTTAAAAGAAACCGTTAAAGCAGTCGAACCAGTGTGGCAACAAGTTCGCAGTAAGGTAGATGATGCAGTTCCTCGATTGCCAGAGGGCGCACTGGAGCCGAGATATGAGGATCAAGAGGTAAAAGCTAATGCGCTAATTTTAGGCTTAGTCTGGCAGTCAGATGCTCCTGTCAACTACGGGATTTTGCGACGCTGGGCAAAAACTCTAGAAGATACCCTGGGTTTCCTGGCAGGTACAGATCAAGTCGAAGTATTTGGCGATCCGCAAGAAGAAATTCGCGTTGCAATTCGACAATCTGATCTAGCAATGGTGGGCTTGACAGCACAGGAATTGGCGCAACAGGTGCAGTCTAGTGATGCCAAAGTGAGTGCCGGACAGCTTCGCAACGGTGATCAAGATCTGGTTTTTGAGCTGTCCAGCGAGTTAGATTCCTTAGAGCGAATTCGATCAATTCCAATTCGCACTGCTGCTGACGGACAAGTGACCCGACTGGGAGACATTGCTCAGGTCGATCGCACCATTCGGGAACCAGCCGACAGTTTGGCATTTGTTTCGGGCAAGCCTGCGATCGTGCTGGCGGCAACGGTTGAGGCGGCTCAACGAGTTGATCAATGGACTGATAAAGCACAGCAATTGCTGCAAGACTTTCAAACTCAGTTACCTGCTGGTATCACAATCGCCACTATTCTCGATCAGAGTCAATATGTGAATGCTCGCATCAATGGCGTGATGCAGGAGTTGTTTGTGGGGTCACTGCTGGCGACCCTGGTGATTACTGTAATGATGGGCTGGCGATCGGCGGTGGTAGTAGGAATTGCCTCACCCCTTGCCTGTCTCCTTGTCTTTGGCTGGATGCGGCTTTTAGGCGTGCCGCTACATCAGATGTCGCTGACTGGTTTGATTATCGCCATCGGCTTGTTGATCGACAATGCGATCGTCATGGTAGATGAAGTACAAAGCCGCTTGCATCGGGGCATGACTCCAACTCAGGCGATCGCCGACAGCACTCGACACATGGCACTTCCTCTCACCAGTTCGACACTCACCACGGTGCTGGCATTTTTGCCTATCACACTTCAACCGGGTAGCGTTGGAGAGTTTACAGGCACAATTGGACTGAGCGGCATTCTAGGATTAACCAGTTCCCTGATCATTTCGCTCACCGTGTTGCCTGCCCTATCTGGGCTGCTGCACCGTTGGGGACATCAGCTAAATTTGCCGCAGTGGGCAGAAACCGGAATCACGATTCCTCGGTTAACCCGACTCTATCAGCGTAGCCTGAATATGGCGCTACACCGTCCAATGCTGGCGATCGCCCTATCTCTACTCCTACCTGTCACAGGCTTTGCTGTTGTGCCGCACCTGAGGCAGCAGTTCTTTCCGCCTACCGGACGCGACCAGTTTTACATCGATTTTGAATTGCCAGAGCAAACGGCTTTGACGCAAACCCAAGCGCAAACGCTTGAAGCGCGAAACCTCATCTTACAGCATCCCCAAGTAGCAGATATTCACTGGTTTCTGGGTAAGAGTGCGCCCACGTTTTACTACAACGTCATTGGCAAACGGGAAAATGAGTCGAACTATGCTCAAGGTTGGGTACAGTTGCGTCGGGGTGTACTACCGACAAAGGTGATTCAAGCTCTGCAAACTGAACTCAATCAAGCATTTCCTGCGGCTCGTGTCGTAGCACGACAGATTGAGCAAGGCCCACCCTACGATGCGCCCATTGAAGTTCGGCTCTACGGCTCTGACCTGAATACGCTTCAGCAAGTGGGAGAGCAGATTCGGGCTGAGTTTCTGCCGATCACCAATGTCATTCACACTCGCGCTAGTCTAACCGAAGCCCAACCGAAACTCGCTATCACCATAGATGAAGAACAGGCACAACTGGTGGGATTAGACCGCACAGCGATTGCTCAACAGCTTGATACGGCACTGGAAGGGGCAAGGGGCGGTTCGATTCTGGAGGAAACGGAAGAACTGCCCGTGCGGGTACGAGTAGCTGATGCTCAACGAGCCAATCTGGATCAGGTTGCTGGACTGGATTTAGTCACCAGTGGCAATCAAGACCAGCCCATTCCTTTCTCCTCAGTTGCTCAGGTTGATCTAGTTCCCGATTTGCCCGTGATTGCCCGACGCAACGGTCGGCGGGTCAACACGGTGCAAGTATTCCTCACGGCTGGAACCTTGCCTGCTCAAGTTCAAAGTCAATTTGAGCAAAGGCTACAGCAAAACCAGTTCAGTTTGCCTGCGGGTTATACCTGGGAGTTTGGAGGAGAATCTGCTGAGCGGAGCGAATCGATCGCCAATCTGTTCTCCACAGTCGGTGTTCTAGCGGTGTTGATGGCTGCTACTCTGGTGCTAACTTTCAACTCTTTTGCACTGGCTGCTTGTATTGGTGCGATCGCCCTCCTTTCGGCGGGGCTAGGCTTTCTGGCACTTTGGATCTCCGGCTATCCCTTTGGCTTCACCGCTATCCTCGGTACAATCGGCTTAATCGGCATTGGCGTAAATGAATCAACCGTTGTTGTCTCCGCTCTCCAATCGAATGCAGCGCTAAAGGTGGACTATTATTCCGCAGGGGAAATGACCTCGCACCGCATTGCCATTCAAGCAGTTGTGATGCACGCAACTCGTCACCTCGTTGCTACCACCATTACGGATACAGCAGGTTTCACTCCTTTGTTATTTGACCCAACTGGATTTTGGAATCCACTGGCGATTGTGATTGCGGGCGGATTAGGTGGTGTTACCCTACTATCTGTCTACTTTGTTCCGGCGGTGTTTCTGCTGCTCCAGCGGTCGGGCAAATTAGCCAGAACTAACGCTCTCTCTAAGAGCAAATTAGTTTAGATGCGCTACTAAGGGTTGTGTCGCAAAAACTTATTAGGGGCAACCGATCGGTATCGCTTGCATTCCCTTAAGCAGCAATTTCAAAGAGCAATTCAATAAATTTTGCTTGAGAAACACTGCTCGCTTGTTTAACTCTTTTCACTTGTCCTTCTCTGATCATATTCATTGCCTCAATCCCTCCCAGGGTTCTCCTTGCGCTATTGAACGAACACAATCGTCTGGCAAATGATCCAGTCCTGAAATGCTCTCATAGCACGAGTTTTGAGCTTAGCGTTGTTTTTTGTTCCGTTAATAAAAGAACCCTTATTCATGGTTTGGTTTCCTTCATGTTGGATGATTTCGTGAGATAGCCTTTGATTACGCAACGTGAGTGGTCATAAAACGACGGATGTGATCCGCGATCGCATTTCCGCACTCTTCCAGGGCAAAGTGTCTAGTATTGAGGAAGGTGTCGAGGCTGATGGCCGCCAAATTTTGAACATCGTTGGTGTATTACCAACGAGTTCCTTCCAGGGTGAGGAAAAATTTGAGTTTATCTGCATTCCCAGGGGAGCGATCGCACCAGTATGCCCTGACGGGTTCCCAAAATTGGAGTAATTGCCATCGGTTCAGCAGAATTGACCTTCACGATCAAGGTTTAAGCATCCAATAAACCAGTCTGCGAAATTGTCATACATTTCACCACTTAAGATCTGCCAGTTAAACGCCAATTTAGGAATGCAGTTGCGACTTAAACGTCAACTGCTGAAGTTCCTTTTGATTCCAGTTGCCGAACTTGGCAGCAGCTTCGTAGGTGCTTTGCAAGAACTCTATCAACGTCTGATCCGGTGATTCTGCCTCGCGGACAGCGTCATAGGGCAAAATAAATTCGCCCAACTCTTTATTGTAAAATGCAGCATCGGGACGAACCTCAGCCTGCTTAAACCCATCGGGTTCTGGGTAAGCATAGGAAAAAAACGCTGGGTATGATAATCCGACTCCGGGCCAGAATCCAGCACTACTGACTTCCTGGGAGTAGGCTTCTTTTGCCACTACATCCGGCAAATTCGGCACCCCTCCCGGATGCTCCGGAGCCGATCGCCCAGAAAAGCGAGTCACTGCTAAATCAAAACTTCCCCAGAAAAAATGAACGGGACTAACCTTGCCGGAAAAATGTGAACGAAATTCTCGAAAGACGCGATCGGACTGTAGCAGCACTCGCCAGAATCGATTGGCATAGTCCGCATCATAAGCAGCATGGGTTTCATCCTGCTCAAATCGAATTGGATTGGGGACTTCATTTGGTTTAGTGTTAATTGTGATGTGAAGATCGAGGGCTCTGAGCGTTTCCATCACAGTCTGATAAAAATCAGCAACAGAGCGAGGGTAGAGGGCGATCGCTCGTCTTGCCCCTTCGCTGGTTTGAATCAGCAGTTCATGATCAATGAAATCAAAGTCGATTTGAAAGATACGGCTGCCATAGGGAATCGTGGAAGTGGTCAGTCCCCGAACGGTTAAATAGAGGGGAATATGCCAGGAATGATTAATCCACGGAGTTTGGGCAAATCGGATTTTGCCGATGATTTGCGTCCACATGTGCAAGGTGGCATAGGTCTCTTGCCATGCGTCCAGGGGTAAACTCGGCCAAATATCTGTTGAGGCAGGCTGATTTGACATCGTGGTTCCTTGCGAGTAGAAAAGGAGAGCGTGATCAATAGTTCTTCTGTTGTTCGTCGGCAAAACACCACAGCCATTGTTCTCCCAATTCGGCTGAACTAATCACCGCGTGTCCGCTTTCTTCGTAATGACGGCGAGCGTGTTGATTTTTAGACGAGTCGCAGCACAGCATTTTGCCGCAGGTTTGACAAATTCTCAAGTGAACCCAGCGATCGCCAACCCGAAGGCATTCCTCACAGCGAAATACCGGGTAATTGGCTTTTGAAATCATAGTCTCTAGCGTCAGCTCGTTCAGGTGTTGACAAGACATGAAGGATTCCTGTGAATGTGCAAGAGATGTACTTGATTAAATGGGATACAGCCATTGAGTTAAGGCGTTTGGCTTTGCACAGTGCGATCGCTCCTAATGCTTTCAACGTCGCTGCTTGAGCGTGCGTTAATCCAGTTGCACCTTGAATATTCATGCCTTCAAGCATGGAACCGTGAAATTTACTTGCCCGATTTATTTGCATGACTGTTTGCACAAAATCAATATAGGTGGTCGCCTTCAAGCTGTCGCCTATAGCAAGTTAAATTTTTTACAGTACAAATTAGTAGATTAACCATGCCATCGCAAAGTAGAAGGCTGGCTCTAACTTAAGTTAGAATCCGAAGTTGATCGAAAGTACATTCATACAGTCGATCGACCATCAATGTCTGAATGCAAAATCCGGTAGCGATGTCCCACTCCTTTGATGCGGGCGACGCCTGTTTGCCCCCAGATGAAGCGGCTGTCACTACGAGCTATTGCCGTGAACCGACGACAACAGACCCTAGCCGTCTCAACGCCTCAACAGTACGGCTCTCGATGCCGAGGCAGCCTGTGGGAGATCTTGAATCTGAAGCCCCAGTCCCCTGAGGGAGTATCTCTGCCTTCCAGGCTATTTCCTATGCCCTTGCCTCACACCAGTCTGATTGGCTACTGAGTTGAGCAATCACAAGTCAGGATATGAAGGATCTACGCAAGGAGCTTTATATTCTGAAGTTTGGCAAGCGATATACTTTGGGAAACGGATGACAGTCCTTTATCGGGGGAGCACTCAATGATTACCCTGCCTGGAATTACTATCCACAGCAAAATCTATGAGAGCTTAGCTTCTTTGGTGTATCGGGGCATCAGAGAGCAAGATAACTGTGCAGTGATT
>NZ_JACJPJ010000068.1:0-38350 GCF_014696015.1 Oculatella sp. FACHB-28 | reverse complement strand
CGCTAAACGTTTCACGGTTGACCCCACACAAGCGCTTAAAGTGGCGCTTCGATAGATGCTCCAACTCGTTATATCGCATATCTGCTTCTGACATTAGCTTCTATTCAGAAGCTATCTTGCTTCGCTGCGATCCTCAACTGTCACACTCACTTTATATTCGTGCAGGAAGTCTACTGAAAAAGTGGAGGCGCAATGCACCTCCACCTCATTTAACGCCCACTGTTAGGAATGTCTGCTATTGAAGCAAACGTTTGTTCGCTCTAATAGCGGCATGTCATTAACCTGCAACTTCTTTAGTTACGTCCGCCTGGAGTGCGTCCACCTTCATCGTTGCTGCCACCGCGAGGCTGTGAGTTGCCAGGGTCACAACCCTCTGCACCATTACCGATGCCCTGGTTGCAATTCTGACGACCAGAGTTATCATCGTCGTCGTCGCGGTCATCATCGTCGCTATCGTCGTCGCCATCATCACCCTCGTCGTCGTCATCGTCGCTGTCGTCATCACTGTCGTTATCGCGCTCTTCGAGATCGTCGTCACTGTCATCATCGTCATCTGATGTTGTGACAACGTAAGGCGATGAAATTTCGGTAACACTGCCTGTGCTGAAGAGTGCTTGGTAGATGAAAACAGCAACCTCTGAACGGGTAGCAACACGGCTAAGGCTGAGCACGCGAGTTTCTGGATAGTTCACCACGATGCCTTGCTCGGTCAGCGCTGCAAGCAGACTACGAGTTTCGGAGGAACTAATGGTCGAAACATCGGTGTAGTAAGCCAGCGTTGTATCGACAGAACTGCTAGAGGAAAGCCGTAAACCTCGGGCGATCGCCAGCAGCACATCCGCACGAGTCAAACTCCGCGTCGGGTTAAACTCGTTGTCGTCATCCAAGCTCAAAAAGCCCATCTCATAAGCTTCTTGAATTGCGGTGTAAGCCCAATAGGATGAAGATACATCCCTGAAGTTGACTGCATCCCGCACGTCCCGCAGCTCAAAAGCACGACGCAGCATTGCCGCAAACTGAGCTTTAGTGACGGGTTGGTCAGGGCGGAAGGTGCCATCGGGGAAACCTTCGATGATTTCCAGAGCAGCCAGTTCGCTAATAAACTCACTTGCCCAATAGTTGGAGGCAACATCGCGGAAGCTAACCCGTGTGCCTTGACGAGCAATCAACTGCGCCCTGCGAATTGCGGTAGCGGATTCATTCAGTAGAACAACGCTGCCCGTCTCGTTGGTGTGGTAGACCCAGACCTGCTGTTGACTGCGTGCTACAACTGCCCAGCCCGGAACAAGTGCTTCGGTGCAGGCGTTGTTGCTAGGCAAGCCTAAGCAACCATCTGACCAAACTTTACGACGCACTTCGACGATCTCTAAGTTCGTGACTTCACCCGAATATTGTCGGGCGATCGCCTGCAGCACAGAAGACCGTACTGATTCTGAAAAACCAGTCTGACTTACACTAACCGCAGTCCGTTCAGTTGTGACGTTGCCAGAAGTGCCGCCCGAAACCCCAGTGACTTGTCCCTCGGTTCTCGTTTCAGTTCTTGTTTCAGTTCTCGTTTCGGTGTAAACGCTAGCCGTCCGGGTTTCGGTTGCTGCCACATCCAGAACGACAACAGAACCGGATTCATCCGTGCGGTAAACCCAGGTTTGCTCGTCAGATTCAACAACAACCCGCCATCCGGAAACGAGTGCTTGAAGGCATGAATCTGCAGGGCCACCCAATCCTAAACAACCATCCGTCCAAGTTTCTTGACGAGCTTCTACAATTCGCAGCTCAGAAATGGCTACTCCTGACTGAGTAGAGATTGCTCGGTAAACCGATTCGCGAACTGAATCAGGCAACTCACCATCAGATTCTGCGTCATCGTCGTCAGATTCATCATCATCGGATTCTGAGCCATCGTCACTGTCATCAGATTCCGAATCATCGTCATCATTGTCATTGGATTCTGAGTCATCGTTGTCAGATTCCGAATCATCATTGTCATCATCGGATTCCGACATTGCAACATCGTTGCTGACTTCTGTGAATGAACCTGCTAGCTCAAAGCTGCCTGCCTCGGTTTGAAACTTAATGGGGAAGGAGGCAAGAGAAACGCTGGGCGTTGCACCAAAGTCGCCTGCAATTTCTAAACGGAAAGAGTCTTCGCTGCTACCCGACTGTAGCCCCTGCATGATGGAGCCACCGCTACAGTTGTTGGCTGCGTAGATGCAAACATTGATGTCTTTGAAACCACCGGGAAAGTTTTGCTGGTTCTGATTGATGACGACGGTTTCAAATGTTGCGGTGTTACCCTCGATCACGCTTAAAGCAACGTCTGTCGCAGTGGGGGTGATGCCAAAGCCAAAGCTGGTAATTGCAGCCTGAAAGGAACTGGCGGTTTCGTTGTTAATGCTTACGTCTAGCACCAGGCGATTGGACGTTAGCTCAACCACTTCAAAAACTGCCGTCGCTGTAAGTTGGGGAATGTCTGCGTTAGCAGGTAGCACCCAACTTACGGGAAATCTTTGACCTACATCCGTTGCAGTTATTCCGACCTCATATAGCGATTGACCCGATGGGTTGCCTGCTGTTTCGCCAGACTGAGTTTCAAAATCAAAAGCAAGGGCAGGTGTTGGCAAGAGAGCCAGAGCAGTAAGCCCTGAGAGCGCCAAAATCACTTTACTAATCGCACTGACAGCCAAAATTCGCTTTTTCGCCACGCTCACACCTCGTAAACAGGTAATGTTTGCCTAGTCGAGTGGTGTGACGAAAGCTACTGAATAGCTTGTTCCTCAGTTAAAGAATATTAAAGAAAACTTTACGACTACAGTCTCAAACAGCGAATTGCTTCCAACATTCCTCTTACTTTATTCAGGGTTTCTTCATACTCTTTTTCCGGTTCGGAGTCAGCAACCAATCCTGCGCCTGCCTGAACGCTGACCATATGGGTGCTGTCGGACTGGCTACGAACCACCATTGTGCGAATAGCGATCGCCGTATTCAAATTTCCCTCAAAGTCGTAGTAACCATAGACTCCTGAGTAAGGACCACGCCGACACGATTCCAGGTCATGGATGATTTCCATTGCCCGAATTTTGGGTGCGCCGCTGACTGTCCCTGCCGGGAAGCAGGCTTTGAGCAAATCCCAAGCTGTTTTACCGGGTGCTAGTTCACCAATCACGTTGCTGACAATGTGCATGACGTGAGAATAGCGCTCGATTACCATCAGCTCATCAACTGTTACCGTGCCGCTGGCGCAAACTCGCCCCAGGTCATTTCGCCCCAGGTCTACCAGCATGACGTGTTCAGCAACTTCTTTAGGGTCTTGCAGTAAGTCCTGAGCCAGAGCTGCATCTTCTTCAGGAGTTTTGCCGCGAGGACGGGTTCCGGCGATCGGACGCAGGGTCGCGATCATGGGCTGGTCAGGCTGGGGCGATCGCTCTACCTTAACCATGACTTCAGGGCTAGAGCCAATAATCTGCCAGTCGTGGAAGTGAAAATACGCCATGTAAGGCGACGGATTGATCAACCGCAAAGAGCGATACAGCGCAAACGGATCGCCCCTAAACTGCGTCGAAAGCCGCTGCGAAATTACCACCTGAAAAATGTCGCCTGCCTGAATATGTGCCTTGGCTTTTTCCACGTTGGCGCAAAATTCAGCCTTTGAAACATTGCTGGCGTAGTCAAGCTGCGGACGATCTGCATCACTGGGCGGTGTCCATTCCAGAATGGTGTCTTGATGAGATAACGGCAACTGAAGCTTGTCAACAAGCTGTGTTACTCGGTTGCAGGCTTGCTGGTAAGCTTGCTGCAAATCGGTTTGCGGGTCGCGTAGGTCAGCATAGGCGATCGCCCAAATTTTGCGCTGCACCTGGTCAAAAATCAGCAGATGGTCAATCTGCATCCACAGTCCATCCGGCAAGTCAGTCTCCTCAACCGGGTAGACGGGTACTCGTGGCTCAATCCAATTGATCAGTTCGTAGCCCCAAAAGCCAAGTAATCCGCCAATTCCGGGGGGCAGTTGAGGCAAGTTAACAGGGTGGTAAGGTTCAAGGCACTGGGCAAGGGTTGCAAAAGGGTCGCCCTCGAAGGTATGGCGATCGCCCCCCCGATGAGTTTGAATTGTCTGATTGCCTCTAGCCTCCAAAATCCACAGCGGATCACAACCCAGCAGGCTGTATCGAGCCAGTTTTTCCCCACCCTCAACCGACTCCAGCAAAAAGCTGTAGGGCTGTCCTGCACAGACCTTGTACCACGCAGATACCGGAGTTTCTAAATCAGCAACCCACTCCTGGTAAACCGGAACAAAATTACCTTGCTGTGCGAGTTCAGAAAATTGAGCAAAATCAGGAAAAATCATGCGTCCCTACTGGCGATTTGAGCTGATTTGGATATCCTATCGCAACAAAACAAAGGGGCAGGTTTTACCCTGCCCCAACCAAGAAGCTATTGATCAAGTCCACAGCCAAAGACTAGCAGGACGCTACGTGTACTAGACCTCGTAGGTTTTGTTGCCGCTAAATTTGATTGAGGCAGGCTCTGGGTTGCTGCCAATGTTGCGGTCGTTCTTGCCGACGTAAGGACGACCGGGGTTCACCTTCTCAGGGAAAACGCCATCCTTAGGATGCAGATACTGAATCTCACCGCTTGGGAAAATGCGGTAGATCTTGTAGTTATCGATTTTGGGCTTGAACTTATTGCGAAGCTGCGCTCCTAGAGCGATGCAATACTCTTTACGAGCTAGATACAGCAGGTTATCTCCCTCCTGCATCGTTGCAGCGCCACCAGTTGGCATTTCAAATACCTGCGCTTTGGGGCTAGTCCAGGTAATTGCATATTTTTCTTCTACTTCAGCTTTGGTCAGCAAGCCACCTGTGCTGCCGCCAAACAGGGGAGTTTGTCCAGTAAGAGTTTCTGCCATGAATTTGTCTCTGAACATTTTTTGGCATCGTATCACCGCGAGTTCACCCAAATCTCGACTTCTTGAGGAACTGTTACAGAAGTTATGAATTATGAGTGATGGGTTATAAGTTATGAAGAGTTATGAAGTTTGAATTTATGCCAAACCCCAAGAGGTGGGAATTTGCGCCACCAACTCAAAACTCATAACCTAAAGTTCGTAACTCTTAACTCCTAACTCACTCCAACTGCGGCATCATTTCCAACGTCCCCAGTCCTAACTCTTTAGGAGAGAGCGATCGCGTTTCAAACAGCGCCATCATATCTTTGAACTCAGGCTTGCCTCTAGATGCCCCTTTCAGCCCTCTGGCAATCACCAAACCACAATATCCCTTGGTTTTTTTGCAGCGCTGATCCCATTTTTTGCGGGCTGCGATATGAACGGGGTCATCTTCCTCAAATTCACCAAACAGATGCATTTCACCATTTTGGGTTTTGAGGATGCCTAGATCGTAAGACTTGTCTGCCAGTGAATCTTTCCCAGGGTTAAAGCAAATAGACTCTAAGCCGCCTGCTGCTTGCAGTTGTTCAATCAGGGCGATCGCCTTGGGACGAGACGTCTGAATCAGAATTACCGGGAACCCATCCGCCTTGGTGGGAAACTCCTCCTCGGCAGGCTGATGATGCTTGGCTCCCAAGCGCAGATACTCCACCACTTCCCAAGACATTGCCCCCAGGCTGAAGAAGGCATCTGACGGAATCAGGTCGTCGCGCAGAACAGGAGCTTGATTTTGCAAAACCTCATACAGGTCGTCAAAGTCAGAGTCAGTAGACATCTGAAACAGTTCTTCTGCCAAATCAGGCATCGTGGCGACGGTGACTGACACTTTGGTCTTGGAATGAGCAGAATCAGGAACGCGGTAACGGCTAGAAAGAGCGGGAAACTCTCCTGTGTTGAGCGTCTTTTGGTGCTGCTGAAGAAATCGATGCAGCGCGGTCAGCGCAACTAAGACGGCGATCGCTTCTTCATCATACAGAGAAGGGCGTAGCCCCTCCAAAGGGTGCAAGTTGCCGAACGATGGACGAATGCCCATTTCGACAAACGCGCCATCCATTTCTTCGTCAGCCTCTTCAAACCCTTCTGAATCCTCAAGCTGATCAAACGTCACAAAGAAACAGTCCTGCTCCAAAAATGCTTCCTCCATGCGCTTGGGGGAATCGTTGGCAAGGAGCACCTGCTGCCGAAAATGCTTCAGCGAATCCAGAGAGCGATACATCAGAATGCCATATTCGACTCCCAGCATCCCCAATATGGAAACATACAGCGTTCCGACATCGCCATAGTTCAACTCAATGGAAAGAATTTTTTCCTCATCTAGTGCCTCCCAAGGGGCATCGTTCCAAATAGCAAGCGCTGCCTCCATTAACGTTTCTGCCTGCTCCGGCGGAAGCTGCGGTTGTCTGGACGTAGCGATTTCTTGCAGCCCCCGAAAGATTTCATCAATTAGCGGCAGGGTTTGCACATAGTCAATGGTGATGCCTAAGTCTTGCAGCACTCCCCGCAAAAAAAACTGAATTTCGCGATTACATACGACGATCTTTTGGGGACGACCCGGACTGACCGAAGCATGAGGGGTCTCCATTGCCCGGATCAGCGTTCGCACAATCGCTTCTGGGCCAGTTTCAGCAGGCACCACATCCATTGCTCTCACCATTGCCTCACTGCCATCTACCCAGAGAATGCATTCTCCTCGCATATTTGCATCTGGCTCGATACTGGCTGCTACCCGGGGGGAAATAGCGCGGCGATCGCCCTCCCACACGCTAGGAAGCTGACGTAGCTGCTGGAGGCGGCGGCGGGTAGAGCGATTGAGAGCAGTCATAGACCAACCAATTGATTGAGTGATTAGTGTGGGTTTAGATGAAACGCTAAGCCTGAAAGCAAGAATCAGTCTTAAGTGGGCTTAGCAAACCCAGGACGTGAGGGCATAGACATTCATCTTAAACATTGAATGACCTTCTCTAACCTCTTTTATCAGCGCATCTGATAGAGGGAGTTGACCTCAAGACCACCGCACCAGCCAAAGATTGCCTCAAATCCGCTACGATCAGGATAATAGATGCAGGAACATAAAGTAATTCAACCTGACTCTGCACGGTCAATTCGCAGGATTGAAAACTTTGACAGGGCACGTTTGATAGCACTAAGGAGTCTCTAATACCCATGACACAAGCAACCCAGTCTCAACAACGGGGCATTCAGATGACTGAGACAGCCCTAAACCATGTCCTGATGCTACGGGAAAGGCAAGGCAAGGATCTCTGCTTGCGAGTTGGAGTCAGGCAGGGAGGCTGCTCTGGAATGTCTTACATGATGGACTTTGAAGACGCTAGCAATATTAGAGAAAGTGATGAAGTGTACGACTACGAAGGGTTCAAAGTAGTCTGTGACCCTAAAAGTATGCTTTATCTCTATGGTTTGGTTTTAGACTACAGCGACGCAATGATCGGTGGCGGCTTCCAGTTCACTAACCCCAACGCTAATCAGACCTGCGGCTGCGGCAAGTCCTTTTCTTGACATGTGTGGCTGATTTAATTTTTGAGAGGGTGTTTATGAAAGCACCCGCCCTGAGGGCGGGTGCTTTCATAAACTACCCAGAATTGCTGTAGCGTTTAAGTTTAAAGAGTTAAATTGGGACGCTGTATGACTGAGGTTGAGGTTACAGTTGAAACGTTGTTCGATCAAGGCATTGAGCGGTATCACGCAGGCGACCCTCCTGCAACGTTGATTCCGGTCTTTAAAGAGGTGTGCGATCGTGCCCCCAAGAGTAGTCCTGCCTGGACATGTTTAGCCTGGCTGTATTTGCTGGATAGTAAGCCGACACAGGCTTACAAAGCTGCTCAAAAGGCAGTTAAGCTGAATCCTCAAGATCCGCAGGCGCGAGTTAATTTGGCGATCGCCATGCTGGAAACAGCTCAAAAAGGAGTTCGACAGCACGTAGAAGTGGCGGAACAACTGATCATGGCTGTACCCGAACTGCGCGACGAAGTTAAACAGAATGTTGAAGAAGGGTTAAGCAGAAAACCAGACTGGAAAAGCCTGAACCGAGTTAAGGAATGGCTGTTTGGCAGCTAGTCCAAGCTTTCACAAGTAGCCTGTTGCAAAAGTAAGGCAATTCGTTGATGCGACCTAAAAACGCCGATTAACCTCAGAGTTGGTCGGCGTTTTAGCTGTCGAAGCACAGCATTTCTGTTATTTCGAGATTGTAATCTTAAGCTCAAAATAATTTAATGATAGATCTGAAAATCTAATGATAAGATTCGATGAAGTAAACGATGAGCTGTTCTTATCGCTATTCGTTGCATCAGAGCTTTTAAAAAATTCAAGGAGTTGTTAACTATGGTCACTCACAACGTTGAAGTGAAGCCGGATACTCGTAATCACAAAGGATTTTTTGTTCAAGAAGCGTCTTACAAGTTCATGGGCATTGATCAATCAGGTTGGGCGTTGATTTGCATTGACGATGCAACTTGCCACTATGTAGATCCAGATAATCTGCAGCTTTCAGAAGAATCTAACGAATTAGTCTAAGCAGGCTTTTACAAGCTTTCATGAGTACTTTTGTTTTCTGCTTCTACTAATGTGGCTGTTCTTCTCAGAGAGTGCAGCCATATTTTTTTGCTAATCTGATGACTGGCATTGTTTTTCACTTTTAAGCAACGAACTCTTTACACTCGGTCTACTCATCTTTAAGCTCAAATTATTCACAGATTTGATGAAAGACAAACTTTTAAACTGGCTAAATCAGGCTTTAATGCTAAACATTTTTTTAGTTTTGTTTAGCTTTTTTTGGCTAGCGATCGCTGTTCTAGGACGCTCTTTAAATATCCCTCTTGGGTTAGATCTTTGGTACAAGCTGTGGGAACCTGTCTTTACACCTTCCATCGGAATCTTAATGGGAGGTGCAATCCTCAGCGGTGTAATCAGTTGGGTCAACAAACGTTTGGATTCCCAATCTAACTGACCAATTTAACTGAGAGGATGTTTGTGAAGTCTAATCTGCAATCCAAAAAACTGTAGGGCGTAGCGTTCAGGTCAGAATTTCTAGAACGTGCGAGGGTTCATTGGCAGGATACTAGGCTCCTCAGGAGGACGTTCGCTATTTTTCAGATTTCCTTTAAGGAAAAGTTTTTATACCCACTTTGGTAGTGTTGTGCATTTAGCAGCCTGTGATATGGTTTGTGGCTGATCGTCCTGAGATCGTCCTGAGGGCGACTCGCATTTACCGTAGTTTTTGATACTTCTCCATTTGTGGAACTTCCATTTAAGTCGGGAATTCTACAGTACTAACCACCGTTTTCACCTGGTTTTTATTCAGGTTCAGTTTTCTTATGAAGAAAAGTCTTTTAACGCTGCTAGCGGTTTCAGGTTTGCTGATTTCTCCGATCGCTTCACCTCAGCAAGCTGCCCTGGCGCAACGGGTTGTCGATGTCAGCCCCGATGTGAATAGTCAAAACGTGCCGCCTGACACTTCCATCTCTGGTCAATTTGACACGAGCAACACGCCCGCGGTTGACCTCAACTCTGTGCGAATTCTCGTCAATGGACAGGATGTCACCAATCGCAGTACGGTGACGCGGAACTTCTTTAGCTACCGTCCTACTCAACCTTTGCCTCCGGGTCAATCACGAGTGCAAATTGACTACCGTAACGCCAACGGTGAACAGCGTAGTGTCAACTGGGCATTCACCGTGCAGCAACCTCAAGCTGCGGTGCAGGTTAGCTCAGTTACGCACAATGCCGCCAGCAACCCACTTGGCCCAGGCACCACATTTTTGGCAACCATTAATGGCACACCCGGTTCACAGGCTGCAGTTTTGTTGATTCAAGATGGACGCACTGTGCGAGAGCTACAGGCTCAGGAAGTTTCCGCTGGCGTGTATGTAGCAACGCTAAACGTACAGTCGAGCGATCGCCTGAATGAAGGAATTGTCGTTGGTCGCCTGCGTCGCCAAAACCAAACCACCTTTGGAGCTGCCTCTCAACCCGTCGTATTTAACCCCAATGCTGGCGGAACGGCTGTAGTACCAGACAGCAGTGGCTCAACGGGCAACACTGGAGGTAATACCGGAGGCAACACTGGATCGGGCAACACTGGAGGCAATACCGGAGGCAACACTGGATCGGGCAACATTGGAGGTAACACCGGAGGTAACACTGGAGGCAACACGGGCAGCACAACCCAGCAGCTTCAACCCAGCTTTACCAGTCACCGTAATGGGGGTGAAGTCAGCGGCAGCGGTTTCACACTGGTGGGTCAAACTCGCCCCAATGCCACTGTCGATGTGCGGGTCACGTCCAGAGTCTCGGTGCTGGGTGTCGTTAACCTGGGCGGACAAACTCTGCTTGACGAAGAAGTCACCGCTGACCGAAATGGACGCTTTGAAGTAGAGGTTCCTGGACCTCGCATTCCTGTCCCCGGAACTCGCTACACCGTTCGTGCTGCGGCTAGCCTCAACAATGAGACAAGCCGACCTACCGAAATCACACTGACTCAGGATTGAGGGTACAAAAAGTTTAAAAGATCGAGGCGGAAGTGTAGTGCTGCTACACTTCCGCCTCGATCTTTTGAAATGTAATACCACTTCCAAAAATTAGAGCTACAGATGGAAGGGCACCCCGCGAAGCGGGGTGCCCTTCCATCTGTAGCTTGTTTTTGTAGAAACGGTATACAGTTGGCAAAGCGATAGACAGCGATCGCCCCTTTTCCTACTGCACTAGCTTAATGATGTGGGCACCACGCCTCACAGGAATGGAACGCTCCAGTTTTTCCAATGAGGGTGACTCCCCTCGATGTAGTTGCCAGAAGTCAACACTTCCCCCGTCGTGGGCTGAATCGTGGTAGTCAAACACAGCAACCGCTAAGTAGTTTCCAGATGCGTCAAAGGTAATGCCCTCTGGCAGAATGCCTTCAAAGGGAGTTGTACTGTGCGAAGTTAAACGTCCGTTCTCAGGATTGAGACTCAGGAGCGTTAGGGAACTATCTCGCGTCAGGCGTGGATTGTCAATAGGCAGATAGCTTGCCTCCATATTCAGCGAAACGACAAACTGACCATCTGGACTAATGGCAAACTCCTCAGCACTACCGCCAACCGGAGCAGTAGCAACAATTTGATGAACAACCTCGTTGTTGGAATTTGCGGTGTCGGCAAAGCGAATCACACTGAGGTAACTGTAGGTAGCGCCAACATATTGCAGCTCCACATCATCACCCCAAAGTAGATTGGTCACAATAAAATGTCGTCCATCTGGTGTGAAGTGCCCAACCCCAGGAAGTTTCCCAGTCATGATTGAGTTACCCCAAGCTCGAATTTGGGGGCGATCGCGGTTGGTGCGATCGACTTCGTAAAATGCCGTTTCGTTGGTTTCAGCAAAGGTGACACCCAAAAAACGCCCCGACGGATGCCACTCAATATGAGAAGCGTTTGCTTCCGGGTCATTGAGTCCTGGAAGCGTTTGAAAAATGGGAGTTCCCAATTCACCATTCTCAAAAGGAATGAAGGCGATCGGTCGTGCCGGATCACGTAAACTCACAACCAACAAATCACCATTGGGGTGAACTGCAACGGGCCGGGGTTCATTGCCAATATCAAGCTGATCGACAACTTGTGGCTGTTGTAGATTGCTCAAACTAACAACAGTTAATCGTTGACCCGAAGGAATTTCAGAACGCAGCGTTGCACCTTCGGGAGCAGGTGCAAAGGTTTCTGTGATAAAGGCAAACTGACCATCAGGCGTAAAAGCTAAGTTGTTGGGCCACCCCATTACAGAGTTGCTGACGGGTAAGCTGATAGGTGTAACGGCTTCATTGCCCAGCGGAAGCAACGTTAGGGTATCGATCATCTCAGAGGTGCGGTGCGAAGCAGTTCCCCGTGCGGGGTAACCGCCCAACTGCCCATCAATATAGGCTGATGCTTCCATATCAGCATCGGACAATACCGCTAAGAACCGACCTTGAAAATCAAAGTTGTGGAGTTGAGTTTGCGCCAAGGATGCCTGTGCAATTCCCAGAATCACAGTTGAGAAAAGACTCACTGCGGTCAATTGATTGAACCTCATAGTTTCTAGCTATTGTCTCTATCTGTTTGTCGTTTGCAAGTCAGAATGTTGTGGGAAATTTACGGTGCAACCACAACTTGGTGAGAGCCATGCGGAACGTTAATTCGTCCGACATATTCCAGGTTGGGAGCAGGTTCCTGGCTAATGCGCCAAACTTCTAGCCCACCGCCTGGTTCCTCCGAATTGAGATATTCAAAGGTGGCGACAATGAGATGTTCACCTGTAGCATCAAAGGTGAGTCCTTCTGGTAAAACTCCTTCAAAGGCAAAATCTGCCGCTTTTGCCAACTGCCCAGATACCGCATCAAAAGCAAATAGAGAAACCGTAGCGTCGCGAGTAAACCGAGGAGAATCGGTTGGCAATGCCGTATCTCGCATATTGGCAGTTGCAACCAAGGTGCCATCAGGGCTGATCGCAATCCCTTCAGAGGACTGAGCACTGGCAACGGTTGTAATAACCTGATGGTAAGCAGTGTGATTTTCTGAAGCAGAATCATCCACATCCAGACGAATCACAGATACAGTGCTGGGTTCACTTGGCAATCGTCCTTCTAGTGAATCTGCTGTAAAATCACGTTTCCAGTTAGCCGTGATGAAGTGTTTGCCGTCTGGGGTAAGGCGTCCGCTGTAGGGGTCAACATCTACCGCAACTGGATTTCCCCAGAGCGATAGATTAGCTTCGCCTGTAGAATCTTGAGTGAACCGCAAAAACACGATTCGGTTTTGGCGATAGAGATTGACTACCAGATATTCACCAGAAGGATGCCATTCCACATAGCTGGCGTTGAGCGAGCCTTCTGCCGCTGGAATGCCCAATGATTCCAACGAAATATTCATAGGTTCTCCCAAGCTGGAATCTTGCACAGGAACCAGTTGCAGTACTTCAGACTCACTAGAATCAGTGGCGATCGCTACCCACTTCCCCTCTGGATGCACATCGATCGCTTCTGGGAAATGTCCAACCTCAATCCGACTAAGCACTCGAGGTTGCCGAGGATCAGTTAAATCAACCTGGCTAAGAAAACGCCCTGCTAGTAGATCGCTTCGAGTTGTTGCTCCTACTGGACGTTGCCCCACATACTCAACCACATAAGCAGTACGCCCATCTGGGGAAAGAGCCAGCGTTTCTGGTGGTCCATTCACCGAGTTGGACACCTCCACTGAAACCCGTTCTCCATCAAACGGCAGGGGAATCAATGTCAGCGCATCTCGATAGCGCGAATCAGCACCCGGAATGCGTCCATCCACATAAGTGCTAGCAAAGAAGTCACCATCTGAAATTACTGCAAGAAATTGCCCTTGCAAGTCAAACCGTGTTTGGGATTGCACCTGCCTGATAGATAAAGCCGCGATCGCGAGTAAACTCATTCCTGCGATCGCATAAAACTGTTTTTTTCTCACCAATCCTTTCCTCAAGTTTTAAGTTGCGGGAACATAGCTTCAGGTTCACAAGGGGTGCGTCCAGCGCGATCGCAAAACGCTGTTTGCGCCTGCTGAGTTTGCAATGATGCCTCTAGTAGCGGCTTTGTTTAGTAGCGGCTTTGTTAGGGTGAAATCTGTTGCTGGAAATGGCGCACGACAACGATGACAACTACTGAAAGAACCGTGAACTTTCTAGAAGCAAACCTACAATTCTCAATATGCACGGGCAACAATAATGCTGTCCAATGCTTTTTGAGCCCGTATTAATAACAAAAAGTTATTATGGAACTTCACTCGCTGCGCTACTTCGTAGCAGTTGCCGAAGAACTTCACTTCAGCCGAGCCGCTGCCCGCTTGCACATCACGCAGCCAGCATTGAGTCGGCAAATTCGCCTGCTAGAAGAAGAGCTAGGAATCACACTACTGCGGCGAACCAAACGAACAGTAGAACTCACCGAAGCGGGCGCAACGTTTCTCCCCGAAGTTCGCAAAGCTTTACAGCAAATTGAGTCTGCAATCCAGGTAGCACAACGAGCCGCACGGGGCGAAGTTGGTTCTCTGCGAATTGCATTTGCAGCCTCAGCAATGTATATCGTTTTGCCCAAAATCTTGCAGCAGTTCCGCGCCCTCTACCCTAATGTCAAGCTAGAGATGACCGAACTCTGCACCCTCGATCAAATCGAGGCGCTTCGCACTGAAACAGTTGATGTTGGGCTATTGCACCCGCCCATCGATGCCCCCTTTCTCAGCCTTTACCCATTGCAAGGAGAAAAGTTAGTCGTTGCTTTGCCCGAAGCTCACCCCTTATCTCAGCAAAAACAACTTTCGCTAAAAACCCTCGCCAGTGAGCCGTTTATCCTCCATCCGCGCTATGAAGGGCCAATCTTATATGACCAAATCCTGGCTCTCTGTAGGCAAGCAGGGTTTGAGCCTCACATCGTTCACGAAGAAATCAAACATCAAACGCGAATCGGTTTAGTTGCCGCCGGAATCGGAATCGCCTTTGTGCCGGAAAGTTCACAACAATCTAGCTCGTCGGGTGTATCCTACTGTGCGATCGCAGGTGACGCACCCACACTCCAGCTAGCTGCTGCCTGGCGAACTGAACAGGTGTCTCCAGTCCTCCAAGAATTTCTACAAATTACTCAACAGGTGGCAGTGCAAGGGAACTGAGAGTATCAAAGCTGACTTCTCCAAGAAGCGATCGCCTCTTGAGCCGCAGTATGAGCAGGCGTATTAGCAGGAACCAATACAGCCGTCTGTACCGCACTGTTTAACCGACCCCGATCTGCACGAGAACGAGCCAAATCGAGAATTGCTTGGCTCCATTCACCGATCAACTGCTGCGCCTCACTATGCAAAGGCTGGTTGGCGGGAATTTGACGCGCAATGGTAATCGCCCGATTGTAAGAAGAAGCCTGGTTTCGACGAATTAAGCTTCGTGCCTGCTGCAAAGTTTCCTGGTTGGCTTGCTGCTGCTGCCATCGGGCAATTGATTGTTGCGCGGCTGAGTAAACTTCTGGGCTACTAGACGGAACCAAACGGGCAGCAGCGATCGCAGAATTCAAATTTCCTTGTCCGGCTCTTCCTTCAGCCAGGTCTAGAATGACTTGGCTCCAAGTTGCAATACTCTGCTGGGCTTGTTGATACAAGGGTTGTCCGGGTCGAACCTGACGGGCAATAATGATCGCCTGACTAAAATCAGAAGCCTGATTAGTTGCATTCAGCGCTCTAGAGCGGCTTAACACGGCTCTGGCATTGTTCAAAACCGCTTGATTTCGCTGGCGTGCCTGGTTTAGTGCCTGTTCTGCTTCAGTTCGCAGTTGAGTGTAGTTTTCTGTGCGCTGTTCGGTTGGGATCTGGTCAAGCAGGGCGATCGCCTCTTCCTGGCGCTGATTTTGCAGAGCAGCACGAGCATTGCCTAGCGTTGCAGGGGGTGTAGACTGTCCTTCCCCATTTTCAGCGGTAGGAGAGGGTTGTTCTGAGTTCGGTAACGCTCCGGCATCAGAAGACTCTGGCGCAGCCATAAACGAGCTTGCTCCCTCTGACGAAGCATCAGGGGAAGGAGCAGGTGCTAGCGGAGAGGATGTTTCTGGGTCAGCAGGGCTGGAATTAACACTTGAAGTGGCAGCTTCAATTCCGTCAGATCCGTCGGAATCTTCAGAAGCCACCTCCGGAGCAGGGAAAAATGAATTTCGCAAGGCGGCCCAGTTGCTCAGCAGGACGCCCAAAAATAGCAACAGCACTGCCACACTGCCCCACAGCCGCACTCTTTGCCAAAACACATCGTCTGACTCAGACTCAACGTCTTCATAGGCTACATCGACTGAGGTAACTGAAGCAGGGCTATTTGTTCCTTTGCCATTGAGCGTTTCAGCGTTACCGTTGAGGGTTTCGGGTGTCAAAACCGGATCAAGATCATCTGCAACAGAAGGCTGTGTTGGATAAATAATTAAGCTTTGAGAAGGGCTAATCGACGAAGTGGTTGGTAAATCACTTGCTACAAAATCAGGACTGTAATCTGCTCCAACTTTGGCGATCGCCTGCTGCGGCAAAATCAGCTGATGTCTTTGCTCAACTGGAATGATGGCTAAGGGCTGCTGTTTGGGTCGCCAGTGGTAGTCACTTAGGGCAGGCAGGCGATCGCTCAAGTAATGAGCCAGCGAGTCAGGCGTGATGCAGCCGCGATAGCGCAATCCTTCTAATAGCGCTGCCGTGAATAGCCCTTGACGCAGAGCCAGCGTTTCATGGGAAGTCTGCTCGGGTTGACAAGACAACAGCGTTGCAATGCCGTAAGTGTCTGCCAAAGCAATAGTTTGCTCACCAATGCCTTCGCCCGCTAGAGCATTTTTGCTGCGATTCATGTCTAGCGTTAGCAAAATTTTGTCAGTTGGCGCTGCTTTTAGCAGCTTAAACACTTCCTCAACGGCAATTCCTGTAGTAGCTACCTGCTCCGGATCGCCATCAATCGGCATCAGATAGTCTTGCCCTTCAAACTGCATCCCGTAGCCGCTGAAAAAGCACCAGAGGAAGCCACCTGCTGGCAATTGCTCCTGACACAGTTGAGTGACGTAGTCGCGAATATTCTCTCGATTAGGATAAATTGCACCCCGCTCCACCTTCGCGTCGGAGTCAATCAGCATCAAACACTGATCAGGAGCAAAACCTGCTTCACCTACCCAAAAGTCGCGCATTGCCCGTGCGTCGCGCTGGGCATAAATTAGCGGTTGGAAGAACTTATACTGATTGATGCCAATTGCGATCGCCCAGTAACTTGTCATTACAGATGCCCCAAATAAGTACTAAATAGGGTGCCCAGAAGATAACACAAATAAGTGGTTTATCGGCAAAAATCTACCTGATTTTGAGGCAAGGTCTGAGCCAAAAAATCAGAAGAGGATTAGAAGTCGTGCCGTTCACTATTGCTCTGAGTCTGGTTGCCACCTCAAGTTAGTGATGGTTGATTTCGACTTAGATCTGAATATAAACTTTCGCAGTTCACTAAAGTCAAGAATCTTCTTTAGGGAGCATGACTGAGCATTCTCATATCGTTATCTTCTGCATATATGGCAACGCCAAATTAGACCTGTCTCGAGAGAGCTTGCCATGACTTTTCAGCTTTGGAGGAATCTACTGTGGAATTCTTGAAGTCTGTTTCCATACAAGGGAATGTTCAAGTTAAATCCTGCTTTTGCTTGGGTTTAGGAAGGGCAATCGCCCCTGTTATGGCAACTGTTTTAGGGTTGTCCAGTGGAGTCTTGCTAGTGGAAGCGATCGCCCCCCAAGCTGTCCACGCTCAAACCAATCAAGTTAGCGTCTCCCTCCAGCGCCAACCTAACGAAAGTTTTGAAACACTGATCAACCGGGCAGAAGCCGCTGCTAGAGCAACTGCGCAGCAAAACTTTGCAAGCAGCGCAACGAGTGGTGTAGCCGTCACGGTTCTAGGTGAAAGTGCTGGTTTAGTAGCTCCCCTTCTGTCCCTAGAAGTCAACCGCGACAATTGGCGTAGTCGCCCAGACCCTCAGCAATGGGCAACCTACTACAGCGATGCCAGAACCCTACTAGGCTTCGAGAGCCTTGCTCCTGCTACCGCTGCACAGCCCACCCCAGCGGTACCAACCCAACCCACAGCAGACCCCAACAACCCAACAACACCCGAGCCAACCGCTCAAACTCCCGCAACTACTCCTGCGACAACGATTGTCATTCCACCTAATGCTCAGGTTAGTCCTACGACTCAACCCACTTCGGGAACTTCTTCACAGACACCTCCAGGCAACATCACTCCAGGTGAGCCTCAGCAAGCTCCAGGCACCCCAAGCACTCAACCCAGCAACACACTCAATCAACAACCCGCAGGACAATCTGGGAGCAACACAGGCGATCCCCGGCAGCCTGCTCTTGGAGATCCCAGCGTTGGAGAAGACACCAGCGACACCGCTCCCCCAACTCAAAACGATATTCAGCAACCTGAAATAGGAGATCCCAGCGTTGGCGATCAAAACACTACGAATGAAGCTCCTCAAACTGAAGTAGATACTCCTGGAAGCGTTCCTTCACCCGGGCCCGTTGGGGTACCCGAGGTTTACGATCCTGGACCAATTGGGGTACCTCGTTCAGGGGTTGGGAAATAGCGTGAAAAACAGACTATAATCGAAAGGTTGTAAAATTTCAGCAATCACGGTCATGGCTCAGCCTAAGAAGAAAACGTCCAAGTCTAAGCGAGACAAGCGCAAAGCGACCTGGAAGCGCAAAGCAACGTTGCAAGCTCAAAAAGCTCTCTCGCTCGGTAAGTCAATCCTGACTGGGCGTTCTGCTAGCTTTGTCTATCCCGAAAAAGAAGAAGAAGAGGAAGAATAAGCGACGGCAATTATTGCTGTTGGCTTAACTCTCAAAGGCAGTTCAATAAAGCTATTGCCGCTTAAAGAGCTGCTGCACATAAAACGACCTAGAAGGTTTGCCCCGCGCACTGCACAGGGCAAACCTTTTGGTTTTTAGGAACTGGGTATTAAGTACGGTGAGTCGAGCGATCGCTCAATAGATCAAAGTCCCATAGAAGAAAGTCCTATAAAAGTTGGACAAATTCTTCAGAGGGTAACTTCAGCGGCTAATTTTGCTACACAGTTAGATAGAAGATGGAATGATTGCCTACCATCCTTATATGCCGCTACTCTAAACCACTATGCTGGGAAAATTTTTTCAAAAGCCAGGTCCCGAGCTACAAGATCGCGTACCTCCAGGACAACACCTGACCAAAGGGTTTCCCGTGTTGACCTACGGCCAAACCCCGACCGTCAATTCTGAAGATTGGCAGTTTAAGGTTTGGGGACTAGCTAAACCGGTTACATTTAGCTGGTCAGACTTCATGCAGATGCCTCAAAGTGACTTCACGGCTGACTTTCACTGCGTTACCACCTGGTCAAAGCTAGACGTGCAGTGGACTGGAGTAAAAGTAACAGATTTTATCAAACATATAGAAGTTGACCCCAAAGCTGCCCACATCCTGGAGCACTGCTACGGCGGATACACCACCAACATTGCCCTTGACGATTTTCTGCGAGAAGAAAATTTCTTTGCTCACACGCTTTTCGGTGAACCACTTCCCCCAGACCACGGCGGGCCGATGCGGCTGGTGGTGCCTCACCTATATGCCTGGAAGAGCGCCAAGTGGATCAATGGCTTAGAGTTTCTTGATCACGAAGAACTGGGATTTTGGGAGCGAAATGGCTACCATCGCCGAGGTGAACCCTGGGCCGAAGAGCGCTACAGTGGGCGATTCTCTTAGTTCTGAATGCACCAGGACAGTAGTTTTACTCTCTTCCTGGTTAAAGATCAGGTACTAAAAGATTCAGGAATACACCCCTGAATCTTTTAATGGGAGAGTAGGAGCAAGTTCTCCGGGAGAGCTTGACTCAAGGCAAATGCCAAAATGGCGCTGCCAACGGGGACAGTCAGGTTATCAATGCCAAATTTGGAGAAAGCTTCTAAGCCTGTTGCGGTAAGGGCGATCGCCCCTGCGATTAGCCAGATTTGCCAGACATTTCCTTGAACACTGAGCAAAATTAGGCTAGTGACGAGATAGCTGGCGATCGCCATCGTCAGCGACCCCTCCCAGCTTTTTTCAATTCCCCACAGCTTGTAGCGATGCTGTCCCCAGCGTTGCCCCACCAGCGCTGCCAGTCCATCTCCCCAGGTCATGACCAGAATGCCTATCACTGCATACTGGGGTTGCTGCTGCCAAAAAACGGCAATCAGAACGCCAATGCTAACTGCATAGAAGAACGTTCCCAAACTTTTACGCCCAACGCTGTTAAGGCTGGGCAGCAGAGAAACTCGGTAGGAGAGGAGCGTCACTGCACTGAACAATATCGACGCAGCAATTCCTACCCACGCTGGAATTTGGAGCCACCAAGCCAGCAGAATAACATTACCCGTGCCGATGTGAATGACCTTTCGGACGGACTCTGGCTCTGCCCATCTTGAGCGATTTAGGGCTTCTGCCGACAGCAAAACAACCCCTAACCAGACTGCGACGATCAGTAGTTGCAGCCAGAGGGCTGGCGCAGATTCTAACCAGGAAGTTGAACTCACCAAAAGCTGAAGCGTTAGAACAAGAAAAGATTGCTGTTTTTCACTTTAATGGATTTAGCGTGATGCGGGTCATTCTCAATCCAGAGTTATTCCCTCTCAGCCTCCGTTATACTGATTCTTAAGCTTTGTTTAATTTTATGTCTGCCCAAACTCCCTCTATCCAGTTTTTTGAAGGCGTTCCTGAAACACTTAGCGATGTCAGTCTCCGAAAAAACCGCACTTCTGGCATTCGCAGTGTGCTGCTGGTGTTTCAAGAACTGAAATCACTGGAAAGGTTCAGGAGCTACACCAAAAGGTTCACAAACTCTGTTCGCTTAACCGATGAGGAAGGCGAAATTAACATAGAACCGTCCTCTGTACAGTTTATTTTTGGCGGACCAGAAGGGGATGATTTGAAGCGGGTAGAGTGCAAGTTTGAGATTGATCGAGAAGACCACTGGGAGCGGTTTATGCGCTTTATGCACCGCTACGCAGAGGCAAACGGTATGGTTTATGGGGAAGTTTCATGAAAGTAGCAGTGACGGGTGCAACCGGATTTGTCGGCACCCGATTGGTAGAGCGACTCAACGCCGAAGGACACACAGTTGTAGTGCTGACCCGCAGTCTCGAGCGAGGCAAGCAAGTCTTTCCCACTGCAACATTTCCAAATGTGGAAGTGTTTGCTTACGCACCCTTAGAATCGGGCGATTGGCAAGCCGTGATTTCGGGTTGTGATGGCGTAGTCAATCTGGCAGGAGAGCCGATCGCCGAAGGACGCTGGACACCACAGCGCAAGCAAATTATTCTCGACAGCCGCAAGGTCGGAACCGAGAAAATTGTAGAAGCGATCGCCCGAGCAAATCCTAAACCCTCAGTGCTGGTCAACTCCTCAGCAGTCGGCTACTACGGCACTAGCGAAACAGCAACCTTTGATGAGAGCAGCCCGGCAGCGGATGATTTCCTGGCGCAGGTCTGTCAAGCCTGGGAAGCTTCTGCGAGCAAAGTGAAAGAGAGTGGCACACGGCTAGTCATTTTACGCACAGGCATTGTGCTGGGAATGGGCGGAGCGATCGCCAAAATGCTGCCACCCTTTCAACTCTTTGCAGGCGGTCCGCTTGGCAGTGGTCGCCAGTGGGTTTCCTGGATTCATCGGGAAGATTTGGTGAACCTCATTCTGAGTGCTTTGACTCAGCCAAACATGGAGGGAACATTCAACGCCACCGCACCCAACCCGGTTCACATGTCTGAACTTTGCAATACCTTAGGGGAAGTGCTAAATCGTCCTTCCTGGCTACCCGTACCTGACTTTGCGCTAGAAGCTCTGCTGGGAGACGCTGCCATTGTAGTACTAGAAGGTCAGAAGGTTTTGCCCAAGCAAACACAGTCTTCTGGCTTCAAATATCAGTACCCTTTGGTGAAACAGGCAATACAGGAAATTGTTCAAAAGGTTTAGCACTGCTGATGCTAAACAGAACTCGTGACTAGAGAAACTCGTTTAGACGGGTTTCGCTTTTATGGCTATAGTTTAACCACTACGCTAAGCTCAAAAGATTTGCCTTCGCCTGTTGGATCGCTTAATCTTCGATTTGCTTAGCAGAAACTTCTACCGCCTCAACGTCAACTGTGCCAGGAGGGGTAAGACGGTGAAAGTGCCGCTTCTCCATCTTTAGAGGTTCACTGCAGTTAGGACAACGCAACTGCATTCCGTTGATGGCAGTGAAACTGTAACTACACACCGGGCAATTGTCTTCAACTAGATTGCGCTGCAACCACCAGCGGAAGCCCAAGAAAGCGATCGCCGGAGTAATCAAAAGCAACCCAATCAGGATCACAAAAGATTTGACTAGCCAGCCCAGCCCAATTGCACCCAATAGCCAGACAACTGCAAATATAGTGAGCCAAAAGCTAAAGCCAGATAGGTTTAGCTGTAGGTTTCTGTAGCTGTTTTGGTTCACAGTAATCTCCTTCAATCAGCCAGACTAGCTAGATTTTGCATTTGCTCCGTTCCAAGGTGGCAACCTCGACAAGAATCAAACGCTCTCCAGACCTTCCTTCAGGATAGGATATCTGGCTGACCAATGACAGGAAGAATCTTGTCAGTCAAGCTAACTCCTCACAGGCTGGACTGCAAGAGATGATGGAGTTTGTGAGTCAAAGCATCTCGACCAAACAGGGCGATCGCCTGCTCCCTTAGCCACGCGCCATCACAACGGCGATCGGAGAGCTCACCATTCACCTGTTCGCAGCCTTTGAGCATTTCAATACAGGCATGAGCAACTGCCTCCGGATTTCGGTGGGGTACCTGCCAGCCCAGTTTGCCATCCTGGAGCGGATCAGCAGAGCCATCTGCATCACCCGACAGCACAGGTACACCGCAAGCCATCGCTTCCAGATACACAATGCCAAAGCCTTCTTGTGACGGCATCACATAAGCATCTGCAAGCCGATAATGCTCCACCAATGCTTCAGTTGGCACAAATCCGGCAAAAACAACTTGATCTTCAACTCCCAGATCCTTCGCTAGCTGAGCCAATCGAGGTTGGTCATCGCCGCGTCCAATCACTAGGTACTTGACTTCTGGAAAAACCTGGGCGATCGCAGGCAGTGCCCGAATCGTCACATCTACACCTTTGTAAATGTCTCCAGACCACAGCCGCGCTACGGTCATCAGCACCTTGTGATCGACCAAATCATACTGCTTTAGCAGCGCTTCAGATTTAGCTCCAGGTGTAAAGTAATCCCCATTGACAACGCAAGGTAAAAATTTCACCTTGTTTGGGTTAAGTCCGTTTGCCTCGCAAGCGCGATCGCGGCTGTAGCGACTGATTGTCCAAATCTGGTCAGCATGGTGCAGTGCTTCACGATCTCGCTTAGGTAAGGTTGTCCATACCTCTTTGCCGTAGGTCAGCACCGTGTAGGGAATGCCCAAAGGACGACACAGCCATTGCACCAGCGGAGCTAGATTCACGTGACCACAAAATACTCGCTGCGGTCGGTGTTGCACCAGATAAACGAGTAGGGCGACCGCCAGCCGAATGCGTCCTAACCTCGGGGACTTTGTTCTCAGGTATCTAAACCTGAAAAACCGCGTAGCAAAAGGATTTGAGCAATCTTGTCCATCTCGCAGGAGAAATACGTCAGCTTTAGGAACGTCAGTTAGCTCTGAATAGCTGCGAAAGATATCCTTGACGTAAGACTGAATGCCACCCTCTCGCGCAAAAATTTCTAGAAAAATAAACAGATAGGGAGCAGCAGCGATCGCAGGGCTGGGTTCTTTGAGAGAGTTGCGCTGAGTCACAGGTGGGTTCGTCAAATTGCTTATAGTGGTTAGGGAGCAGCAGGAGTAACTGCACCTGATTTCAGGCGCTCCAGATCCTTCAAAACCATTTCTTGAATTAGTGCCTCAAAGCTGACTTGAGGTTGCCAGTTCAAGTTCTGTTTGGCTTTAGCAGGATTGGCGACTAAGTGAAAATGCTCGTCGGTACGAATCAGCTTCGGATCGACGTTGACATATTCTGCCCAATTTAGGTCTACACAAGCAAAAGCCGCCGCCACAAGTTGCTCGACGCTATGCAGTTGCCCTGTACCAATCACATAGTCTTCGGGTGTTTTGGCTTGCAGCATCCGCCACATTGCCTCAACGTGATCTCCGGCATAGCCCCAGTCACGCTTAGCTTGTAGGTTACCCATCTCCAGGCGATCGCTTAAACCCAACTTGATTGATGCGACAGCTAGAGCAACTTTGCGCGTAACAAAATTGGGAGGACGGAGCGGAGACTCATGGTTATACAAAATGCCGCTACAGGCAAACAAACCATATCGCTGGCGATGATGCACCATTGTCCAATGGGCGTGTACCTTTGCTGCCGCATAGGGGTTCATCGGACGGAAGGGCGTGTTTTCGTCCTGGGGCGACTGATCAACCTGCCCAAACATCTCTGAACTGCTTGCCTGGTAAAACCGCGTAGCTAAGCCAACCTGTCGCACGGCTGACAGCAGGCGAGTTGCAGTGCCTGTGACCAAGTCCAGCGTCCCTAACGGATCAGACCAGGAAGCAGGGACAAAGCTAGGAGCCGCTAAATTGTAAATCTCGTCGGGTCGAAGCTGCTCGACAGCTTCCAGGAGAGCTGCACTGTCAGTTAAAGCAACAGAGTACACTTCTACCTGCCCTGCCAGGTCGCCCAACTTAGCTAGATTACTTTGCCGCTGCGGAGGAGTTAGCCCCACTACACGATAGCCGTGCTTTAAAAGCAAACGGCTCAAGTAATAACCATCTTGACCCGTGATTCCTGTGATTAGAGCTGTCTTCGACATGCGTTCACTTTATCTCCATCACGCCGCCCGCACGACCAGCAATGATTTAGATGGGTGAATCTCTTTAGCAGAAGCGATCGCTGGTAGCTGCTAAATCGTAGCAAACTCCCCCTCAAACTCAATCCCAAAACCTACTGGATTAACCGAATCTTTGTATCCAACTAAGAAAAATATCGCTAAAGCTTTATCAGCCCGTTATATCTGGTTAGCCCTTGTCAGGCACAGTTTGTTCTTTGGTTGCGTGTTTGACGATTAATAAGCAATTTCTGTTGTCTGGCGATCGCTCATAAACTACATAATCAGCCAACCGCCTGAGCAAAAACCAGCCATAGCCCCCCTGCCGCAAAGTACCAGGTTCAGGCTCTTCTAAAACATCCGGGTTGAAAGGCTTGCCCTGATCCCAAATGCGAATCTCCATCCGGTCATTCCAGAGACACAAATCGATCTCAATTGTCGTTTCTGAAGGAAGCTCGTGATGAGCGTGACGCACCGCATTCGTAAATCCTTCAGTCAAAGCCAGATTCATCGGATAATGCTGCTCTTTGAGCCAAAACGACTTGGCAGCATATCGCAGACAAAACTGGTCGAACCACTCCTGGATGTGCGTCAAGACGCTCAAATCACTCTTAACGATTAAATGATCGTGCTGCAACATGCCCACACTCAGCCAGGACTCAAATTCCACTGAGCTTAAGTAGCCAATTTTTTGATTAGTTGCCTACTTAGCCGCATTGTTAGCAATAAAATGATGTCTTAGTCAACAGGTTAGAACACATCTTTCAGTTAAAAGCTACAGGTTCAAAACGCATAACGCCTGCGTTGCCCTACTGGAGATGCACCCACATCCCAATAAACCAACACAGGCGTAAAAGAGCATTCTAAACAACTTTAGAACCAGAAAATCTGGAAAGCCCAGCTTTCTCTTAGAACAGGCCCCAAGTTAGGGATTTGTCAATTGGGAAAGTTGCACCCACTCCCAGCCAAATCGTGACGAGCGTACCAAACAGAAACACGCTGGTCGCGATTGGACGACGGAAAGGATTCTGAAACTTGTTAACACTCTCAACGAAAGGAACAAGGATCATGCCCAATGGGACAGATGCCATCGCCGCAACACCCAACAGCTTGTTAGGCAGAATACGGAGAATCTGGAATACGGGGTAGAGATACCACTCTGGCAGAATTTCCAGAGGAGTTGCGAAGGGATTAGCAGGCTCTCCAGTCAGGGCTGGGTCCAGGACAGCTAGGGCGACGCAGCAAGCAATCGTTCCCAGAATTACAACGGGGAAGATGTAGAGCAGGTCGTTTGGCCAAGCGGGTTCACCATAATAGTTGTGACCCATGCCCTTCTTGAGTTTTTCGCGCAATGCGGGATCGCTAAGATCCGGCTTTTTAACAGTTGCCATAGCCTATGGTGTTCTCCTTTGGGTCTGAGACAGGAAGTAAAGAAAGGTTAAGCAGTGCCGTTCAACAATTACAGCCTAGTTTACCGAAATCAGAGAATCAACATCTGCCACCCAAGGATACAATTTGCCAACCTTGTGAGGTCTGAAACCTACAAGGGGCCAGAAATACCCTGCTTGCGGATCATCAAGAAGTGCAACAGCATGAAGACTGCAATCAGCCAGGGTAAAACAAAGGTGTGAGCGCTGTAGTAGCGGGTTAGCGTTGCTTGTCCCACACTGGAGCCACCCCGTAACATATCAGCAATCAATGTACCTACAACAGGAATCGCTTCGGGAACACCAGAGACGATTTTGACTGCCCAGTACCCAATTTGATCCCAGGGCAGGGAGTAGCCGGTTACACCGAAGGAGACAGTGATTACAGCGAGAATAACGCCGGTTACCCAAGTCAACTCACGGGGTTTCTTGAAACCACCCGTCAGATAAACCCGGAAGGTGTGCAGGATCATCATCAGCACCATCATGCTGGCAGACCAGCGGTGAATGGAGCGAATCAACCAACCAAAGCTAACGTCGGTCATCAAATACTGAACTGACTCGAACGCCTCTGCTACAGTCGGACGGTAATAAAAGGTCATTGCAAATCCAGTCGCAAACTGGATTAGGAAACAGGTCAGGGTAATTCCACCCAGGCAATAGAAGATATTAACGTGGGGAGGGACGTATTTGCTGCTGATGTCATCAGCCAGTGCCTGAATTTCCAGGCGCTCCTCAAACCACTGGTAAGCTTTCGAGTCGGTTACCTGCTTAGTAAACATGAAGCAAGAGTTCCAAAAAATGTGTTGCTGTCAATAGAAAATGTAACATAGCCGTTGGGTAGATTTCACGGTCGAAACCTTCTCTTGGGCAGAGGTTAGGCGATTTTAGGTTCAGACTTGCTACTATCTTGCTACTATGTTCTCTTTAACTTTCGTAGCTGAGGCCTAAGGATAGGGATCAGACGTTTCGAGATTTGCGCTGACTCAGTCAGCTTGTGGCAACAAGTCTTTACCTAAGTTTAAGATCTGCTTTATGAGAAAACAGTTTTTTCGAATCGGGCTGCTTTTAGCATTGTCGGTTTTGATAGTGTTGGGCAGTTGGATTCCAGTCGCAAATGCTTTTACTGAAGAGCAGAAGTTGCTCAGTGAGGTCTGGCGGATTGTAGACCGAGCCTACGTAGATGACACGTTTAACCACCAAAACTGGTGGTTTGTACGGCAGCGGGCGCTGAAGCAACCTTTAGAGAACCGGGAGCAAACTTATACTGCTATTCAGCAGATGCTAGCGAGTTTGAACGACCCGTTTACTCGGTTGCTTAAGCCTGACCAATATCGCAGCTTGCAAACCAATACGTCTGGAGAATTGACGGGCGTAGGCTTACAAATTGCCCAAGATGGGGAAACTGGGGAACTGCGGGTAATTGCACCGATTGAAGGATCTCCGGCGGATCAAGCGGGAATTCAACCCCGCGATCGCATCCTCGAAATTGACGGTTCCTCGACTGCAACTTTGACGCTAGACGAGGCAGCAGCGCGAATGCGGGGACCGATTGGCAGTGAGGTCACCCTGAAGGTAGGGCGATCGGAATCTGAATCAATAGAGGTAAAGCTAGTGCGCGATCGCATCAGTTTGAACCCAGTGTATGCAGAGTTGCGTTCCCAATCAGAAGGAAAGGCGATCGGCTACATTCGGCTGAACCAATTCAACGCCAATGCAACGGCTGAACTTGCCCATGCAGTGAGCCAGTTGGAAGCAGAAGGCGCAGAAGGTTATGTTCTGGATTTACGCAACAATCCGGGTGGGCTGTTGCAGGCAGGCATCGAAATTGCTCGACTCTGGTTGGAGCAGGGAACAGTTGTCTACACAGTCAACCGCCAGGGGATTCAAGACAGTTTTGACGCGACTGGGCAGGCAATTACCGATGACCCGCTAGTGGTTCTAGTCAACCAGGGAACTGCTAGTGCCAGCGAGATCTTGGCAGGTGCATTGCAGGACAACGGACGGGCTTTGCTGGTCGGAGAAAAAACCTTTGGGAAAGGGCTGATTCAATCGCTGTTTAACCTATCGGATGGTTCTGGGCTAGCAGTGACGATCGCCAAGTATGAGACTCCAAATCACCATGACATTAATCGTCAAGGCATCGTGCCGGATTTGGTTGTTTCCCTCGACCCAATTACTCGTGACCAGGTCGGTACGGTCGCCGATCGCCAGTATCAGGCTGCGGTAGATGTGTTGACTCAGCAAACGGTGGTTGCAGGTGCAGCCTAACGCAGGGCGAACCTATCACGACCCCTTGCATGGGGCGATCGCCCTTGATCAAAGTGACCCAGTTGAGGCGCTGCTGATTCGGCTGATCGACACTCCAGCCTTTCAACGGTTGCGCCGAATTCGGCAGCTTGGTCCAGCCAGCCTCACCTTTCACGGGGCAGAAGGGTCACGGTTTACCCACTCTTTAGGCGTGATGGCGATCGCCCGTCGCGCCTTTGACCGCATTGCTCATCACTACCCGCTGCTCAAACCTTACCGAGCAACCGTACTTTGTGCAGCCCTACTGCATGACGTAGGGCATGGGCCGTTCAGCCACACCTGCGAAGATATCTTTGGCTGTCACCATGAGTACTGGACAGGACGCATCTTGCGAGAATCTGCTCCTGTGAGGCAGTTGTTAGATGAGTTTGAGCCTAACTTATTGAACCAGCTTCAGCAGGTTTACCAGAAACAGCATCCCGTGCCGTTGGTGTGGCAGTTGGTTTCTAGCCAGTTAGATTGCGATCGCCTGGATTATTTAATGCGCGACAGCTACTTTACTGGAGCCAACTATGGCAAGCTAGACCTCGATCGCATCCTAATGGCAATGAGCTACGACCCCGTGAGCCAGCAGCTTGTGGTTGCACGGAAAGGTATGGCGGCGATCGAGCATTACCTGATTGTGCGCTACTTTATGTACGCTCAGGTTTACAACCATCCCAAAAACGTTGCTGCGGTCTGGGTGTTAGAACACGCCTTCAAACGAGCACGAGAACAGCTAAACCTGGGTAACTTACAGGCAGATGAAGTCGTCACGGCATGGCTTCAGGAGGACTGCGACCAACTGTCCCTGACGCAGTATCTAGATGCTGATGATGGTGTGTTTGCCTATCATCTGCATCGCTGGCAGGGCCATGCAGATCCAGTTTTGGCAGACTTGTGCCGCCGCTTCTTAGATCGGGATTTACTAAAAACTTTGGATATCACGCATTTGGGAATCGCACAGCAGACTCAACTGTTGCAACGGGTGCAGAATTGGCTAGCAAAGACAAGCATTCCACCCCTTTCTCAACCCCAGTACTATGCAGGGCTTCGCACGGCTCTGAGTCACGGCTATACGCTTTATCAACGTGGCATTAAGCTAGCAACAGAAACCGGATTGCAAGAAATCAGCGATCAGTCACCCTTAGTGAAAACACTGATTCAGCCCTGGCAAAGAACCTGGCTACTCTACCCGCGCGAGCTTGACCCAGCGTTACTTATAACGACTTAAGAGGCTGGTACGGCACTGAGGCAACTGCCTTTGCAGAGGAATCTGAATCGTGAATTCAGCCCCCTGACCAGGAGTAGAGCGGCACTGCAACTGCCCCTGATGATTACCGACAATAACTTGATAGCCTACCGATAGTCCCAGTCCTGTACCTTCACCGATCGCCTTGGTGGTAAAAAACGGATCAAACAGTCGCGCTTTAACCTGCTCTGAAAAACCCGTTCCGTTGTCTGAAATTTGCACAATTGCGTGATCGCCTTTCAGTAAGGTTTGAATCCAAATCTTAGGAGACTGCCATTCCCCTAGCTGACCTTCCCTCAGATGCCATTCTTCTGAAACATTCCATTTTCGTTCTAGCGCTTCGATTGCATTCAGCAGGATGTTCATAAAGACCTGATTGAGCTGCTTGGCATAGCACTCTACTAGCGGCAGGTCGCCATAATCTTTGACAACCTGAATCGCTGGATGCAGATCATTAGATTGGAGCCGGTTTTCCAACAGCATCAGCGTACTCTCGATGCCTTCGTGAATGTTGACCGCCTTGAGGTCTGCCTCATTCAGACGGGAGAAATTGCAAAGTGACAAGATCAACTGGTGAATTCGTTCCGAGCCAACTTTCATCGACGAGAACAGCTTTGGCAGGTCTTCCAACAAAAAATCCAGGTCGGCGGACTCCGTCTTTGCCAAGATTTCGGCTGACGGTTGAGGATAGTGTTTTTGGTAAAGCCGAATCAGATTCAGCAAGTCCTGGATGTGGCTATCAGCATGAGTCAAATTGCCAGAGATGAAGTTAACAGGATTGTTGATTTCGTGGGCAATTCCAGCCACAAGCTGGCTCAGGCTAGATATCTTTTCGCTCTGCACAAGCTGTGCCTGAGTCTGCTGCAGTTCAGCCAAGGTGCTTTTTAGTTGTTCAGCTTGGTTGCGGTATTTTGCTTCAGACTGACGCAAAATCGCTTCCGTTTGCTTGCGTTCGGTGACATTCTCAAACATTCCCAGGATGTAGCACCCATTTCCCTGAGGGCTGTGGATGAGCGTTGCGGTGAGATTTACCCAGAGGGTTTCCTGATTTTGCTTGAGGTAGCGCTTCTCAGTTTGGTAATTGGCGATCGCTCCCGCTATCAGTTGTTCAAACAGGTGGCAGTTCTGGTTCCAGTCATCCGAGTGGGTGATTTCCTGCACTGTCTTTGCTTCTAGCTCGGCACTGGTGTAGCCCAGCATTTCACACAACGCATGGTTAACTTTCATGATTTGACCGCTGCTGATGTTAGCGATCGCCATCCCAATCGGCGCATCTTCAAACACCTTGCGAAACCGCTCTTCTTGAAGCAGCGCTTGCTCTATGCGATCGCGCTCAATAATATTAGCGGTCAGTCTACGCCACAGCAGCCAGATTACCAGCCCAAACAGCGTCCCCAAACTGAGCAGCGACAATCCTAAATAGCGCAAGCTCAGCGCCCCCTGTTGATAAATAACTCTGGGCATATCTGCCCGCAGCAGCAAGGTGGGCTGCTCCTGGATGTCTTCGATTAGAACGTAACCTGCGATCGCATCGGAGTCTAAAGGCTGTATCCAGTTGGATTGCCCATTGAATAAAGCGGTACGAGCAGCCTCAAAATCAGGGGGTAGTGATCCAGCGATCTGACGCAGGTCGAGCGAAACGCGTGTCAGCTCAGACAAACGTGATACCTCAGCCGCATCTAAGTAGCGCCCCATCACCAGAGTGCCGCGACTTGGTCCTTCCAGATTGCTAGTCAGCACCGAATGGGCCGCTATCAGCATTGGACCATCTGGCAACAGCACAATGCCAGAATGTGGTTTGCCATCAGCATGATGAAGAATGCCGCTGTCTACAACGGCATCTTGCACAGCCTGAGAAACAGAAGTGATGTCAGAGCTAATTGGATCACGCCTTTGGCTGAAGACAACTTGCTCCGAAGGACGCGCCATCAAAATGAGATGAAGGTTAAAGCTTTCCCACATCGCTTGATTGAGATTTAGCTTGACATAATCTGAATCTCTATTAGTGATGAACGCGTAGGTATCATCCCAAACCGCGTAGTCTCGTACAGTAGTACCAAGGATTTCAAAATCCTGCTTCAGCGCATCTAAAGCTCGCTCCAGGTTTTGATGCATTGCCTGAGCTTCTACGCGTTCGAAGCCGTGCAACAAAATTGCAGATGAAACAGAGAACATCGTACCTGCTGCACTCAATAGCGTCATTGCAATCACCAGCGGTAGGTGCGTGCGCTGAGTCGCTTGCTTAAACTTAAAGCGATTGCGTTTTGGGGTTGGTTTAAATAAAGAACTGCCTAAGTACACAGCATTTTATAAAGTGAAGGGTTAGAAACGATTCGTTTCAGTCAGCAGAGGTGGAGCCAGCGATCTACCAAAGACAACCCACCCTATCTACTACTCTCTTGCGTTTTACGTTACCGGAGAGATGCGCCCTTCAATCAGTCAGTCATGCTATTGAAAATAACTTTACTATTTACCTATTCTGCTTACTACGTAGATCCTACTACGTCTGTTCAGCAAAGACTCCGTATATGTGCTGGAAATGTCGTGATCTAACTCAGGGAATGTGCTAACTTTTGCTCCAAAGACCTTGATTCCTATCAAATTTAGGGCTACGAGATGCTGCTTATCTAGCTTCTTTGGAAGCTTTCAAACGGTTGTAGTGTATCCCTTTCAGCTAGATCAAAAATACAGGAAAGGCAAACAGGAATTCAAAAATATTCTTTCACTCCCAGGAAAATTGGAGATTAGAAATTTCGATAAAGATGGGATGAAGTTCTAATCAAGTCTTTGGTTTTAGCGATCGCTGTGGATCTATCAAAACCATCACACGCTTCTCAACCATAGCGACCTGCTCTGCTCAAAATGAGGAACAACCGTTTTGGCAGTAGAGGTTAGTAGAATTGTGGCGATCGCACTCAACTTTGGATTTGCTCTATTGGTGCTGCTGGTATTTGGACTGCTGCAATGGCTGCACATTCCAACAGGCAGCTTCCTCGACTGGATTATTGGCATTGCTGTCTTTGAATGGCTATTGGTAATTGTGACAGTGCCCTGGAACGTCCACTTCGACGCAAAGGAAGTGTTAGCTGAGGCAGACCAATCTGAAGAAAAAGGAATTGAGGTAAACGCCAAGCAAGTTGAATATGCTACAAAAGTAGCTCAAGCTTCGCTCTGGGTAGCGATCGCCCTTCACCTGATTTCTGCGGTTGGACTCTACACCCTAGCTGCCAATGGTATTAGTGCGATCGGCTACATCGGTTCTGGGGCAGCATTGTTGCTCATAGTGCTGCGTCCAGCAGCTAGAACTTACCAGTATTTAGCAATGCGGCTGACAATGATTCGCCAGCAGATAAAGTATCCCCGCGAGGACGTGCTAGAACTGCGCGATCGCGTCTTCACGCTTGAAGAAACTATCAAACGCCTGGAAGAACAGCTTAGTCCTAACGAATCAACCTCCTGGGTATCGACCCAGCAGCGAGATTTAGAAGCCACCCGCCAGCAGTGCATTCGCCTAGATGCTCAACTACGAGAACTACAGGCAACCAACCAAGCAGAGCACGAGCGAATCATGAGAGAAGCAAAGGGGGCGATCGCTCAACTCAGCACCGACGGTCAATTTCTAGAACATGTGCGCGAAATTATTCGCTTTTTTAAGACGGCCTAACTTCTATCAGGCTGTATTAACCGTGAGCTGATTTACAAATTTTTAAGTGGTGTTACCAATCGACTTGTTGTTTTTACAACTCGTTGTTGATCGATCAGAAATATCGGGAATGTTATGAACATCTCCAGAGTTTAGATGTCTTCGCCGAGCCAACTTGCTTCCGGGCGATCGCTCTCAGCTCTAGAGAAATGCCTGTCTATGTATCAGAAAGTCGGGCATTTTCGGATTCTACTAACACAACGAATTTCGTAGGTAACTAAACATGGCTGTTGAAAAAGTAAACTCCTCCTCTAGCTTGGCTGAAGTCGTTGATCGCATCCTCGACAAAGGCATCGTTGTTGACGCATGGGTTCGCGTTTCCCTTGTTGGAATCGAACTGCTAGCTATTGAAGCTCGCGTCGTGATCGCTTCCGTAGAAACCTACTTGAAGTATGCCGAAGCAGTCGGTTTGACCACTCAAGCTGCCGTTCCCGCTTCCTAGGAAATCCCCAAAATTGGGGAGCTACTCCGGCTCCCCTCTTTCCATTGGGTCAAATAGATTTAACTGAAATTCTCTTAATCGATTAAATCAATCAAACCCATTAACCATTAATTCCTAGCCTCGCAGGAGGAGATTTTTGTGATTGCGCTCAAAGATTTATGGCAAGAACAACGCCAACAGCGTCAGCAAGAAATAGCCCAACGTCAGCAGCAGGTGCGTGAGACCCTAGGCGCATTTCAACAACAGCGCCAACAAAGTGCCGCCCAACTGCGAGATGATCTGAGCCTATTTCAGCTTGGCTTGCAGCAAGAAACTCAAGTTTTTCTGGGTCATCTCAGCGATCGCCGACAAGTTCAGGCTCAAGAATTGGCTCAGGAGCTATACAACTTTCACATCGATTTGAATCAATCTGTGGCTTCTTTGCGGCAAGAGTTAAAGATTAAAGTTCAAGCCATTCAGGCAGAAGTTCAACTGTTGCTGGAAACAAATCAGCAGCGACGGGCGCAAGTCCAGATACAGTTAGCTCAAGACTTAGCCGCCTTTATGGAATCGCTCCATTCAGAAGTTCAGACCTACCTTTCTGAACTGGAATTGATGCGCCAAGACCGGGCAAATCAGCTACAGCAAGAACTTGAGCAAAATCGGGCTAAACGACTTGCCGAAATGACCGCACTGCGAGCCGAATTGTGTGACTACTGCACCAGTTTGCGAACAATGATCTGGGGAAATGGTAGCTCTAGCGCCAGTTCCGAACCGGGTTCTGCTGCATTAAATAGCGTTTCACCTGTTGCAGATTCAGTGGCGATCGCCCTTACTCCAGCCTTACCCACTGCACCAGTTCGACCTCAACCCATTCAGGTCACATCAGTTCCTCAAGCGTTGAATTCGCTGCAAAAAGACCCAGTGCAGCTAGAAGAAGAAATCTACTATCACATTTACCAGGTGCAAGGGGCACGCCTCACCGAGCTTGAAACCGCATTAGGCATCAATCGCTTTCAAGCCGTGGATGCACTCCGCTCCTTGATTAAGAAAGGATTAGTAACCCAGCGCGATCGCGTCTACCTGATTCAAGAGGAAGCAAGCCTGTGACCACCGTTCTCCAAGCCCGCCCCCGTCGCTTTGTCAGCACTCCCTCAGTCGAGCGAGTGGCAACGAGAGCTTTACGCTACCTTCAGTCCGGCTTCTCTGTCCACCTGCGTGGTCCCGCTGGGACTGGCAAAACCACCCTGGCACTTCACCTGGCAGATTTGCTCACTCGTCCCATCATGCTGATTTTTGGCGACGACGAGTTCAAGACCTCCGACCTGATTGGCAACCAAACTGGCTACACCCGCAAAAAAGTAGTCGATAACTACATTCACAGTGTCGTCAAAGTTGAGGACGAACTGCGGCAAAACTGGGTTGACTCTCGCCTAACTCTTGCCTGCCGAGAAGGATTCACCCTGGTCTATGACGAGTTCAACCGCTCTCGCCCGGAAGTCAACAACGTGCTGCTATCGGCACTAGAAGAAAAGCTGCTGGTGCTGCCTCCTAGCGGTAATCGCAACGAATACATTCGAGTTAATCCTCATTTTCGTGCCATCTTCACCTCAAATCCAGAAGAGTATTGTGGTGTTCATGAAACGCAGGATGCCTTGCTCGATCGCCTGGTAACAATCAACATGCCAGAGCCGGACGAACTGACCCAACAGGAAATTGTGGTACAGAAAACTGGCATCGATCGAGAAAGCGCTGCAATCATCGTCAGCCTAGTTAAAGCATTTCGGATTAAGACTGGAGCAGAGAAAACTTCAGGCTTGCGGTCTTGCCTGATGGTAGGCAAGGTCTGCCATGAGCACGAGATCCTGGTGATGCCCGAAAACCCCGAATTCCGCGACATTTGTCACGACGTTTTGCTCTCTCGCACAGGGCGATCGCTAGCTGAATCTACTCAATTGCTCTGGGAACTGTTCAACGAACTAATTTCCCTTGAGCTCGACCCCGCTGACCTGTTAGAAGATTGCGATCTGTCACAGCCTGAAACTCTGATCTTTAGCCCTCAGTCTCAGGCACATTCAGAAGTTGAGGTGCTGTCAGGTGAATTGACAAAACAGTCCGCTTCGCCAAACAGCAATAAGCAGGATGAGTCAAATCTAGAAATTGACGAACTTTCGACTTTCACTAACACAGAGTCAAGCGTCCCGTTTGAGTGGGAAGTTTATGAGTATCTGCAGGAATTTCAGGACGCTCGAATTGCCCAAATTGAGGCAGCTCTAGGAATTAATCGCTACCAAGTCGTGACGGCACTGCGATCGCTAACCGAACAGGGAATTCAGTTTAATTCCAGCATTGCTGAAACAATCTCTGCCTACCAAATCCACATTACCAGCGAGGATGAAGTATGACTGTAACTCAAGCTCGTCCTATAGCTGGTGGAAATAGCGGCAATCGGGCAATTGGCACGTCTACTTCAGGTTCCACTCTGGCGGATGTCCTCGAACGGGTTCTCGATAAAGGCATTGTAATTGCCGGGGATATTTCTGTCTCGGTAGGGTCTACAGAACTATTGAGCATTCGCATTCGCCTGCTGATCTCATCGGTAGACAAAGCCAAAGAAATGGGAATCAACTGGTGGGAAAATGACCCTTATCTGAGCGGGCAGTCGCGCCAATTGCTTGAAGCAAACCAACAACTTCAGGCAAGAATTGAGAGCCTGGAAACAGAATTGCGATCGCTAAAGGCGGCTGAAAACTTAGCCTGAGAACCTAGCAAGTTAAGGACTGAAAAGATGATTACGCTTAGAACCATGAAGCAGATCGCCACTAGTCGAACGATTCCTAGCTTTCGGGCTTGTCGGTCTTTGGGGCGAGCGCACCTCCTTTCTGAGCAAGGACGAATTGCTACTGCACAATCCGAAATGTTTGATCAGGAGTCCCTTCGCCAATGGCGTAACCAGCAGGGGCAACACAAATCTCAGCAAGTGCCAACCCGCCAGCGTTAAGCTTACGTCATGGCTTCTTCTGATTCTCCAATTCAACTCACACCTGAAAGCTCCCTTCCTGAGCAAAGTGGAGCCAACTCGGGTTTGGCTCCCTTGCTACTGACGGTGGTTGAGCTAGTGCGGCAACTCATGGAAGCTCAGGTAATCCGCCGCATGGAAGCAAAAGAACTGAGCGACGAAGATTTAGAACGAGCCGCAGACAGCCTGCGAAAGCTAGAGGAACAAGTCGTCCAGCTTTGCGAAATTTTTGAAATTGACCCAGCAGATCTAAATATTGATTTAGGCGAGATCGGGACGTTACTTCCCAAGTCAAATGGGTACTATCCAGGTGAGGCTTCAGCGAACCCATCCATTCTGGAACTGTTAGACCGACTGCTCAACACAGGAGTGGTGGTGGAAGGAGAAGTTGACTTAGGACTGGCTCAACTCAACCTGATCCACGCCAAATTGCAGTTAGTGCTGACCTCCAAGCCAATTTAGTAAGCCAGCGCAGCTTCGTCTGTTTAAAGGAGTTTTCACTATGGGAAACGGTTTATATCTCTACGGCATTTTCCCCGCTCCAGGACCAACAAATTTGCATCTAGAGGGGTTAGACCGTCAGCCTGTACAGGCTCATGCAATTGACGAGTTCGTCTTCTTGTATTCAGAAGCTCAGCAAGAAAGGTATTTAGCCAGCCGTCGCAACCTGTTAGGACATGAGAAAGTGCTGGAGCAGGCAATGGAGAAGGGATATCGAACCCTGTTGCCGCTACAGTTTGGGCTGATTATTGAAAACTGGGAAACGGTCAATCAGCAGCTTATTGTGCCACAGGGTCAGGGTTTAGGCGAACTGTTTAACAAGCTGAACGGACGGCGCGAAGTCGGCGTAAAGGTATTTTGGGATGCAAGTGCTGAATTGGAAGCATTGCTTCAGGAAGATCAAGGTTTGCTGGCGGAGCGCAATCGCCTCGAAGGAAAATCCCTCAGCATGGATCAGGTCGTGCAAATCGGGCAGGCGATCGAGCAGGCGATGGCAAACCGCAAACAGAGCATCATCGAGGTTTTCCAGGGAACCCTCAATCCATTGGCGATCGATGTTGTAGAAAACGATGCAATGACCGACGCAATGATTTATAACGCCGCTTACCTGATCCCTTGGGATGAGGAAACCTACTTTAGCCAGCAGGTTGAGGCACTCGATCAGCAGTTTGATGAGCGGCTCCGCATCCGCTACAACAGCTTCACCGCTCCGTTTAACTTTGTCCAACTTAATTGAGGCAATCCATGTTTCTTGATCTTCTCCTGACACCGATTACAGCTCCCATCAGTGGCATCGCCTGGGTCGGCAATAAAGTTCTAGAGCAGGCAAACGCAGCCCTAGACGACAAGGAAAACTTGAGCAAACAGTTGCTGGCACTCCAACTCGCATTCGACATGGGCGAAATTCCTGAGGAGGAATTTGAAATCCAGGAAGAGGAACTGCTGTTAGCAATTCAAGCGTTAGAAGATGAAGTTAGAGCAGCAGAACAGGAACTTGAGTAGATAAAATTCTCGTTACGAGGCTTCGCCTTATCATGCAGCTCCAGAGGCCCTGCCTCCTATGAGGCGATCGCCGATCACGTCTCACTCCGGCTTGGGAATCGCTTCAGAGAAGCTCCAAATTCTTCAACTACCAACAGAGAAGCTAGAGCTTCCAAACCAATATTTCAAGCTGGAGATTGGAAACGAGCAAATAAACAAATCTGTTTCCCAACACGGGTAGGGGCGTGGCTTCGGCAGATAGACCTCAAAACAAACTGAAAGCCTTTGCTCGAATGCTACGCCCTTACAAGGACACTCGCTACTAGACTTCCTGCATGAATCAAGAGGCATGTGCCAATTCATAGTTGAGTAAGCCAGCAATCAGGTTCAAGCGCAAGCCAAACCGTTTTCTGCGGTTGCGATAACGTCCTGCAAA
>NZ_JACJPJ010000067.1:0-110771 GCF_014696015.1 Oculatella sp. FACHB-28 | reverse complement strand
CTCATCTATTCAAACTTCAGAAGCTCCCTACCCGAATCATCAAGTATTTCAAACATCCATTCATTGCTTATGCTGCTTGAACAGATGTAGTCTCATTTATTGCCAGGTTAATAAAAACACAGTGGCAAAGAAGGGACCGAAGATTGCATTTTGCGTCATTGCTTTAGGACAGTCTTGAGATCAAAGCTAATATTAGGCAGAGTCTTTTACTGCTGCTAGTCCTCAATCGGGTACTCTTCAGTCCACATGATCTATGACAAGTTCTTTAAAGCTGCTATTTGAAGCGATTAGTCAGACCCAGAGTGAGCAGGACATGCGATCGCAAATCGTGCCAAAAATTGGTGAGTATTTTGCAGCTACACGCTGGGGAATTTTCTTCTTTGATCAGCTTCCGTTGGTAGATCGTAATCTTCAAGAGGCGCTCAAAGTCGGACTCTCAGTCAAACACAATCCCATCGTGCGATACCTGGTAGAACGTCATGCTCCTGTCCATGAAGCCTTGGTGACATCGCCAAAGGCTTGGTCAATCATCTGTCCTCGTCCCGATCACTGGCATGTAATGGCAGGACCCATTATTAATCGAGGTCAGCTTGTAGGGGTTGTAGGTTGCACTCGTGAAAAGTCAAAGTCTGCTTTTGATACGCAGAATTTAGCCGATCTAAGTGCGATCTGTTTGCACTTATCAGTCTGGGTCACAGCGGTGCGATCGCAAAGTACTTCCCCAGAACGGGCATCACTTTCTCGCGGCAAAGCTCCAAAAAACTGTTTAACCCCTCGTGAATTGCAAATTGCCGAACTGGTTGCCTTAGGGCGAACTAATGCTGAAATTGGCAGTGAACTTTGGATTACTGAAAACTCTGTCAAGCAGGCTTTAAAGCGGATGTTTCGCAAGCTTGAGGTTTCGTCACGGGCAGAGATGGTTGCACAGCTTACCGATTTTGCGTCCCCTCGCCTGGGGTAATAAACAACATCGAACTGGGCGAATGAACCTCGGCGGTATGCCACGTCCCACGCGGCACCAGCACAAAAGCTCCTGGAGTATCCAGGTGTATCGTCTTCTCAGCTTCGTTTTGTTTCAAAATTAGATCGACTTGACCTGAAAGTAGACACACAAACTCCTCACCCGCAGGATGCATTTCCCAAGTATCCCAGTCGCGGTCAAAGGTAAAGTGTGAAACCAGTCGCTTTCCCTTGAAGTCACCAAATTGGTTTTCTAAATCTGTAAAGAAGCGATCGCTCACAGCAATTGGAATCGTAGCACCATCTTCCCCAAGCACAACATAGGTAGAACTGATAGTGAATTGATTAGTTTCAGGGTTCATGAGACTTGGAAATGTGGGTTTTGAATAATTCCAAAAATGTTGCCCCAGGGGTCAGTGACAGTAGCCACTAAGATTTCATCACCGACATCTTGGATATCGGTATGTGGTTTTGCTCCAAGTTCTATTAGACGACTGTGTGTGCCGTGAATATCTTCCACACCCCAATAAGCAAAATTGCTGCCGCCTGGAGTGCTGTTTGACAAGTCAGGATTGAGTCCTAGCTCATAGCCACCTACGTTAAAGCCAACATAAAACGGCTGATCAAAGTAGGGTTGATAGCCCAGAATCTGAACGTACCAATCTTTGGCTTTGTCGAGATCAGCAACGTGATAAATGACCGTTCGTAATCCTAAAAGCATTCGCTTTGCCTCACTGTTGATTCAGCTTTCAGGTGAACTCGCGTTGTCTTGTGCTAGATGAAACTAATTCATTTGTACCACTCAGTCGCGGTCGCTTGCTACTTTAATTAATAGACTTGAAGTTCCGTCCTAAAGTCTTAAATAAAACTTATGCCAGTCTAAACCTGACTCACATAAGTTTGAAGCTGAGTTGCAAAGGATTAATGCTGAGTCATTAAAACTTACAGCCATTTTTAGATGGGTAAGCCATAGCGTAGGGGCGGTTCGCGAACCGCCCCTACCTACACCAACATTTTCAAATCAAATTGATATCACTTAGCACTAGATCTCCTGCCCAAAAGCATTTTGCTCTAGAATTTGCTCTCGGCGGTATAGAAAGAAGGGTAGAGAACAGGAAAGCCCTACTCCAAAGGTCAGTCCAACATAGAGGATGAGCCAGAGGCGAGAAACATTCAATCGTTTTAACTCTACCCAGGCAAAGCAAAAGAAGGCGATCGCCGAAATAATCAAATCATCGGCCAAGGCAGTCGTAATGTTGTTTGCAAAGGTCGCCTGTAGAAACAGAGTGGGAGACAGGAGTGCATCTAGGTCTTGTAACAGCCAAAACCAGGGCCCGACCGAACCCACAATTGTGAAGAGTAAATAGATCGGTTTCAAAGGGCTGGATGAACGTTTTACCGGAACCTCTGTTGATTTCAGCATCGTGATTTACCTCAATTGGGATGCTTCAATCGTGCCAACAGAAGATAATAGAAGCAATTACCTCCCAGGTAATAAAGGTTAAACGGATGGTTGTTTGTGGTAGTCAAGCACCAAACCGACTAGGTAATGAATCAGCCGTTCTTTAGAGGCGGGTATGATCAGTTTGCCGTGCAGAACTTCCTGACTGAGGATAAAGGAAATGAGAGAGCCGAAGAAAACCTGACAGGTCATCGCTGGGTCAGGTACGTCTAGTTCAGGACTTGACTTGAAATAGGCGCTCAAAACTTCTGTACCATGCTGAATCACTTCTCGTACGTAGAGTTGAGCCAGGTCAGGAAAGCGCCCTGATTCTGCGATCATCAGCCGCACAAAGGCAATGTATTCTGGGTCATCCATCCGAGCCAGGAGGATTTCGGCAAATCGCCGCAGAACTTTTTCGGGTGGCGCAGTCTCAGGCAAACCACAGCCAAATTCCACTTGAAAATGACGCAGCACTAACCGCTCGATTAAGGCAATAAACAGTCCTTCTTTTCCCTGGAAGTGATTGTAGATGGTGTGTTTGGAAACGCCTGCCTGAGCAGCGACCCGATCCATGCTGGTTCCGGCATAGCCGTGCTGGAGAAATACCTGAAAAGCACCTTGCAAAATCTGTTCGGGTTTGCAACTAGTCTCGGTTTCGTTGGTTGATTGATTGCTCAGCATGATTTTGAAGGCGATTTGTAAAAATCTTGAGGGCTTGGGGCATCAGAAGGGGCGATCGCCAGTCATTCTGGCAGCGGCAATTGTTAGTTGCTTTGCAGTGCAACAACTCTTCCAAGAAAACCAGTGCAGGAAGATTAATTTACACAGCTAATCTACAAAGTTTTATAGACAGAGCCAGACTGCACGGTGTAGTCTAATGGAAGGAAAGAATTACACTATACCGTGCAGTATACTCGCCTGAAGTTAGGAATCTCGTCCTCCCAGGCAAGAGACTCTCAATATTTCCTTCACAAAGAGCAAATCGCTCAAAGGTTGTACACCGTCATACGTCACTCCATCTAGCCTCAAAGAACGTAAGCCTTAATTGACGTAGCAATTAGATTGGAAAAATCTATAAATTTATGAGTGCAAGTAATGCTCAGCGCCCCTGGCAGGGACGGGGGCTATGGTTAGGAATTGCTGCATTAGTTTTGCTAGGAACAGGTTTTCTTGCCGTCAGGATGTTTCAGCAGTCTGCCCAGCAAGCCGCGATTGAGGAAACGGCTCCTGCTCCTCGTCAAGTGACAGTGGCAGCCTTGGGGCGGTTAGAGCCAGAAGGAGAAGTCGTTAACGTCAGCGGACCGCAGGGCGATCGCATTAGTGAGCTACTGGTGGCAGAAGGCGACTACGTGCGTCAGGGTGAGATTTTGGCTTACCTAGAGAGCCATGAAGAACGGCTGGCAGAGCGTAACTACGCCGCCAGTCAGCTTGCTGAAGCTCAGACCCGTCTAGCTACCGAAGCTCAATATGGCACTGCTCAGGTCGAAGAAGCCCGCACCCGTTTAGGGCAAATTGACCGCCCACAATCGCTAGAAATTGAGGCGCAGCAAGCAACAGTGCGCCAGCTAGAAGCAGAGCTAGACCTGGCAGAAACTGACCTGGAACGGTCTCGAAGCTTGCGAGCAGAGGGGGCAATTTCTCAGCAGGAGTTAGACCAGCAATTTACCGAAGTTCGGCGATCGCAAGAAGAACTGAACAACGCCAGAGCTAGCCTAGTACGTCTGGAAACGGCTCGCACCCGCGATTTAGAAAATGCGCGGGCACAGGTACAGTCTACTCAAGCCGAATCGACGCGATCGCAAGCTCAGATCGAAGTAGATTCAGCCGCGCGTAACCTGGAACTGGCAAATGCTAGCCTTGATCGCACAATTATTCGCGCTCCCAGTGATGGAGAAGTTTTGCAGATTATTACCCAGACCGGGGAAGCGATCGCTGAGACAGGCATTTTAGAGATGGGCGATACTCGCCAAATGTATGTGGTTGCTGAGGTGTATGAAACTGATGTGGGTTTGGTAGAGCTGGGGCAAAAGGCAACGATCACCAGCCGCAACGGAGCCTTTGACGAAACCCTAACGGGCACTGTTGAGCGAATTGGCACTCAAATTTTCAAAAACGATGTGCTGGATGATGACCCCGCTGCCAATGCTGATGCTCGTGTGGTTGAGGTGAAGATTCGCCTCGATCAGAGTGAACCCGTTGCCCGACTCACGAACTTGCAAGTTGACGTGCGAATTGATGTGGATGCATCCAATGGCAACTCAGCCCCATCCGTTGCCCCTGTAACCCCAACCCCCTCTCCCACAGAAGAGTAACTTGCACTACCCATGAGAACGCCTCTCGCCTGGTTAAACCTGCTGCATGAAAGGACTCGTCTGCTGGTGGCGATCGCTGGAGTCGCCTTTGCGGTACTGCTGATTTTTATGAATCTGGGCTTTCTGGGGGCACTCTCACTCACGGCAACCCAAATTTATAACCAGATGAATGCAGAAATTTTTCTGCGATCGCCCCAAACGCTAGAGATTAGCACCACGGAACCCTTCCCCATTGAGCGGCTGTATCAGGTGGCGGGTGTGGAAGGGGTCGATCAGGTGATGCCGGTGTATGTGGGCTACCAGCAGTGGCGCAACCCTGAAACGCGGCTGAGCCGTGCCATGTTTGTCTACGGCATCAATCCTCGCGACCCGGTGTTTCACCTACCAGAGTTGCAGACTCCAGAGGCGATCGCTGCCCTTCAGCGTCCCAATACTGTTCTGATTGATCAGCTTTCGCGGCCAGAATTTGGGCCGCAAACGATCGGACTGGAAACAGAATCCGACCGCAGGCGCGTAGAAATTGGCGGACAGTTTACTCTGGGAGGCGGTTTTGCCTCTGATGGCACGCTGATTGTGGGCGACCAAAACTTCTTGCGACTCTTCACGCCCCGTACCTTAAACCGAATTGATATCGGTTTGATTAAGCTTCAGCCTGGAACCAATATAGAAGCCGTTGCTAAGACTTTGCGGGGAATGCTGCCGCAGGATGTGGAAGTGTTGACTCAAGAGGAAATTATTGGGCGCGATCGCGACTTTTGGATCGGCACCACTTCTACTGGCTTCATCTTTAGCATGGGGGTAGTGGTTTCCTTCATTGTCGGCACGGTGATCGTTTATCAGATTCTTTACACCGACATCTCTGAACACATGCCTGAATATGCCACGCTCAAGGCAATGGGCTACCGCAGCCGTTACCTATTCCAAGTGGTGTTGCAAGAAGCAGTCATCTTGGCAGTGATGGGCTATGTTCCCGGTTTGATTCTCTCTTTAGGACTGTATGAACTCACCACTAACGCCACGAATGGGGGTTTGCCAATGGCAATGAACCTTGGACGACTGGTGTTTGTGTTACTCCTGACGGTGACGATGTGTGCGGTTTCAGGATTGATTTCTGTGCGTAAAGTGATTACGGCTGACCCAGCGGAGGTGTTTTCATGAGTCTTTTAAAGCGTACTCCGCTAGCCTGGCTAAACCTGACTCACGATCGCCGCCGATTACTCACTTCTCTGGGTGGAGTAGCCTTTGCGGTGTTACTCATGTTTATGTTCAACGGCTTTAAAAATGCCTTGTATGACAGTCAGGTACAGCTTTTACAGCTTTTGAATGCAGATATTATTATCACGAATACGCAAAAGTACAACATGTTTGTACCAGAGCCGTTTGCCCGTCGGCGGCTCTATCAGGCGCGAGCTTTTGAAGGGGTTGAGGATGCTTACCCGCTCTATATCAATACGGCAAACTGGAAGAACGCGGAGACGAAAGCTACCCGCCCGGTTCGAGTTTTAGCCTTTAATCCACAAGATCCGGTGTTGCGCTTACCTGAAGTGCAGACACAGCTTGCTAAACTGCAAGCGCCTGAAACGGTATTGATTGATTTGAAGTCCCGCCCAGAGTTAGGTCCAATTACCGCTGGTGTTGAAACGGAGTTGGGCGATCGCCATGTACGCGTGGTTGGCAACTATAGTTTGGGAACCGATTTTGCTTCCGGCAACGGCAACCTGATCATGAGTGACCAAAACTATCTCCGATATTTTGCTCAGGTTGACCCAGAAGATGAGGAACGTGACCTCAGTACGGTAGATGTTGGGCTGGTCAAAATTGCCGAAAATGCAGACCCGGAGAGGATCGCAGCAATTCTTAGTGAGAACTTGCCCAAAGATGTAAAAGTGATTACCCAAGAAGGGTTTGTACAGCAGGAACTCACTTATTGGCAAGAAAACACCAACATTGGCTTTGTGTTTAGCCTGCTAACTACAATGGCGTTTATCGTTGGAATTATTCTGGTCTACCAGATTCTCTACACTGACGTATCTGACCATTGGGCAGAATACGCCACACTCAAAGCGATGGGCTACCGAAACTTCTTTTTACTCGGTGTAGTTTTGCAGGAAGCTACGATTCTCTCGATTCTGGGCTTTATTCCAGGTTTTTGCATTAGTGTGTTGCTTTATAACGCGACTGCTAATGCAACCGGACTGTTGATGCAAATGACGACTGATCGCGCTCTTTCAACCCTGGTGGCGACATTTATCATGTGCTTGATCTCAGGGGCGATCGCCGTTCGCAAGGTTCAAGCTACTGACCCAGCGGAGGTGTTTGGATAATGGAAGCCAATGGCGCAAAACCAGTCACGCAGCATGGAAGTGTTGCGATCGCCGATAATTCTGATCTAGCGGTACAAATTCGTCATCTCAACTACTACTTTGGTCAGGGCGAACTTCGCAAACAGGCTTTGTTTGACATCAGCCTCGATTTTCCGCGTGGGCAAATCGCAATCATTACCGGACCTTCTGGTTCTGGTAAAACAACTTTCTTGAGTCTAATTGGGGCACTGCGGACGCTACACGAAGGGAGCCTCAAAGTCATGGGACGCGAACTCGTTGGCATGAACAATAGCCAACTGGTAGGGGTGCGGCGTGGCATCGGCTTTATCTTTCAGGCACACAATCTGTTTGAATCACTCACCGCCTGCCAGAATGTCGAAATGGCCGTTGAGCTAACGGGTAGTGGCTCCAAACGAACACAGGCGATCGCCGTCCTGGAACAGCTTGGTTTAGGGCAACGAGTGGACTACAAACCCAATTCTCTCTCTGGTGGGCAAAAACAGCGGGTGGCGATCGCCCGTGCCCTAGTCAACCAACCCCAACTCATTCTCGCAGATGAACCAACCGCCGCCCTTGATAAACAGTCTGGGCGCGATGTCGTCAACCTGATGCAACAGCTAGCCCACGAACAGAAATGCACCATTCTTATGGTGACGCACGACAACCGCATTCTCGATGTCGCTGATCGCATCATCAACCTGGTAGACGGTCGGCTTGAGTCAGATACCAGCATGACTGAGTTCGTCAGTACCCATGATCCTAAGAACCTTGATCCTCGCATGTTCATGCTTTGAGGATGGGCAAGAGGAATAAGCTGCCGTAGGGGTGGGTTTTGGCGTTTAATCTCCGCTTCATTCAGGTTTTGTCTGCTAAACCCACCCCTACCGTGTTGCTTACGCATCCAGATTGGTGAGATCAACTTGACGATTTCCTCGGTTTGGGTAGGTGCGTTCTGGCAGCAGTCCCCAAGCGGCAGCATCAGCAGCCCAGTTGCGAAAGATTTTTTGGCGAGCAAAGCACTGGGCAAAGTGCCAGTTGTAAGCCTGCTTTAAAGTCGGTGACCAGTCGGACGTGCGATCAGTGGATTGAAGCGATCGCACTTCTGCCTCCAGTGCCGCTGCGTGCCGCTGCATAATTTCCTCTAGCTGATGGAAATGATCTTGAGGAACCGTCAATTTTTCAAACCTCCAGGTACAAGGGACTAAATCGGCTAAAATCCTTTAGGAGTTGCTGCCAAAGTCGATAGATTGCGGATCGTAGCTGTTTAAAACTATTAATTAAATCCCATAACTAGAATTTGGACGAGCAGAATTCACAAATCAGAGATATCATCACTTCAAATCTGGTATGAAAACCATTACAGACAAGAATTGCATCGAGCAATTGCTCCCGCTTCTATATAAAGCTTCATATTTTAGAACCTTGAAGAAAATGGGTGTAAAAGGTTTTAGCAAAGTGGCAAAATAGCTGGGCAAAGCGATAGCAGGGTTTGTAAGATTTACCCAACGCGGTTTTTGGTCAATACGCTAGAGGTTGCAACTGATGGGGCGGCTAGACAATCTACCCGAAAATTCTGGCGCGGCTGATCCGAATGCAGCGCAGGACATCCTGAACACGGTGACACAAGATTTGCGTCAGCTTCAGCAGGAGTTAGTTTCTCAATTGCATCAGGACGTGCAGCGGCTTCAGGCTGAAAAAGCGCGGCTCCAGGGCGACATCGACAACTTGCAATCTCAACAGCAAGTCGCCCTATCGCAGCAGCAGCGTGCTCAACAGCAGCTTTGGGCCAAGCAACTGGCGCAAGCACTAGCCCAACACCTCCAGGGGGCACTGGTGCAGCGAATGGAGCAAACCAACTTACCCCAGCGCGTTGGGACAAATTTGCCTGCCGCTCCAGCCGCCAATAGTCATCATGAAAATGCTTATCGGCTGTTGGCTTCTCTAGACGCAACGCTAAACCGTACCCTGACCTCATTGCGGCAAGACCTGACGAGCTATCAAAGCTCCCTATCCCAGCAAATTAGCCGGATGCACAATCTGGAGCAGCAGGGAGAAGCAATTTTAGAAGCGCTAGTCAGTCGGCTCAGTCAGCAGCTTCAGGCAGAAATTGTCAGGGAACAAACGGGAGAATTTCAACCGCCGACTGGAGGAGCGGGAACAAACGGAGACCATAGACCGCCTTCCGGTGAGCAGCTTGTTCAAGGAAATGGGACTCAAGGAAATGGGATTCAAGGGAATGGGAATAGTGCAACGGGGTATCCTCGTGCCAATTTGCGCTCCTCCCATGAAGTTATGCAGTCTCCTCGGCAGCGCCCACCGTCAGTTTTGCCAGTTGCGCCATCAACTGCACCTGATCCGGCGGTTGCCCCGATGCGTCTGACGAGTCCGATGGGTCTGTCTCAGTTTCAAATTGGGCTGGCGTTGATTTTGCTCTCGACGATCGCCCTTTCCCTCCACAATGTTGTCGTTGGTGTAATCGGCAATCCAACTAGCGTTCTGGGAAGCTTTGAGCTTGGCGGATTTCTAAAGCTAGGCTTGGGCAATGCACTGCTGATTTTGCTGTTGCGGATGATGATCGTTGTGCCGCTGATGATCTGGATGGCGCAGAGGCTCTATCCGTCTGTGTGGCAGGACATTAAGAATTTTCTAACCTCTAACGATCGCCGCTTGCTGATGACGGTGATTGGCAGTGGTGGCTGTTTGTTTTTGTCGCAAGTGCTGATCTATATTGCGATCGCCGAAATTGGTCCTGGTGTTGCCGTGACAATCCTATTCATGTATCCGCTGATCACGGTGCCGCTAGCCTGGTTGTTCTTTGGCGATCGCCCTACCCTGTTGCGGTGGGTCGTGATGCTGGTCATCTCTATCGGCATTGTTCTGGCTGCGCTACCCCGAATTACTCAAACCAGTAGCGTGTCTGGAGCAGGAGTGGCGATCGCTGTTGGGTCAGGGATTGCCTTCGCCTGCTACCTGATTTCCATGCAGATTTGCTTTAGAAAGCTGCATCCTGTGCCTGTCAGCCTGGCCCAATTTTTGACCATTGGCTTTCTAGCAGCCGTCAGTCTGATTTTTCTGCCCGCTCTACCGTTGCCCGATCGCTGGTCTGCCCAAGTGAGCATCGACCAACCGTTGGGCTTTGCCATTGGCGGCATTTTTCTGGGTGTTTTAACTCTGGTTGGCTATCTTTCAAACAACTTTGGGGTGCGGTTTTTGGGAGCAGCCCGCACTTCGATTATTGCCTCAACAGGTCCAGTGCTGACTGCGCTTCTGGCTTTTCTGCTTACCCCTGGACCCTTCACTCAACTTCAAGTCGTGCAATGGCTAGGAATTATCGTGGTGACCTTTGGGGTGATTGCACTGAGTTTTGAGAGAATGTCTACGGCTCAAGCCAAATCTGTAAGACCTGTCAAAGGCTAGATTGCTGCAAATTAGGCGAAACCTGACCTCATTCGCACCTCAATGAATTTTTCTCCTGACTTTAATTCAGCCCCTTTACCTACAGCCGATACGCTCATGTTTTGGGGCTTCATTATCGGTAGCGGTATTCTGGTTGCTCAAATTTCTACAAAGCTGAGTGAACGGTTCTTTCAAGACGAAGACGAAGAGCTTGAGGATGTTACCGAAGCAGATGAGATAGGTGAAGCAGAGCAGCAAGCGGATCAGGAAAGTGAGAACGAAGAAGATGAGAATGAAGAAGAGACCCCTCAAATTGAAAGTGTTGGGGAAGATGGACTAGACAAGGATGCCTAGTGCTCGACCGCTTCTGTAAAGTTGTGCTGCGATCGCCTTGCAGATTTCCAATAATAGAAGGGGGAGTTGGTGTCATCCCGAAATTCACCGAGTTGAAGTGCTAAATTTAGCAAACAAATCCGGAGAATTACAGCGCGAAGTCGTAGCCTCTGTTAGATCAAATAGATGCGGCTGATGGGATTGGTGCAAACTACCGCAAATGTCAATCATCCTCAGTCCGAACGTTCTTACTGTTAGAGGAACACCCATGACTTCATTCAATGATAAGTTGTCTGCTTTTGAACCGCCTATCACACCTGGGACTCCTGCCCCACCGCCCCAGACTGGTTCATCTGCTGATAACCCCTCAGCGCCAGCATCGCCCGATTCGGAAGTGGCTGTACCCCACACCACTGCTTCAGTGCCGTTACGATCTGCAGCAGAGATTGACCTACAGAAGTTTAACCAACTGGTTGGCGATTGGGCTGGAAAACCTGTCGATGATTTGAAGCGGCTGTTCACCAAGCAGGTCATCTTGGATGATCAAACGACTGTCAACTCTGAAACGATTAAAGTGCCTGGATTCATCGGCATTACAGATGATTTACAAGTACAAAATGCCAATGGACAAACCGTCTCCGGGCATGAAGATATCACCAAGTTTCTAGACAGGGATGGACTATATATCTGCACCTACCAGTGGCATAAAGAACGGTATGGTGTGCCGCTAGATTTGCGTCAGCCCTTAGCCCAAGACATTTTTACCGAAGCGTTCATCAAGAATGAGGGACACCACTCTGGTGCAGTGGTACCTGCTCAGCGCAAAGACTCAAGCGGCAACTTGACCAAGTCCTACGCGACGTACAATGAGCCGGACAGCTATCACGGTGGGCTATATGGCAGCGATGGCTATGTTGCAGTAGCTCAGCGGCTAGTGTTTCCTGAATTTGTCACGCCCAAACAGGCACGCGGTTACACGGATTCGATCGTTTGCTGGATGGGGCTGTTAAATCCCTTTACCCAGTTTCCTAGCAATTACAATGGCGGTGACCCGACTCGCGTTTCTAATCGGGCAGCACTGACTGAAATTTTAAAGAATGGTCTGCTGGCAGCGTTGGGAGATCCAGGGGCGATCGCCTTCTTCAAAAATCCTGCCAACCTGACCTATTGCGCTGAGTTCATATTTGTCAACCTGAACACGCCGGTCTATCCTTTCAACAAACGCGGTTTGGCAAAACTGTTGAATGGAGACGAAGCAAAAGCAGCCAAGATCCTAGAACTGCGCGATCAGCACAACAGAGGACAGTCAACCGTTCTAAGTCGTCAAACGGGCAACCCAGAATTCAAGAAGTTCCACATTCAAATGCCCGTTGTGCCAGAAGAGCTGCTGCCTCTGGATGAACTGCTAGCAGCAAATGGGCAAAACGTTAAGCCAGACACGATTCCCGTGCCGCCTTTCAAAGTGTCGCAACTGATTCGCCGTGCTTTCCGCGTATTGCTCAAGCCCGAAGAGGTCAACAACGACCGGAAGCTAGCCGAAGCACGGGCAAAACTGTTTAAATCAATGGAGCCAGCCATCATTCAACAGCTTGGGTTGGAAAGCCTGCCGCCCAGCGCGTCTGAGTTGGTCGCAGTGCGTCAGTTTCTTGACATCGTGGTGCAAACTCTGTCCCAGCCAGCCTCTAACCGTGAGGAATTTGACCAGCAAATCAACGGGTTGTTGGCTAAAGCGGATGAGATGTTGGTGGGAGCAGGCGATCGCGCCTACTTCGTGCCCCCTCGCATCTACGTTGATTTGGGTCAACGGGATGGCGATCAAACCATGCCCAAGGGCTGGGGCTTCCGTTTGGAGACAGTCGGTGCTCTGGTTGCTAGAGGTGTAATTAAGGGTTGATTCTGATCCGTTGAGGACTGCCGAGATCTGCGAGTTCTTATAACCTCCTGCATGAATCGTTGCGCGGCGGAGCCGCGCAACGATTCATGCTTTTAAAACAGGATTCATGCAGGAAGTCTTCTAAGAAGTTGAGGACCTTGACCTGGTCAGTTTTGGAGCAGGCGTTAATCAACCAGGCAGTCTTTGAGTGCGTAGACAACCTGATCCTGCTGCTCGCTGGAAAGCTCTGGGAACATGGGCAGCGAGAGAACTTGCTGCGCCACCTGCTCTACAATCGGAAATTTTCCAGTCTGGTCGTTTAACCTGGCAAAAACGGGTTGCAGATGCAGCGGTACAGGATAGTAAATCATCGAGCCAATGCCCTGCTGCTGAAGCTTTTGACGCACCTGATCTCGATAAAGCAACTCTGAACTAGTAGCTGAATCTTGGGTTAGCCGGATCGTGTACTGATTCCAGACGTGCTGCCCACCTGCGAGCGGTTGGGGCGTAATAATTCCTGGCAGGTGTTTAAGCAGTTCGGTGTAGCGGTTGGCGATCGCCCGTCGCTTTTCATTCCACTCGTCTAAATAACGCAGCTTCAGCAGCAATATGGCTGCTTGCACCGCATCCAGACGGCTGTTTACGCCAATCTCCTCGGAGACATAGCGCTGCTGCTGTCCGTGATCGCGCAGGACACGAATTTTCTGAGCGATCGCTGCATCATTGGTTGTCACGGCTCCACCATCGCCACAGGCTCCTAGATTTTTGGTGGGGTAAAAGCTAAAACAGCCAATATGCCCGATGCTGCCAGTCTTCACGCCTTGCCATTCGGTTCCGGTGGACTGGGCACAGTCTTCAATCACAAACAGATTGTGGGACTGGGCGATCGCCATGAGCCGAGTCATGTCTACAGGCTGACCAAACAAGTGAACTGGCATAATCGCTTTGGTACGATCGGTGATTGCTGCCTCAACCTGATCTAAATCCAGGTTGAATGTGTATGGATCAATATCGACGAAAACCGATTTTGCTCCGGCTGCGCTGATCATTTCAGCCGTTGCGATGAATGTGAACGTCGTAGTAATGACTTCATCGCCCGCGCCAATGTCGAGCGATCGCAGCGCCAGGTAAAGCGCATCTGTACCAGAATTGCAGGCTATGCAATCCGCAGCACCAATGTAACTGGCAAACTGCTGCTCAAATTCTTTGACCGCCGGGCCATTGATGTACTGCCCAGAAGCCAGCACGTCCGAAACCGCTGTACTGGCTTCAGCTTGAAGCATTTTGTACTGCTGCGTTAAATCAAAAGGGGGAATGTGGGTCACTCGCTTACACCAGAAAATCTAAGAATTTTACGTAGAGGCGAGGTTTAGCTGCCCCTACAGCCAGAAATTAGACAAAATCTAAGTCTATTTAGAAAAGACTTGAATATCATCTTCCCTCAACTCCTAAGATTGATGAAGCCCTGTCGTTGTTTCAGGTGAAAATCGACCTAGAAGATGAAGAGAGGTCGGTGGGCAATGCCTCCCACGTATCCGACTCCTAGGTATTGGAGAGTTCTCAAGCAAGGTTGAACCCTTGTAGGGGTGAACGGAGTTTGCTCCTACCAAAGCCTTGCTAGTTGTGCGCCGTCACTTTATAGAGCTTTAACTGTGAATTCACTCATTCAACTGGATTTAGTTCAACTCAGCTGGGCGTTAGGAATGATGGCGGTCGCAATTGGTCTGTCAGCATGGCAAAAGCTGGGTTTGGAAGGCAGTTTGGCGATCGCCACTTTCCGCACGGTGGTTCAGCTTCTAGCGGTGGGTTACGTTCTCTCTTTTGTCTTTGAACTACGCGATCCCTGGTCGGTGCTGGCAGTGGTGCTGGTGATGCTGACGATTGCTGCTGTCGTTGCCCGTAACCGCATCAGCAAAAAGGTGCCCAATCTGCTGCCAATGGTGGGCGGCTCAATTTTCGTTGGGGCAGCGCTAACCCTGGCTTACACTAACCTGGTCGTGATTCGCCCTGAAACTTGGTACGAACCTCAGTACGTGATTCCCCTAGCGGGAATTCTTTTGGGCAACGCAATGAATGCGGCGGCTGTTGCCGGAGAACGGTTTGTCAGCACGCTCAATAACAGCCAGCTTGAAATCGAAACGCATCTGAGTTTGGGTGCAAAACCCTCGCAGGCGATCGCCCACTATCGTCGAGATGCAATCAAAGCAGGCTTAATTCCTACGATTAACTCCATGATGGTTGTCGGCGTGGTGACGCTACCTGGCATCATTACCGGACAGATTTTGAGCGGAGTTAGTCCTTTTGATGCAGCGCTTTACCAGATCTTGATTATGTTTATGCTGGCGATCGCTACCCTGATCACAACGCTACTAACCATTCAAGGAATATACCGACAGTTTTTCAACCAAGCGGCTCAACTCGTGCTGCATTAACGGAGGCAGGATGAAAAAAGAAGCAGTACAAATCAAATTTGCACTGCTTCTTCACAAGAATATGATTAACGAAAGTCAATTCAATCTAAGCTGCTGCCAAACCATAAGCAGACATTCTCATGATGTCGCGGGTCGTAAAGCCAATATTGCTTAGGGCTTCGCCATAGCTGATCATGAAGTCTTCGACTAACGCTTCTTTCTCCATGCCGAGTACATGAGCGTCGTCTTCAACCTGGCTTAGCATTCGCCAAACTAGAGGAAGGTTTTGCCGATTCGCTTCTTCCAGTTCAGCTCTAGCAGTTTCAAAATTTGCCTTAAGCCACTCTTCTCCGAAGTTTAGGTGCAGGTATTCATCCTTCACCACACCCTCAGTGATTTTGCGGGCAAAGTCATCTGCAACCGGAATGTAGATGTTGTAAGCCGAAATTGCAAAGCACTCAATAATCAAGGACTGAATCAACAGGCAGGTGACAACTCGCCCTGCCGCTGCTGCCTTCTGGAAGTTGCCATGCAATTCAGCAAAGAACTGCTGCCCAAACTCCATATCAGCAGTTACGGCTAAATTGCGACCGCAAGCCTGAAAGCCTTTTTTGTGGCGGTTTTCCATCTTTGCCAAGCTTAAAAGCTGATCTTTTAGCTCAGGCAGCATTTCAGCAAGCCGCTGGTAGTTGGCGTAGGCTTCTTCCTCGCCTTCAATTACAATCGCATTAATTCGGCTGTATGCGTCTTTATAGGTTTCACTACGAAAATCAAGTTCTGGGCTGACTTCAAGCTGCTGCATAAGTCGGTCATCTCCTCGCTGCTGTGGATGAGTCGATCATAATTTATCGACCTCAATCAAGTCGTGAGGGCACACACGACTTGGTAACTTCTAATCTACACCCTACTGTTTTCAAATAGGAATTTACAAGCGATCGCTCCCAAGAATAGGAACATTCCATCTTTGGACAGAATTTTAGGGGATGCTTGTTATCAGTGCCCAATTCTATCACCCATGCTAGATTCAACCCCAAAGGAAGCTCAACCTAGTCTGACTAGTCTGAATGATTGGCTATCCTGGCTAAACCCTCTGCTGCTGCTCGTTGGGGCAGGAGTGGTACTGGCTCCGCTGCTGATTGTGTTTCTCACCTCGCTAACGCCACCAGGCAGCGTTGCAGGCGTAGATTTGGCTCAAAGTGAGTGGACTTGGGCAAATTACCAGGAAGCCTGGAGACGCGGCAATTTCTTACTGGCGTTTGCAAACTCTACGCTGGTGGCGCTGGCAGTCACCGCCTTTCAGATTTTCACATCAGCTCTGGCGGGTTATGCGCTGGCGCGACTCCAATTCTGGGGACGAAGGGCAGTTTTGCTGATTGTGCTAGCAACGCTGGTGCTGCCATTCCAGATTTTAGTCGTACCAATTTTTTTGGTGCTGCGCTGGGGGAATTTAATCAACACCTATGGAGCGCTGATTTTGCCGACTGCAGCAAATGGGTTTGGCATTTTTTTGCTACGGCAATATTTTCAAACCATTCCGGTGGAGCTAGAGGAAGCGGCAGCGCTAGATGGGGCAAATCGACTGCAAATTCTTTGGCGGGTAATTTTGCCGCTGGCTCGTCCGGCACTGGTGACGCTATTTTTGTTTACCTTCATCGGCGAGTGGAATGACTTATTTAAGCCACTTGTGTTTACGACCCGACCTGAACTGCGAACCGTGCAGTTAGCGCTGGCAGAATTTCAGGAGCAGTTCACTAATGAATGGGCGCTGTTGATGGCGGCAGTGGTGATTGCGACGGTTCCAGTTGTGGTGCTGTTCTTAGTTGGTCAGCGTCAGTTCATTCGTGGCATTGCCGCAACGGGAATTAAGAATTAGGGCTTGTACTGTATTGATGCTCAGCTTCATATAGAAGCTGAGCATCAATCCTCTCTGGTCTTTAACTGGAGCGCAATTGAGACTCTTCTGTACTCAGAGATAAGCTGTACAAGCTGAGCTTCTGTGTTTTCTGTGGTACCCTGACGAGCAAGTTTCTCTAATTCTGCACACAGCTTGGGCAGCCGAATTGCACCCAGGGTTGCACTACTAGACTTGAGCGTGTGACTCGCATGACGGAGCACGATCGCATCTTTTTGGGCGATCGCCTTCTGGATCTTCTCCAACAGTTTAGGAGCTTCTATCAAATAGCAATTCACTAGCTCTACCAGTAAGTCTGGATCGCCTGCTTCGCTACACAAGGCTTCTAGAGCAGGTTCATCAATTGTTGTAGACAGCTTCAGCGAAGTCGGAAGATGGGTGGATTGCTCAGAGGCAAGGGAAATTGGGGCGATCGCCTCAACATAGAGATGGCACTGCTGCAAAGCCTGAACTAGCTGCTCATTCCGAATAGGTTTACTGATGTAATCATTCATGCCTGCGGTCAAACAAGCTTCGCGATCGCCCTGCATAGCATTAGCCGTAATCGCAATGATGTAAGGTTGCTGCGCAGCTGACCAGCGCTGGCGAATTTGCTCCGTGGTCATCAGCCCATCCATCTCTGGCATCTGCACATCCATCAACACCAGATCGTAGAGTTGCCGAGATAGCGCATCTAAGACTTCGAGTCCGTTGTTGGCAATATCTGCCTGATATCCCAACCGCTTTAGCAAATGCAAAATCACTTTTTGGTTGACCAGATTGTCCTCTGCCACCAAGACTCGGAGTGAATGTTGAGGCGATCGCTGAATCGGCTCTAATAGAACCGCTTTGTCGATCTGAGCCGACTCATCTGTCGCAGTGAAAACGTTGACTAACGCCTGATAAAGCTGAGCCTGTTGAATCGGTTTGTTCAGCATAGCGGCACACTCGACCGTTGTTTCCCATCCCTCCATTGGCTTGCTTGTCGTCATCAACAGCAGCGGCAACTGATTTTGAAACTGCTGTTGTATGACACCCGCAAGAGCCCAGCCATCGATCTCTGGCAACTGACTGTCTAAAATTGCCACATCAAACTGCCTTCCCTGACTAAGCGAAGCCAGAGCCTCTAGCCCTGACGCAACCGCACAAACACTCATGCCCCAAGCTCTTGCCTGAAGGGTCAGGTTTTGCCGATTGGTTGAATTGTCTTCTACAATTAGCAGTCGCTTTTGAGCGAGAGGCGTAGGGGCGGGTGACTGAGCCGGGTTGGGGGCGATCGCCTTGACTCGAATCGCACAATAGAATGTAGAACCGCTGCCCAACACACTATCTACCCAAATTCTGCCGCCCATCATCTCGCTCAAGCGCTGACTGATCGTCAACCCTAAGCCCGTTCCCCCATGCGTGCGGCTAATCGAAGAGTCAACTTGGCTGAAGGGCTTAAACAGGCGAGGCAACCGATCTGAAGGAATACCAATGCCTGTATCCTTGACTGCAAAACGGAGAGCATAGGTTGTCAGAGATGGATCGCTGTCTGACGAGGACGTGTTAGGTAGCGGACGAGCAACCACCGAGACTGTCACCTCTCCCTTTTCCGTAAACTTGACGGCATTGCCCAATAGGTTCACTAGAATTTGACGCAGTCGCGTTACGTCGCTCACAATCACCTCAGGCACCTGTGGGTCAATCAGGTAGGCGAGCTCCAGCCCTTTTTCGATCGCTTTAGGGGCCAGCAGATTTAGCGCGCTCTCAACACAAGTCCGCAAATCAAACGGATTTTCCTCCAGGTCGAGCTTGGCAGACTCAATTTTAGAGAAATCAAGAATGTCATTAATAATGCCCAATAGCGCTTCACCACTGTTGCGAATGGTGGCGATAAAATCTTGTTGCTGAGGGGTTGGGTTGGTATCCAGCAGCAGTTCAGTCATGCCGATCACCGCATTCATGGGTGTACGGATCTCATGGCTCATCGTGGCAAGGAAATCACTCTTTGCCCGGTTTGCGGTTTCGGCTTCCCATCGTGCCTGTTCTAGCGCTGCATTTTTCAGGATCAGTTCTGCTTCTGCCTGTTTTTGCTGAGTGATGTCAAAGATAATTCCGTCTAACCACATCAGGTTGCCCGCTTCATCCCAGGCTCCCCGCCCCTTTTCATAAACCCAACGAATGCTACCGTCTGGTCGAATGATGCGGTATTCCACTTCGTAGGGCTGTCGTTGCTGCAAGCTCTGCTGCACCAGTTGACTGATGCGAGGCGTGTCTTCGGCGTGTTCGATGCTGGCAAACGATCGCACCCGATCATCAACAAAATCAGAAGCCGGATAGCCAGAAATTTCCTCGATTACGTCGCTGATGAATTCTGTCTTCCAGGTTGGATTCTGCAAACAGCGAAAGACAGCCCCTGGAATATTCGCAATGAGCGATCGAAATCTGGCTTCCTGACGCAATGCTGCTTCATGAAGGGTATTGGGGTAGCGCCCCTCTTCTTGAGTTTTTGCCTCTGGCTGTTGCCATGCTTGCTCAGTCCGCTGAACTTCACTCATACCATTCATGCTGACTACCTCACTGCTTAGGGTTCCACAAACTGACCCAAAAGCATCGGTGTAGAGTGGATTGCGCCAGCAAATATGTTGATTTTGTGAGTACTGCTGATTTGAAGCATGAATTTTAGTGGGAATGTCGCACGGCACTTCCACTAAAATTCATACCTGGATTAAGCAACGCCAATTTTTTACTCTAAGGCTTGTGCAGGGTTTGCCCAGGGAATGAGTGGGTCTTGGGCAAGTCGCTTAGAGACTTCATAAGCTCCATAGCGGTTGAGGTGGCTGGGGTCAGAAAAGTAAGCATGTTGCTCTAGCCAGAGTTGTCCCAGATCTCGGAAGATGAATCCGGGTTGAGACACAGATAGCTCTAGCATGTACTGCTTAAATTCTTGCTCGTAGCCTGCCCGAACTGGGTCGAGATACTCCTGAGATAAGGGCAAATTGACAAAAACAATCGGAATGCTGCGTGATTGGGTGAATTGCAGCAGGGATTGCAGTGCTTCTGCCTGATTGCCCGCAATTCTAAAGGATTCGTAATCGTTGTCATAGTCTCCAGGAACTCTGGCATATTCCTGGTAGTAGGTGGCTGGATTAAATTGAATGGAAAGGGGTAAGAAGCCATCAAAATCCATCAGCCCTTGAGAATCGGCATTTGCGGTTTGAGGGCTGTTTTGCTGCTCCCCTCCCAGGGGTTCTGTTTCGGTCATCACCCCAATGGCTGTAGTGGGTTCGGGTTCTGGCAGGAGGGTGCTGACCTGCTGTTGAAAGAGAGATTTGAGGCGATCGCGTTCCTGATAAACGGTCGAAACGGTTCCTACTCGCTGACTGAGCCAGCGGTCAAATGCCTGATAGTTTGCGGTCAGGGTTGCAGCAATGCCGCCTGTCTGCGGTGTGGCTCCAATGCCGTTACCCGCAAATCGATAGCTGCTAGAGGTCGGGCTGGGCAAAGCGCCGCTGACCATCTGGCGGTAGCCTTCTGAGGCAACAATTCCGTCGTAGGTGACATCAACGCCGCCGCTGTTGAACGCACGAGCGCCATCTGCCCACAACACTAGTTTGGGCAATTGGTCTGGGGTTAGCATTTGCTGAAGAATCAGGTTGACCACCTGAGCAGTTGCGCCATTGACACCAAAGTTAAACACTTCGATGTCGGAGTAGCCGAGTTCTGCAAGCGATCGCCGCAGTGCTTCCGGATCAACTCCTCGCAATGCTCTAGAGCTGCCAATCACCAAAACATCAGGTGGGCCAGATTCGACCAACCGCTGATGATAAAGCGCAATCTTTTGGTCAAACTGTTGACTGTTGAAGGTGGGGTAGGGTGAACCATCCGCAAAGGTTAGCGCCATGTCTGGACTAATCAATGGGGCTGGATCGCTACTGGGTAGGTTAGCTGACCCATTGCTGGGTAAGTCATTGGGTAAACGGTTCGGCTCGATTGATTCAGGGTTAGCTTGGGTTGCTGCACTGACAAAGCTGGAAGTATCAAAAATATTCTGAGCATCTTGGTTCTCAGCATCTTCGCCTGCTTCAGGTAAAGGTTCTGCTGCATCCGCTTGTGCGTCAACAGCCACAGTTGGCAGATTAGATGCAGGAGGAACAGCAGTAGGAGATGCGGCAACGGGGGGCGTAACGGGAAGGGCTGGGGATTCAAGTAATTCGGGCGATCGCGCTTCTACAACAGACGCAGGAGCCGATTGCAGGACTCGACCTAGCATCCAGTCTGCCTGCACCATCAACAGTAAGCCGACCGCTCCCCAAACCAGGGCAATGCCAACTTGCCGGGCTGGGCTGGTGTCATGCAGCGCTGCGCCCTCTTGAGGAATGAAAAACTGAGAGCGCAGGAGTGTCTGCTGAATGGCATGAACGGCTTCCTGACGTAGCTTTGTCCAGGCGGTTTGAATATCCGTCGGGGTCAGGTCGGGACGGATGATCAAGTCGTCGGAACGGGTAATCAGGTCGCCTACATACGCATCGGTTGCAGCAAACTCTGGAGCCGCTTCGGGCACCAGGCGATCGCGCAAATTAAAGTCAGCCCCATAGCTCCAGCGCGGGCGCTTTTGCCCTGATCGCCGTCCATAGACACGCACTCCGGTGATGCCAGGAATTTCTAACGGACGCAGGAAACGAGCGATCGCTGAGCCAACCTGTTGCTGCTGTGGGCAAACCGGGGCATCGCTCATGATGTGCAGCAGATCTTGCTTGAGCAGAACCTGGAGCCGAATGCCGCCCGTCGCAAGTTGCTGGTCTAAATCGGGGTTGAGCAAGCGGCTGAGCAAAAATGCAATTGCGGGGCGATCGCCTTGCTTAGCCAGATCAAGCGTTGATTCAGCCAGGGCAGGATGCTCCGCCGCAGGCAGATTTAGCCAATTGACCCAGGCAGGAGCCTCCTGTCCTGGCACCTGACCATAAACTGTCACAGCGTGAATGCCTTGAGGGGCAAGAGTCGCTAACAGGGGTCCAACAGTCGCATTAATCGCTTCCTGGCTGGGAGCCGTTTCGCCAACTGCCGCCTGAGACTTCTCAGAATAGCTGAAAGACAGATGCAGCGTTGCCTCTTTTAGCGAAGCCGTCGCAACGTGAATGTTTGACTCTACCAGCGCCCGATTAACCAGTCGGGTTATCGCCTCGACGTCTCCCCAGCGCGCCCACTCTCGCAGCATTTCTTCGGGCGGAGTCAGGTCTACGCGCAAGACCCAATCTGGTTTCGCTTCTCCCTGCACCTGAATGCTGGTCAGCGCATCTCGATATCCTTCTAGCTGCAAGTCTCGCAGTAGTTTGGCGATTGGTTCGGCAATGAGGGAAGGAGAAGGACTGTAAGCCGCTTCACAGGTAATCCAGAGTCGCTGGGCAGGGTGAGCCGGAATTGCCGTCACTGCAGCAGGAATGGAAGTGGCGGCACGGCTGGAGTAAGGGCTGGCTTTAACGTGAACTTTGACTGCAATCCCCTGAGCACTGAGGGTTTCGCTTAAATAGCGGGCGATCGCATCAGGTTGTCCTTGCTTAGCTAGACTGCGATTTGAAATGGCGATCGCCGAACGCTTTGCAGCAGAAACGGGTGGCTTCAAGACCGTCGAAGTTCGCCCTGATATTCCTGAGCCTGAGTCTGGGCTAGATTTGGCAGCGGAGGACTTGCGAACTGGCTCAGCCAGCTTGCTGGGCAGCGTCGAAAATTCAGGAACAACAGGAGCAGGTTCTAGGGGGACGGGTTGAGAGGGATGCTGCTCTTCGGGAGGGCTTTCTGGGGCAGGGGGATACTTTTCTGCTAGTAGCGCTTCAAGATGCTGGTCAAGCTGATTGAGATGAATCGTAAACGTCCATTCAGGGCGATTTTGTCCTGCAACTCGACCATCCAGTGAGATTTGGTAAATTTGCGGCTGATCAACTGGAACCAGCTTGTTCAGGTCGGTGTGTTTGAGCGATTTGACCAGGCGAATTAGGGTGTCTATTCGTTCGGTCTGAGGCAATCCTTCACAGAGAATATAGAGACTGTTGCCCCGCAGCCGAAACTGAGTCCGAACTGGGATCTCAATCGTCTGATGAAACCACTGAGCCAGGGGCGATCGCCCTTTTGAACGAGATGCGTCTACTGGATGTGCCATCAGAACGTTACGTTAGTCTTACTAGTCTTAACCGATTCAAAACTTCTAATAATCTTGCTCTCAGGGATAGCATACTCTCACGCAGGTCAATTCAACAGTTCTCAACTGACCGAGCCACGAAATCTGTACCGCTCTAGTACCGCTAAACCCCCGTGAAGCCTGGTCTGTTGCAGAATTGTTGTGAAGCTGTGCTCCATTCAGTAATCTCAACTTTTGGCAATGTTCTAGCATAGGTTTAACTACACCTTGTAGTTCCAGTCGCTTGAGCACCAACTCTTCTCTCCTTGAGTTTTCTACAGTCCGATTCCCAAGCCTTGAATAGAGGTTTTGCTTTGCTATCTAGTCTGATCTTATCGATCACGCTTCAGAATCTTGGAGAATGCAATTGAGAATGCAATTTTTGTAAACTCAGCAGATTAACTCCAGTCGATCAACTTCGTTGACTATTTCGTAGACTAACTTGCGATCGCCCACAAATCTTTCCTTGACCATTCTTCCTCTGATAAACAGTTGGCTTAGATAATAATATGTTGAACCTTAAAATTTCTTCAGAACTTTTGCTTGGGTTAGCTACAGCACCTTTACTAGTCGGTCTATTAGCAGGTAAAGCACTGGCTGAGTTGATGCAAGATCTAGGACAGGCAAGCGAAGAGGTGTTTCGGGGCGATCGATTGCCTGTGCTTGACTTTTCTACTACTGCAGATAAATCTGACGTAGATGTAACAGAAGTCTAAATCTGCGATCGGTCAGTATTGACACAGTTGGGATTGCCAAGCCTGAAGAATCTGCTGTCAGGCTTGGATTAGCTTTTGATGCAACAAGCTGTTGAGTTCAATCCTCCGAATTCAGGATTAACTTATTTCGGAAAATGGCGTATGCCGTTTCTTATGCTGAAAAACTAGAATTTATCCCGCTAAAACCCATAGAATTATCGAGTATTCTTGCCAGGACAGACTATGAGTTCAACACTCCACTCATCTGATGATGCTTTTAGTTCCGGCACAGCAACAGAATCAAAGGCAGAACAGCCCGTTGCGCTGACCTCTACTTCAGATCTGTTTCTACGTCATCGCCTCAAGGTCGTAGAAGATTTGTGGGAGGCTGTTCTCTTGCAAGAATGCGGTCAGCAGCTTGTCGATCTGCTGCGCCAGCTGCGGGACATGTGCTCCCCCGAAGGACAAGCTCCCGAGTCCGTCGAATCTGAAGCTTTAAAGGTCGTCGAAAAGCTTGATTTGAATGAAGCAATTCGGGCTGCTCGGGCCTTTGCGCTCTACTTTCAGTTAATCAACATCGTTGAGCAACACTATGAGCAGCGCGGACAGCAACAGCAATATCGAGCCGCTTATGAAAATGCCAATGGCGCTAGAGAGACGATTCCGGGTTTTGCTGCCGAATCCTCTCTTTTGCCACAAGCCGATGAAACGAAAAGTGGTGGACCCCAGGCAGACCTGTTAGAGAAGAGCCTGCAAGAAATTTCCTCACGGCGAGAATCTGCCAGTCTCCAGGGGCTATTCCCAAAACTGAGGCAGCTCAATGTGCCGCCTCAGCAGATCCAGCGGCTGATCGACAATTTAGATATTCGGCTCGTTTTCACGGCTCACCCGACCGAAATTGTGCGTCATACCATTCGCGACAAACAGCGACGCATTGCTAAAATTTTGCGGCAGCTTGACCAGGCAGAAGAGGGTCTACAGGCATTTGGGGTAGCGTCTTCATGGGAAGCGATGACCCTACGTGAACAGTTGACCGAGGAAATTCGCCTGTGGTGGCGCACGGATGAGTTGCACCAGTTTAAGCCGACGGTCCTGGATGAAGTAGACTACACGCTGCACTATTTCCAGGAAGTGCTGTTTGATGCGATTCCCCAACTCTATCGGCGGTTTCGCCATGCGCTGCACACTACTTTTCCACGGTTACGGCCGCCTAGCTATAACTTCTGCAAGTTTGGCTCCTGGGTTGGCTCTGACCGAGATGGAAATCCTTCTGTCACTCCACAAATCACCTGGAAGACAGCTTGCTATCAGCGCAATCTGGTACTGGAGAAGTATGTTCAGTCGATCAAGCAACTGACGAATTTGTTGAGTCTGTCCCTGCACTGGAGTGATGTTTTGCCAGATCTGCTGGAGTCGCTGGAGCAAGACCAGATGCAGATGCCAGAGGTGTACGATGAGCTGGCAATTCGCTATCGGCAGGAACCCTATCGGCTAAAGCTGGCTTACATTCAAAAACGCCTAGAGAATACGCGCGATCGCAGCCTTCAGCTTTATAAAGGCGACTGTTTCCAGGATGAAATTCCAGAAATCAACCCGGCTGCAATTTACCGCTTTGGTACAGATTTTCTGGCAGAACTGCGGCTGATCCAGCGCAACCTGGAGGAGACGGGGCTAAGTTGCAAGGATCTGGAAAATTTAATCTGTCAGGTGGAAATTTACGGGTTTAACCTGGCTTATCTGGATATTCGTCAGGAAAGCTCACGCCACTCGGATGCGTTGGATGAAATCGGCAACTATCTACAGATTTTGCCTCGCGCTTACAACGAGTTGTCGGAGGAGGAGCGATCGCTCTGGCTAGCGACCGAACTGCAAACCCGTCGCCCCCTCATTCCAACGGAACTGCCCTTTTCTGAAAAGACTTGCGAAACGATTAAAACCTTCCGCATGGTGCGAAAGCTGCATCAAGAGTTTGGAGCAGAAATTTGCCAAACTTACGTCATCAGCATGAGCCACAACGTTAGCGACCTGCTGGAAGTGCTGCTGCTTGCTAAAGAAGCTGGACTTTACGATCCCTCAACCGGATCGGGTAGTCTTCAGGTCGTGCCGCTATTTGAGACAGTTGAAGACTTGCAGCGAGCCCCAGGTGTAATGCAACATCTGTTTGAGTTGCCGCTCTACCGATCCTATCTGTCGGGGGGCTACAAGCAGAATGAAGAAGGAGAAGAAAGCTCAGCTCCGGCAACCCAGCCGCTGTCGCTGCAAGAAGTGATGTTGGGCTACTCTGACAGCAACAAGGATTCTGGTTTTCTTAGCAGCAACTGGGAAATTCACAAGGCGCAGCAAGCATTACAGCGAGTGGCTGAGCGTTATGACATCTCCTTACGCATCTTTCATGGACGGGGCGGTTCTGTAGGTCGGGGTGGCGGTCCAGCCTATGAAGCGATTTTGGCGCAGCCCGGACGCAGTATTGATGGGCGAATCAAGATCACTGAGCAAGGCGAAGTGCTGGCCTCTAAGTACAATCTGCCAGAACTGGCGCTGTATAACCTGGAAACGATCGCCACTGCCGTGATTCAGGCTAGCGTGCTGCGAAACGGCTTTGATGATATTCAGCCCTGGCACGAAATTATGGAAGAAATCGCGGCGCGATCGCGTTCTCACTACCGCAATTTAATCTACGAACAGCCCGATTTTATTGACTTCTTCCATCAGGTCACCCCGATCGAAGAAATTAGCCAACTGCAAATCAGTTCTCGCCCGGCAAGGCGTGGCGGCAAAAAGGATTTGTCTAGCCTACGGGCAATCCCCTGGGTATTTAGCTGGACGCAGACTCGCTTTTTGCTGCCTTCCTGGTACGGCGTAGGCACGGCAATTCAGTCCTTTTTAGCAGAAGAACCTGAGGAAAACCTGAAGCTATTGCGCTACTTCTACTACAAGTGGCCCTTCTTCAAAATGGTGATCTCTAAGTGTGAGATGACCCTCTCTAAGGTGGATTTGCAAATCGCCAGTCACTATGTGCGAGAGTTGACTCATCCTGAAGATCGCGATCGCTTCCAACAGGTGTTTGAGCAAATCGCTACTGAGTTTCACCTCACCCGCGATTTGGTTCTGACTATCACCGGACATAAGCGTCTGCTAGATGGCGACCCTGAGCTTCAGCGATCGGTCCAGCTTCGCAATGGCACCATCGTACCGTTAGGCTTCCTGCAAGTCTCTCTGCTCAAGCGTCTGCGGCAGCACAAAACCCATGCAGCTTCCGGTGTGATTCGCTCTCGCTATAGTCGGGGCGAACTGCTGCGCGGCGCACTACTCACCATCAACGGGATTGCCGCTGGCATGAGAAACACAGGCTGATTCAGATAAACGCAAAATGGATGTGTGCTATGTCAGTCGTGCATCGCACGGCTGATATGGCGATGAGATGGTTTAAGATAGAACCGCTAAAATCAATCCAGCGTCATCAGGAGAGAAAAGGTGCCCCTGCCCACTCAGCGAACCTTGATCTGTACCTTTGTGGCTTTGGCATCGGGAGCGTTTGGCTTTTTGATCGGTGGACAGATGAGTGTCAACGCTCAGACCCAGCGCTGTCAAACTCAACCCTGGAGCTTGCGAAACATCTGTGAAGCCTGGGTCACTCCCGGAGCCGCGTGGCAGGGCAGCTTTACCGGGCTCTGGACGGGTATGGTTTTAGGTGGCTTTGCAGGTGGGTTGGCAACTCGGAAGCCGCAGCAAGAAGCGCCTATGGATGCTGCAAATCCTTCTGTCCAGGCTAATGAATCTGCTTTGCAGGCTAATGAACCTGACACGACAACTTTGGGAAACACAGGTGTAGAAGTTCCGCTTTCCTCAGATCTGAAGCTGACTCAAATGCAAAGAGAGGTGCTTCAGTGCCTTCTGATTCTGCTGGCAGCAACTTCCGATCACCAAAACCTTCCAAAACTGCCGTCTAGTAGCTCCGCTCACGCGCAGATCCTTTCCCCCGAACTGCAGGAATGGGCTAAAGTGACGGCGCGATCGCATTTCCTAGCAACTCAAAACATCACACTGGCTCAGGCAAAACAGCTTTTGGTCGAACTGGGCTTCTCAGAGAGGGCGATCGAGCAGGCGTGGCGAATTGTGCAGGTGGGAAGTTGAGGGTAAAGACTGATTAATCTGAATCCTTTGTTTAAGTATGCACTTTTGGAGGAAGTCTCTAGAGAATGTCATCATTGAGATGAATTGATATAAGTTAAGAACGCAATTTTGCGATCGCCCCACCTTATTTCTTTGCCATACTGTGCCGGAACTTGAGCCAGTGAATTTTCAAAACTCTGTTGAACTTGATCTAGAAACATTATTTCCGTTTGAGCTGGATGACTTTCAGAAGCAAGCGATCGTCGCCCTAAACGAGGGGCGATCGGTTGTTGTGTGTGCGCCTACGGGTTCTGGGAAAACGTTAATTGGTGAGTATGCAATTCATCGGGCGCTAGAGCAGGGTAAGCGAGTGTTTTACACTACGCCACTCAAAGCCTTGTCAAATCAGAAATTGCGAGACTTTCGCGATCGCTTTGGTGCGGAACAAGTCGGGCTGCTGACTGGAGATGTCTCCGTCAACCGGGATGCCCCCATTGTGGTGATGACCACTGAAATTTTCCGCAACATGCTTTACGGTACGCCAATTGGTGAAGTTGGCGTTTCCCTCACTCATGTAGAAGCAGTCGTGCTGGACGAATGCCACTACATGAACGACCGCCAACGCGGGACGGTCTGGGAAGAATCTGTAATTTACTGTCCACCCGAAGTCCAGCTTGTTGCCCTGTCTGCCACCGTTGCCAACAGCGATCAGCTCACCGACTGGATCGATCGCGTTCACGGACCAACCGAGCTAATTTATTCAGACTTCCGCCCAGTTCCGTTGCAGTTTCACTTCTGCAACCCCAAAGGGCTGTTCCCGCTGCTCAATCGTAACCAGAAGAGCATTAACCCCAACCTTAAGCACAGAGGCAAACAACGAGGACGGCAGGATACTCCTAGTTTGGCGTATGTTGTCAGCCAGCTTCAGCAGCGAGATATGCTGCCTGCTATTTACTTTATCTTTAGCCGCAAGGGATGCGATGCTGCCGTCAACGAGCTACAGCAAATGTCGCTGGTGAATGAGGCAGAGGCACAAGCGCTCAAAACCCAAATTGATAGCTTCCTGCATCGCAACCCAGAAGCCGGTCGTAGCGGGCAGATCGAGCCGCTATATCGCGGAATCGCAGCTCACCACGCCGGAATTTTGCCAGCCTGGAAAGGTTTAGTTGAAGAACTGTTTCAGCAAGGGCTAATCAAGGTTGTGTTTGCCACCGAGACATTGGCTGCCGGAATTAACATGCCTGCCCGTACCACGGTTATTTCCAGCCTGTCAAAACGTACCGATCGTGGTCATCGTCTGCTCAACGCTTCCGAGTTTCTGCAAATGGCAGGACGGGCAGGACGACGCGGCATGGATGAATTGGGACATGTGGTGACGGTGCAAACCCGTTTTGAAGGCGCATCTGAAGCGGCTTATCTGGCGACATCAGGGGCAGACCCGCTAATTAGCCAATTTACGCCCAGCTATGGCATGGTGCTAAATCTGCTGCAAACGCACACTCTGGGAGAAGCAAAAGACCTGATCGAGCGCAGTTTTGGGCAATATTTGGCAACGCTACACCTGAAGCCCCAGCAGCAGGCGATCGCTGACCTTTTTGCTGAGCTAGAACACCATCAGGCTCAGCTAGCCGCCTTTGATAGCACTCTGCTTGCCAACTACGAAAAACTTCAGGAACGGCTAAAAGAAGAACGCCGTTTGCTCAAAATTTTGCAGCAGCAGGCGCAGGAAGTGCAGGCAAGTGAGCTTGGCACAGCGCTATCCTTTGCGATCGCCGGAACGGTTCTCAGCCTCAAGGGAAAACACGTCCCCGTGTCGTCTCCCTTGCCTGCGGTGCTAGTCACCAAAGTGCCTGGGGCAGGTCAGTTTCCCTACCTGGTTTGCCTGGGTAAAGACAATCGCTGGTATGTGGTTACGGTTGCTGATGTGGTCCGGCTGCACGGTGAATTTCCCCGATTGGCAGGCGTAGACCACCTCAACCCACCCGCTGAAATGCCACCTAAACCGGGGCAGAGCCGCAGTGGCAATGAGGAAACAGAGGCGATCGCCACCAAAATTCCCCAACCCCCCTCTATGCTTGACGTTGCCCCCGAAATCCAGGCACAGCTAGAGCGAGTTCAAATGGTTGAGGCTCAGATTCAAAGTCACCCGGCACAGGAATGGGGTAACCCAACGGCACTGCTCAAACGGCAGCACCGAATTGAGCGAATACAGGATGAAATTGGCGATCGGCAGGGCAAACTCGGCAAACAATCCCAGCGCTACTGGCAAGAATTTCTCAGCTTGCTAGAAATTTTGCGGCACTTTGGCTGTGTCGAAGAAGTTACCCCCACTCCCATGGGACAGGTCGCCGCTGCTATTCGGGGAGACAACGAACTTTGGCTAGGGCTTGCTCTAGCATCCGGCGAACTCGACGACTTAGACCCTCACCATCTGGCCACTGCCTGTGCTGCCTTAGTCACAGAGGTATCGCGTCCTGACAATTGGATTCGCTATGATCTCTCGCCAACCGTTGAAGAAGCACTCAGCGGACTGCGAGGCATTCGTCGTCAGCTTTTTCAGCTTCAGCGGCGCTATCAGATTGCGCTACCCGTCTGGCTAGAGCTGGAATGGATTGCTTTGGTCGAGCAGTGGGCATTGGGTGTAGAGTGGGCAGAGCTTTGCACCAACACGAGTCTGGACGAAGGCGACATCGTTCGAATTTTCCGCCGTACCCTCGATTTTCTTTCCCAAATCCCCCATGTTCCCCACCTTCCCAGTGCGCTGAGAGCCAACGCTAACCGAGCGATTCAGCTAATCGATCGATTCCCTGTGAATGAGGGAATTGAGTAAGTTTGTGGTGATGCCGGATGACGAGGCTTTGCTTTGTACCCCTAGTCGCAAAGCTTTACTCCATTCCTCTTACTTAAGGCAGAACTGATTCCTTCATAGGATTTTTCAATTGCCTAAGCTACAAATTTTTTGCTGTGTGCTGCGCTCAGCAAGGTGCACAGCAAAAAACTAAACCTGCTCAAGCGCAAAGCGCGGTAGGTGAAGATTACTCTAAGTGAAGATTATATGTAACGACAGGTTGCAGGGTTTTCAGCACAAGGTGGAGACGGTAGGATCAGTGACGACGTAGCTCAAGGCTTATTTACTCTGCTGCAATGGGAACAATCAAAAGAATTATTCACTTTGCTGCAATCAAGCGCTTAGATTCCTGATAAAACTTTCTACCCCAGTAAAATCTTGTATCAGGGACATATCCAACTATGACTTTCCTGAAATAACTTCTCCACCACCAAGCTACTCACAAATTTCACTGATTGTGGCTGGCTTTGTATGGACTAGTTCACCATCCAGTATTTTTAGCAGATAGACCGGTTGCCTAAATATGAGATCATCCTTTAAGCAACTTCATATTTGGTTCAATCAGTTAACTGAAGCCTAAGACCCTATTCGTGCCCTGCAGATCACCATCTAAAAACTCAATCTTCAAAAGCCCAATTGAGTTTTAGATGGATTCCCAGCGCAGGAAGCCAACGAATTTAGCCATGCTTCTGCAAGGTGTTGACCGCATTTGGACGTGAGGAGTAAGTTTCATTGATTCATCGCTTTAGTCAGCCGCTCCGTCAAACCCAAGCGCGGCGCAACCATCGTACTGCCAGATGGAAGAGAGTTTTAGCCGGAACCTTATCTGGAACTCTGTTGTATGCTCCTACTCTGTTGTTGAGCGTTCAGGCTGGGACGGCACCCAGTTCTCGTGTAGCACAGGCACGGCGATCGCAGCCCCTCACGCTGGGCGTTGTTCGCAGTCAAGACAATGCATCCCAGTGGAATCAAGTGACAACTCGGCTGCAAGCCGCAGAACTGCCCTATCAGGTGATCGATTTGCAGCAGGTGCAGCGAGCTGCTGACCTGGAAGGCTTTACGGTAATTTTCTTGCCGAACGTGCAGACGATTACGTCGGCGCAGCTTTTGGCCTTAGAGTCTTGGATGAATCGGGGCGGCAGGCTGATCGTCAGTGGCCCGGTGGGTAGCTCTTCGTCTTATGGGGTACAGCAGGCGTTGCGATCGCTCCTGGGAGCCTACTGGGGCTTTCAGCTTGAGCAGCCTGCTGCACTGGAGCCAACTTCTGACGCAAACCAGGCATGGGTGAATGAAGCGGAAACATCAAGCTCTGTCCTGGGAGCAGCCGTTATTCCCGATGGGTTGTCGAGTCAGACGGTCGCCACCTGGAAGAATGTTGCGGGTAATGGTTGGTTTGAGCATTCCCAATCAACGGGCGGCAGAGATACGGTTCCAGCGGTGGTGATTACAGAGCGAACCACCTTTTTAGGCTGGCACTGGGGCGGGGATAGCTCCGGTTCAGTTGCGTTGGATAGCACCTGGTTGCGGGCGGCACTGGGTCGTCATGGCGATGTCGCCTCGATGTCTGATGAAGCACTTCCTGCCCCATCTGCCGTTAATCAACCCGATCAGGCTAACTTTCCAGCCGAGTTTTCATCTCGCACAGAGGCTCCAGCCGCCCCTGTTGCTGAGATGGCTCCTAACCCCACGCGACCTGGGCGATCGCCTTCTCCTAGTCCAGTCACTCCTAACTCTTTAGACCCGGCTGAGCAGGTTGCCCCGGCAGGCGTGCCGGTTGAAATGAGCGCTTTGCCGATTACGACGCTAGAGGCGATCGCCATGCGTCAGGAGCTAGAAAATCTGATTGGTCGATTTGAAAGTGCTTTGCTGTCGGCAAACTCAGCCAACAGCAGCGTCAGTCTGAGAGACGTTGATGCTGCCACGAATAGCGCTGGAAGTAATCCTGTGCTGACTGCCAGTGCCGACAGCACTGTTCTTGCGGAGAGACTGTCTAGCAATGGTGAATCGGTCAATGAAACGGTGCGTGAAGCGCAGCAAATTCTAGAAGAGTTTCCTCAGCTTGTTGCGGCACGAGACTATGCAACTGCACGACGGCAGTGGCTTCGAGCCAGAGAAATCTTGTGGGAAAACTTCCCCACCGATCGCCCCTCAGCACAGCCCGAAATTCGCGCTATGTGGCTTGACCGAGGCACGATTGTACGAGCGGGTTCGCGACGTGGACTAGAGCAAATTTTTGATCGCCTCGCTGCCGCTGGAATTAATACTGTCTTCTTTGAAACGGTGAATGCGGGCTATCCCATTTACCCCAGCGACGTTGCGCCTGAGCAAAACCCACTTACCCGTCATTGGGATCCCCTGGCAGAAGCGGTTGATCTGGCGCACGAACGTGACATTGAGCTACATGCCTGGGTATGGGCGTTTGCAGCAGGCAATCGTCCGCACAACACGTTACTCAACCAACCCGCAGACTATCCCGGTCCAGTAATTTCAGCGCATCCCGATTGGGCAAATTATGACAACCGGGGCAGTATGTTTCCGCCGGGGCAGGGCAAACCCTTTTTAGATCCTGCTAACCCTGCGGTGCGGCGATATTTGCTGCGCCTGTATGATGAAATCGTGACGCGCTATGACGTGGATGGCTTGCAGCTTGACTACATTCGCTATCCCTTTCAAGACCCTAGCGCTGGTCGCAGCTATGGCTATGGACTGGCTGCTCGTCAGCAGTTTCAGCGGTTGACAGGGGTTGACCCCGTTGAGATTTCACCCAGCGATCGCCAGCTTTGGCAGCGGTGGACAGACTTTCGCACTGAGCAGATTAATTCGTTTGTTGCAGATACTGCCCGCCAACTGAGGCAACGCAACCCTGACCTGGTTTTATCGGCTGCCGTCTTTTCCATGTCAGAACATGAGCGGGTGCAAAAGATTCAGCAAAACTGGGAAGTTTGGGCGCGGCGTGGCGACGTTGATCTGATCGTGCCGATGAGTTATGCAATGGACACCAACCGTCTACAAAGGCTGGCTGGTCCCTGGCTAGATACAGACGCAGATCTAGGTTCCATCCTGGTATTGCCAGCAATTCGCCTGCTTAATCTGCCCGAGTCGGCCGCCCTTGACCAGATTCAGGCCTTGCGTGACCTACCGGCCGGGGGCTATTCGCTATTTGCGGTTGAGAATCTGAACGAGAATCTGCAAGGCATTTTCAGCCGGACTCAGGGCGAAACTGATACTCCCATTCCCTATCGTCAGCCGTTTGCCACAGCAGTAACCCGATATAACGCCTTGCAGCGAGAGTGGAGCTATTTGCTAGAAAACGGGCAGCTTTGGATGCGCGACCAGCAGCTTGAGGAATGGCGCACCGAGGCAGAAGCTCTGGAACTAGCACTCAACGAGCTAGCGGATCAGCCCTCCCGACAAAAGTTAGAACGGGCTAGAGCCCAGTTGAACAGCTTCCGTTCTAATTTCAATCGGTGGATGTATTTGCAATCGTTAAACCACAGCTATCGGATTAGCACTTGGGAAAACCGACTAGCCGTTTTAGATACGTTGCTGAACTATGGGGAAAGGGTGGTGATTGAGCAAAGAAATTCCTCAACGACTCAGGCTACTTCAACTCCCTAAACTAAAAAGAAGGAGGAAAGCTTTGCCTTCCTCCTTCCCTTTAAAGAATTAGGGATGCACCCCCGCGTCGCGGGGGTGCATCCCTAATTCTTTTAGTGAGAAAGAAGTAAATCAGGTTTACAGAATTAGCGAACTCTACGCTTACGAATAGCAGCAGAAGGGTGAGGACGATTTTTGCGGCGACGGGTTGCTGCTCCGCCACTCACTAACCCCAATAGGGCAAGCGGTTGAAAGTTGCGGCTTGCGTGAGGTTTGTCGGGCTGGGTGATGCTGGCAGTTGGGCGATTGCCCTCCCTCATATGATTGGCATACACCTGATCCGCCAGTGAAAGTGCGCCTGTTGCAATGACAATTCCCAAAAACATGGGATTGTGTCCAGTCGATACTCCTTTCTTGATCACAAAAGAAGCATAGACAAAGTAGAGCGAAATTAATAAACAAATAACCAGCAAAATACCAATGACAACCGGACTGTTCGCAAAGGTGTAAATTGGACCTTCTGCTGCAGAAAACTCTTCAAAAGTCTCAAATGGACTAATCATTTTCATTCCTCCTTACTCAGGCGCTAGCTCTGTAGAACCGGAAACTGGTCGTGCTGCGGCAGTTGGAGCAGGTATTCGCTGCGTCACATAAGACATCATGGCGTACTCTGGATAGCCCTCAACGCCTAGATCTGACAGATCTAACCCCTCGATTTCTTCTTGACGAGAGACCCGCAGTAGATTCAGCTTCTTTAGAATCCAACTTGTGCCGTATCCCGGGATGAAGCCCAATAGAACGGTGCAGATAAACGCACCCAGAATTTGTCCACCCAAGTTGATTGCTGGAACTGACTCTCCTTGAGGGAAGCCCGCCGCTGCAATGCCGACAACCACAGAACCAAATAGTCCAGACCAGGCATGTACCCCAACGGCTCCTACCGCATCATCAATGCCAGCTTTCTCGACGAAAAGCGCCACTTTCGGCATGATGAAGGCACCGATGAAAGCAATGATAATAACCAGAGCTGGATGGTAGAGATCCATCCCGCCACCTGCTGAAATGATGCCAGCTAAGCCGCCTGAAATGGTGAAAAACGGATCTGCTTTAGAGGAGATGTAGGCAGCTATAATTCCTGCTGCTAGTGCCAAAGTGGTATTCACACCAATCGATGCCAGTGTCATCGGTGTGCCATAAATAGTTGTCTCCGCAGAGTAGCCGGGTAAGAAAATTAAGCAAGCTGCGAGGAATGCATAGAAACCCACAAAGATGAGTAACAGCCCCACCATTGTTAGCGGTAAGTTGTGCGGGAGAATGGGTCGAGGATTTCCTTGAGCATCATATTTTCCAATTCTTGGACCGAGGTTGATCAACACGCCTAGCGTGAAGAAACCTGCGATTCCATGTACCACGGCAGCGCAGCCAAAGTCGTGATAGCCAAAGGAGTTAAACAACCAGCCAAAATAATTCCAACCCCAAGCGGCTCCCACAACCCAGGTGAACCCTCCCAAGACAATCGACATGACGACGTATGCACCAATCTTGACCCGCTCAATGAGCGCACCCGAAAGGATGGAGGCAGTCGTCATAGCAAATAGCGCAAAAGCAAACCAGAATACTCCGGTGATATGGTCGGCTGTGTTAGGACCAAGGGCTGGCGACCAGGGGTAGGAAGCCTCTACGTAGGGCATTGCTGCAGCGATGGTTTCGCTGGCTTCTGGGTTTGTCCACGGACCTAAGATTCCGCCACTGACTGGAAATAGGGGAAAGGCATTGTAAACCCACCAGCCGAAGAAGAAAAACGCTAAACCTACGCTCGATAGCGTGATCAAGTTTTTGACCATCGTTGCCAAAACGTTTTTGGTTCTGGAGGCTCCCCCTTCGTAGGCAAGGAAACCTGCATGGATAATCAGCATGAATACAGAAGCCCAGTAGTAGTAGGATTCTGCAACAAAGGTTTCTAGAAATTGAGTTGATTTTGGCAAATCCTCAATGGCAACTTGTGCCAGAAGCAATGCATCAGAAAACATCAGCGGTTTCGCTCCTTCAAGAAATATTGGCTGGTCTGGGATTGCCTCATTTGGATATGTTTTCGCGGATGGAGAACTGATCCTCCAACACCAAAACATTTCCGAAGTGAGCGAAGTTGCAACTCCAGATAGATGATTTAAAGGTTACGGTGAGTAAGTTTGAGGATTAGTTTGCCGCCATTGTTATAACAAGTTTGTAGCTGCTACTACCGAACCCAGAGAAAAAATTGCACTCTCGGATGCATGAATGGATGTTTATTCTGCTCCATTGGAATTATGTTTCAGTAGGGGTAGCTTGCTAGGATGAAGAGGCAGTTTTGCTAGCAAGGGATTCCTGATAATGAGCGTATTTGAGGATTTCAGTCGGTTTTTAGAAACTCGGCTGGAGGAGTTTCTACGCAACAACCCGCATCTGGAACTGCAAGCGTTAGAAGAAAAATTGCGGGAGCAGGAAGAAGAAACAGTTCGCTTGTTGGCAGATTTGCGATCGCGCGAAAAGCGGCTGCAAGATCAAATCCTGGAAACGGCTCAGGAAGTGCAGCGCTGGCACATTCGGATTGAGAAGGCAAAAAATGCCGGAAGAACTGACTTAGTAAAACCTGCGGAAGAAAGGGAAGCGGCTCTACTGAGTCAAGGCAATCAGCTTTGGGGACAAATGGAAGTGCTCAAAGATCGCAGCAAGCAAACCATCGAGCTACAGCGGCAAATTCAGCTTCGGCGCAAGGAAGTGCAGACGAAAGTGGCAGAAGCGCAGGCAACCCGCGCCACTCAGCAAGCTGAGCAACGTTGGCAAACCGCTGGATGGAATCAAGATTACAGCTTTAGCAGTACTTCTACGGCGTATGATCCGCTGGAAAAAAGCTTTCAACAGTGGGAAACAGAAGAAGAATTGCAGCAGCTCAAGCGGAATATGGGGATGTAGCGGTGATGATGTCGTCGTAGCGGGTGGCGATCGCCGCCACCGACAGCAGACAGCTTTCTAACTCCAGCAAATCCATGTTTTCACCACCCAAAATGCTGTGGACAAATAGGATTTGTCCCGCTTCGTCAAGCTGGAATGCACCGAACCGCATTTTGCGATTTTCGGATAGCAAAAACTGAATCAAATCAGCATCTACGGTGCTGCCAACGGTGATATGGCTGGAGGCTCTGACGATCGCCACCTCCGAATCTTCCCAGGGGTGAATCTCCCAGGGCAGCACCTCTACCTCAATCAGCGTTGTCTCTTTGTAGAGCAGATTAAACTTAGGTTCGTCTTCCAGGACATGCATTGAGTCCTTGAACATGCTGGACTTGAGGTAGTCTAAGGTGCGGTTGTAGGTCAACTCTTGGGCGTGATTGACAAATGAGATTGCCATAAGGGTGTGAGGTGCAGAGATTATATTCTTAGTTTACAAATGTTTACTTTGGTTTAACATCGCCTGGGTGGACAGAGTTTCTCACCCTACTAGACAATTTTTGGGCAACAGTTTTGAACTAGGACTGGCGATCGCCAAATAAATCATTGAAGCTCACGGGCAGCTAACCAGTTTCACCTGTGCAGTGAGTTAAGGTTTTACCTTTTGATTAACCTGCCGCTGTAGGCTGTTGTCTTAATGATTAGTGAGGCGATCGCCCTTCCTTTTTTTACCTTTCTGGTCTGCGATCGCGGGTCAAGATGCTCATCACTTCACCGGAACTGGGAGCGGGTAACAGAGGACTCCACGCTCCCGCTTCGGCAAAGCCACGTCCATGTAAATCGTGAATCGTTTCGATTACACCATTGCGTGAGCCGATGATGAGAACTCGCAGTCGTTCGCGCTCAGGGAATTGAGCAGGAGATGTGTTCTCAACGGTTGGTGAGTTGAGATCTAGAAAACACTCAGGCATCAGTTGTGACTCCGTTTAGGGTTTGCAAGGAAACCCCAAAAACCTAGCCACCCCGCACGCGCTGCCGATGAAAGTTAGCAACGCTTTTTTGACATCACAAGTCGGGGTGGCTAGGGGAGTGTTAAAATTCTCCGTTAGCCGCCAGACTGCCGTTTCAGTTTGGGGGTTAGTCGCTCATTGCTGGGCCAACAGCTTTGAGCGGCGCTAGATTTTTGGGCGTAGTGAGGTTGTTTGCGTATAAAAAGACAACCTTAGCGTGACAGCATATCTGAGCAGACGGTATCTCGTCAAGGTGGAAAGTTACAGAGTTTTTGAGGAAATGGTAGTGGCGATCGCCCTTCGCGCAGGTATTTTTGCTTGAAATTGTAAACAAAAACAGGTTTAAGAGTTTAAAACCTTGTTTTTAAATTCAAAACAAGGTTTTGCAAGTTTTAAACCTGATTTTTAAATTCAAAACAAGATTTACAAGTTTTAAATCAAGTTTTGCGACTTTAAAACCTGGTTTTTAAACTCAAAATAAGGTTTTCAAGTTCTAAATCAAGTTTTTGAGTTCAAAACCTAATTCACAAACTCAGAATCAGATTTACGAGTTTGAAATTTCCTCCTATCCCCTCATTCTCAGGCTCCGCCTGGAAATGCTGATCATGAGGCTCTGCCTCATCCTCAATCACTAGAACTGCCAATGGGACGTAGCCGCTACCGCTTTTTAGACAAACAGCCTCATTTCCTGAGCTGTACTGTGGTCAACTGGCTTCCCTTGTTTAGCAATCCAGAGTTAGTTCAAATTCTGCTCGATTCTCTCACTTTCCTACACACTCACCACCGTATTGCGATACACGGTTATGTGATTATGGAAAACCATCTTCATCTGATTGCATCCTCCAGCAACTTGTCAAAAGAAATAGGCACATTCAAATCCTTTACCGCTCGTTCTATTGTTGACTGGCTCAAGGCAAATAACAGACGGCACTGGTTGTCTCAACTTGCGTTCTATAAGCAACTCCACAAAACCGGGCAAGATTACCAGATTTGGCAGGAGGGGTCGCATCCACAAGCCCTGTTGACGGCAGAGATATTTCAACAGAAGTTGGAGTATGTGCATCAGAATCCTATCCGTAGAGGATATATCGATGATCCGGCACATTGGCGCTATTCAAGCTACCGGGATTACCTGGATCAGCAGGGACTTTTGCCGATTGTGCAGTTAGAGATTTGATGAAAGGTGGAGGCAGAGCCTCCGGGTAGCATTTCCAGGCGGAGTTTGGAAACGAGAAAACACACGCGAGTTTGAACGGGTGGAAGGGTTGCAGGTTGAAGATTGGGAGATCGAGATCTAAACGCCCTAGTTAACTTGAGTCAAAGTAGGATGGGTCAAGCAAAGCTTGCCCATCAGGATGAGTCAATTATGAGGGATGGGCATAGGCGATTACCCCAAAGGGGGAACTGCTTCGCATCGCCCTGTGCCCATCCTACATTTAATTCTGCTGCATAGAATCAGGCGACTGCCTTCTTAAACCCCATAAACCAACCTTATAATTAAGTCAAAAGCAGAATTTATCTTCGCTGAAAGAGACTGAGATTGTGGTGGAAGAAGCGCTGAAGCTGTTTTTCTCTTACTCGCATAAAGATGAAGCGTTACGGGATGAGCTTGGCAACCACTTGAAAATCCTGGAGCATCAACAGCTAATTGCAAGCTGGCACGATCGCAAAATTTTGCCAGGGGATGAGTGGGATCACCAGATCACAGTCAATCAAGATACCGCTGATATCATTCTGCTGCTGATTAGCTCAGACTTCATTGCCTCTAAATATTGCTGGGATATTGAGATTAAACGGGCTATGGAGTTGCACGATTCGGGTAAAGCTTGCGTGATTCCAGTCATTTTGAGGAGGGCTGACTGGAGAGGTGCTCCTTTTAGTAAGCTTCAGGCTGTTCCTAAAAATGCCCAACCCGTAACCAGCTTTTCTGATCGGGATGAAGCTTTTGAGTTTGTCACCCAACAAATTCGACAAGTAGTGGAAGGTTTAATCGAACACCGCAGAAAGCTACGAGAGCAGCAGCAAAAAGATATTGCGATCGCGCTCTATCGCCAGAGATTTGAAAAATTTGCAGCTGATGGTGAGATTTCATTGGGTGAGCAATTCTTGCTAGACGAATTGCAGCAAGAATTAGGGCTGACCGATGCAGAGGTACAGGCAATCAAACAAGGCATCCTCAACCCTGTTGCTAATCCTCAACAGTTAGAGCGGTATCGTCAATTGTTGATGAAAGCGATCGCTCAATACGGCTATCCGTTTAATGACAAAGTTCGGGCTGACTTGAAGCTGGTGCAGACCCATCTGAAACTGAGTGACACTAACATTGCTCAGGTTGAAGCACCGATTATTGCCCAAAAAGTAGCAGAACAGCAGGAGCAACAACGGCAACCAGAAGCCCTCAAACAACAATCTCTGGAACAGCAGAATGCAGCAGACCTGAATCTGGGGCAACCTTCTAGTCCGTCACGATTTGTAGATCATGCGGGGTCAGAAGTTGGTACGGCGGAGCTAGACAGTTTAGCTGACCTGTTTAAAGGGGAAGTTCCCGATTTGGGGATGACCTGGCAAGCAGAAGCCCTTAAACAACAATCTCTGAAACAGCAGAGCGCAGCAGTCCTAAAGCACGAGCCAATTGCTCAAGAATCTATAACTGATGACCTCAGCTCAGAACGAGGAATCGACTACACCCTGTTGCGCGACCTGTTGAAAGCCCAGAGGTGGCAAGAGGCAGACCAGGAAACTTACAAGGTCATGATTCGGGCAGTAGGCAAAAATGAGGGTGATTGGTTTGACCCAGATGAGCTTTTGAACTTTCCGTGCACGGACTTGAAGACCATTGACTCTCTCTGGGTGAAGTACAGCAACGGCAAGTTTGGCTTTAGTGTACAAAAAGAAATTTATCTGGAGTGTGGCGGCCTTCCAGACGGACAGTATCATAGGGAGGCATTTAAGAAGTTTGGCGATCGCGTTGGCTGGCGAAAGAACAAACAATGGGTTCGTGTAACATATAGCACCTCATCCGGAGAAAGGGGATACCTCCCATCCTACTGGTGGTTGTGGGTGGGAAAGGGAGGAATAGGGTATTCTTCTCTCGCATCGAGACTTGTAAACTGTAGCAGATAAACGTTTAGCAGATAAACCTAGATAGAGCCAAAGCTCAACGGCAAAACCTACCCTACGGAAGCTCCGTCTCTAAATCATGAGGTAGAGCCTCAAAGGCAGCATCCCTGGTCAGAGTTCGGGAACGAGGAGTTTAATGTTGCGACTAATCGAATTACTTTTGGGCGATCGCCACTCACAAATGAATCAGGCGACCGACCCTCATCAAGCAACCTCAGCAAAAACTGGTGAAGGCGGACTGATACCCTCATGCTCATAGTATTCTAGATAGCTGGCGATCGCCCCTGGCTGAGCCTGCACTGCCATCTGAATTTCCTGCGCTGCCTGCCGAATTTCTGAATCTTCCTGAGCGGCGGCTTCGACTTTTGCAACCAGTGTCGCTACTCCATAATCCTCTGGCTTTTGCTCTGCCAGTTCCGGGGTTTTTGCTACCGTTGCGATCGCCGCTGCGGTTGCCTGATCCTTTCGCCTCAGCGCACTAAGAAATTTGCTTACCAACTTCCAAACTCCCTCACTAAGCTGCTCACCCGTCTTCTCAAAAGCTTTGGTGGCAATGAGAGTAGCGATTACTGTTGCGGTTAAAGGTTCCATCGCGACTCACATTTTATCCGTAATTTCCGTAGCCAACCTAACTTATCTTCGGGTTAGTTAAGAGCGATCGAGATCACGATATGTTGTGTTTTCAAATTCTAAAAAGGCTAGACGTACCTTACAATTCTTGCCCGTTCTGGTGATGCAATCTCGAATATGAATGATGTAAACTCTTAAATCTTTCATAGCGAGACAGCTTCTTGAAGAATACAGTCTTTCAAAAAGTAGTGCAGCGATTTTGCTGTTACAACATCTACTTTGCGGTGCAGCAGATTCTCCAAATCATGAATTAGCCCAACCGGGAACCAGGGAGTTATTTTCTCCAGTTTATAATCCACTAGAAAGTCAATATCGCTACTTTCTGTTGCTTCTCCCCGTGCAACTGAGCCAAATACCCGCACGTTGTAAGCTCCATGTTTTTCGGCAATAGCGAGAATTTGCGGTGCGAAGCAGTTCCCCTTTGGGTAATCGCTGCTCATCCAGTAATTCTTCAACGCCTAAGCCCATTTTCTCAGTATTACGGAAACTAATTGAGTCAAATTTACATCTATAAGAGTTATCGATGTTGTAATTCACCTCTGGTTTAAGTGGTGCTTCAAGGTAATTTGGTTTTATAGATGACTAGGAGCTAGGCATGAAAAATCGGATGATAGTTGGGTTAGTAGGTGCAGTTGCTTCTCTAACGATTTTGGGGCAAACGGCGATCGCCCAAACAGAGTTGCGGAGTGGCGTTGTGCAGCTTGTGCAGCTCAGAGAATTTGCTCAGCAAGGCACCAATACCGTTTCATACGGCACGCTAGCTGACCTTCAGGTTGACCCAAACTTTACAGGTGACTTTCAGCTCATGGTGAATACTGCTGCCACCATTCTGGATGGCTACACGATTGTGAATCGTGGCGGATATTTCCCTGAGAATGCTGGAATTCCCCGCAACCAGCAGTTAACTCCCTCGGAGGCAGTTTATCGAGTTTATTCACTAAACAACGACTACGAACTCGTGCTGTTCCGTACCCCAAGTGAGAATACGTCTGAGTATTTCATTCGCACGACTAACACTAGATTTTAGGAAGGGCTAGGTGCTGTTTTAAAGGTTGAATTTTCGTGCATTTCACCCACGAAAATTCAACCTTCTCATTAAGCTAAAAGGCTTACCTGCGACCCCTGTTGTGTTTTGCAAACCTCAATGCGGGTTTGGAATGCCTCTTTAAAGTGGGGCATGTGGGTAACGGTGAGAATGCAGGCAAAGTCAGGGGCGATCGCTTGGATAGAACTAATGAGGCGATCGCACCCTGCTTCATCCTGGGTACCAAATCCTTCGTCGATGATTAGCATTTGCAGAGCAGTGCCAGAGCGTTGAGCCAACAGTCGCGCCAGCGCTAGCCGAATTGCAAAATTAACGCGAAAGGCTTCCCCGCCAGAATAGGTTTCGTAGGGGCGAGTGCCCTGCACGTCACCAATCAGAATATCTAGCGTATCGATCAGCTTTGATGGATTGCGGCTGGTACTTTTACGTCGTCCTGCCCGCTGCGTGACAAACTGGACATGAAGCTGATTGGCGCTGAGTCTGCCTAAGATGCGGTTGGCTTCGGCTTCAAGCTGAGGCAGCACGTTTTCGATCATGAGTGCCTGAATGCCATTTTTGCCAAAGGCTTGAGCAAGTTCCTGGTAAACGCGATATTGCCGCTGAAGGGTTTTGCACTGCTGCTGCTGTTCCTGCTGCTGCTGTTTTAGTAGTGTGAGCTGCTGCTGCTGCTGTTCTAATCGTCCCAGGTGCGCCAGATGTGAATCTAACTGCGCTCGTCGATGTTGCATTTGCGCTTCGAGGGACTGCATCGCGGCGGTGCAGTCAGGAATTTGGGTGAGGTGTGAGTTTAGGGTGTTGATTTGAGTGGCGATCGCTTCTAACGCCTGCATTCTGCCCTGCAAGGTCGCTATCAGTTCACCAATACGCTGCTGCACCTGGGGATAGTGCTGTTGCGCCTGCCCCCATTCCTGGTAGCGCAGTTGCCAGGTTTGCGCCTGTCGCAGAGCATTTCGCAGGGCGGTGTGTTGCTCTAAATCGTAAGCAATTTCTGCAATGTGGCGATCGAGACGATTAATTTGTTGCTGAAGAGGTGATTTAGGAATTGCTTGAATTTCACCTTCTAGTGCCGCAAGCTTGGCTTCGAGTTCCGGTTTGCGTTGGGTAAGCTGTAGTTGTCGCCGCTGTGCCTGCTTGATTTCTGCCTGCTTGATTTCTGCCCAACGCCAGCGATCGACCTGCCCCCGTGCCAGAGCATGATCTTTGTCGTCATAGTGAAGCTGCTGCACGCTCTGGTCAAGTAGCCGCAGTTCTTCTTGCAATTCGGCGGCGTAGTCGTTGGTGTGGAGCGATCGCTCGATCTTTTGCTTTTCCTCCATCACCTGCTGCAGCCGAATTTGGCTGTCGGCACTGATACTGAGCTGTTCCTGCAACTGTCCTCGCCGCTCTAGCGCCGTCCCATAGCCTGCTAACTCTTGATCTAAATCGCGGTATTCTTGCCGCAATACCTGAATTTCCCGCTCGGAGACCGCCAACTGTTCCCGCACCACCCAAAGCTGGTCGCGCACTTCCTTTTGCTCTGCCAGATGTCGCTCCAGAACGAGTTGAAGGTGGTGTTCATCCAGAGGGCGATCGCAAAGGGGGCAGGGGGGGAAGGGAGATTGGGGATTGGGTGGGGATTGGGAGAGGAGAAGGGAAGGGGCAGTGGGAGTCGTATGACCATTTCTCCGGTCTAATTCTTCCAGGAAGCTGAGTTCTTCTATCTCTGCTACTCCCTCACCTCTTAACTGTCCTACTCCTTCTCGCCTCAGCATTTGAATCTTGTGATCCAGTTCTGCTAGCTGTAGTTCGCAGTCGCGCTGGCGTTCCTGGAGGCGTTCCAGGAAGCTGCGTCGCTCCAGTCCTTTTTCGCGCACGCGCTGCTGGTAGGTGCGCCGTCTTTCTAGATGCTCGATTCTTTCGGCAACGGCGATAACAGACTGCTGAAGTTGGGGCTGTCGCTGCTGTTGGGTTTCGAGTTGGCGTGAGAGAGAGTGCAGTTCTTCCAGTCGGGCACTTAGGCGGGTTTGGATGCGGTCAAGCTGGCTCTGAACCTGCTGCCGCCGCTGTAACAAGGGGGCAACTTTGACCTGAAGCTGGTCGAGTTCGCTTAACCTTAACCGTGCCTGGTTTAGCTGCTCTACAGCGGCTTTGACATCATCGGCTTTGCTCAGGGTGTGCTGAATTTCCTGCTCCTGCTGTTGCAGGGCTTCCAATTTTGCCTGCACCTGACGCAACTGATCTTTAAGTACATTTAACGCCTCGGATTGCTGCTGCTGAAGCTTCTGCCGCTGGGATTGGGCTGCCTGGTGCGCTTGAAATTTGGCGGTTTGTCGTTCTTCTTCCGCCTGAAGTGCCTGAAATTGAGTATATCCGGCAGCGATCGCCTCTCCTTCTGTTAGCACCAGTTCAAGCTGCTGTTGCTGCTGCTGTAGAGTCGTCAAATCCTTCTGCAAGCGCTGGCAGTCTTGGGTGAGATGGCGCTGCTGTTGCTGCTGCAAGGTGAGTTGCTGTTGCCAGGTTTGGCGCTGCTGCTGCTGGTTTGTGTAATGCTGCAAGGTGTTTGCATCGACTTCCTGCTGCTGCTGCATTTGAGACAAGGTAGCTTCGAGGTTGGCTTGCTCGACCGCCAGCCATTCTCCAGTTTGAAGCTGCGTTTCAATTCGCTCCAGGCTTTGTTCTAATAGCCCTAACTCGGCTTTGATTTGGCGCGATCGCTCCTTCGCCTGCTCTGCCAGGTCATCATACTGGTCTAGCTTGAGCAAGTCCGCCAAAATCTGCTTGCGCTCTCCTGGACGCTTTAACATGAATTCATCGGCTCGCCCCTGCCGCAAATAGGCAGAATTAACGAAGGTTTCGTAGTCCAGCTTCACATGCTGCAAAATCAACTGCTGCGTTGCCCGAACCCCTTTGCAGGTCAGCGCCCGAAAGCCTTCTGGAGTTTGCACCTGAAACTCTAGTGCTGTCGTTTGCCCCCTATAGCGCGTGCGAATGATGCGATAGATCTGCTGCTGACAGTGAAACACAAAATCCACCTGCGCCTCTTGAGTGCCCAGGTGAATCATGTCATCCTCAGCAATGGCGCGGCTTTGCCCCCAAATTGCCCAGGCGATCGCCTCTAGCAGCGAAGACTTTCCGGCTCCATTTGCGCCACAGATACAGGCAACATGCAGACCCCGAAAATCCAGGGTCGCCTCCCGATAGCTCAAAAAGTTTCTCAGCGTCAGTTGTTGCGGAATCATGCCGGTCAAGTGCGTTGCTTGATCTTAAATTAACAGTACGCTCGCACTTTAGTACCTCTGAACTTCAGTACATTCGCACTTTTTCCCATCATTTTCTGCAAATCATGTCAAACTCGATGCCCCATTCACTGCAAATTGCTTCCTATCTGGCTCCCAATTTGATGAGTCTTTATGCAGCGGTAGGGCAACATCTGGAACGGGCATTGAAGGTGAAGACACAGATTTGGCAAAGTGAGTTTGACCCCCTCGAAGACCCAAAATTACTGCACGACCAGATCGATTTAGCTTTTGTTTGTGGCTTGCCGTTTGCCAGACACACTCAAGTGATGCCTGATCAATTTGTGGCGATTGCTGCTCCAGTGATGCAAGCAGAGCGCTATCAAAATCGTCCTGTTTATTTCTCAGATGTGATTGTGAGTGCTACTAGTGAACTCACCTTGCTTGATCAATTGGCGGGAAAAGCCTTCTGCTATAACGATCCTGGCTCTAATAGTGGTTATAACTTGTTGCGCGATCGCCTGATGCAATCAGGATATCCTTCTCACTTTTTCGGCAAAGTAATTCAGTCCGGTTCTCATCAACACTCTATTGCCTGGGTTGCTGAAGGAAAAGTAGATTGTGCCGCGATAGATAGCACCGTGTTGGAGCAAGAATTTCGGAATTCACCGGAGCGATCGCTCCAACTACGCATTATCGAGTCGATTGGCCCATGCCCAATGCCACCCCTTGTTGCCGCCCAACGACTTGGTAACACTTTTCTTGACCAACTCCAATCTGTTCTATTAAATCCTGATGCGGAGTTACAGTCTTACATACAACAGGTTGGAATTCGTCGTTTTGCAGCAGTGAAGAGTGAGGATTATGAGGCGATCGCTCACATGTACAACGCTGCTCTTGAAGTAGGCTACGAAATAATCTGTTGATGAATTCTAGGCATAGTGTTACGGCTCCAAAGTTTTGACCAGAATGCAAATCAGGCTTTCTAAATCATCTGGCACTCGGTAAAGGGTAAGCCCCTACTCAATCTGCTTTTGCTCTCGGTGCAAAATTCCAAACTGCCAAATATCTCTAGAAATGGCTTCTTGCAGAATAGGTTGAGCCTCATCTGTCCACTTATTTAAATGTATAAGACTGTCCGGGTTGAAGAATGGCAGGTCTAGCCATAGAGAACTCTCTAGATAGCGCTGCTTCCAGCGTACCGAATAAAATGATTGAAGCAAGTTCTCATGAGGTATAGCAATAAAAGAGCAATAAAAGATAGACAGCGAGTAAAAAAGCCTTGTTTATCAAAGCTTATCCCTCATTCCTATTTCCCTGGAGGCAAAATGATCCAAACTTCCACCCCCTCCCTCACCCTAGAAGCATTTTTGCAACTGCCAGAAACTAAACCTGCCAGCGAATTTATTCATAATCAAATCATTCAGAAGCCAATGCCCCAGGGAGAACACAGCACTTTACAAGGGGAATTGGTTACTGCAATCAATGCAGTTGCTAAAGCTGAGAAAATTGCGATCGCTTACCCTGAACTACGCTGTACCTTTGGAGGAGCTTCCATCATTCCTGATGTTTCGGTATTTCGCTGGCAAAGAATCCCCCGTTCTCCATCCGGTCGGGTTGCTAACCGATTTGAGCTTCATCCTGATTGGGCGATCGAGATTCTTTCGCCTGACCAGTCGCAGACCAAGGTTTTAGAGAATTTGCTGCACTGTTCTCAAAATGGGACGGAGTTAGGCTGGTTACTTGCCCCAGATGATGAAAGCATTTTGGCAGTATTTCCTGAGTCTCGCGTCAAGTTCTACCGAGGATCAGAAATGCTACCAGTCTTAGAAGGCATTGCCCTTTCTCTATCTCCTGCTGAGATCTTTAACTGGTTAGCCTTACCTGAGTAGAGGCCTCAAACGATGAAGAATCTCTATGAAAGTGATTTCTATGCCTGGACGAAAGAGCAAGCCGAATTGCTTAAGAATAAAACCTGGGAACAGATAGACCTACCCAATCTGATTGAGGAAATAGAAAGTTTGGGACGGCAAGAACGGCAGGAACTCAGAAATCGTCTAGGAGTGCTATTAGGACATTTACTCAAATGGCAATATCAGCCGTCTAATCGAGGAAATAGTTGGTTGTCAACTATCCGAGAGCAGCGCCGTGAAGCTTCTCTTGTGTTGCGAGAAAATCCCAGCCTCAAGCCTTATCTTTCAGAAGCAGTGTGCTTGGGTTACGAATCAGGAGTAGATTTAGCTGTTCGAGAAACCGGAATGGACTACGATGTGTTCCCGGCAGAATGTCCCTACACTGAGGAACAAATTTTAGAAGAGACTTTTTTACCGGACTAACATAGTGCTAGTTCCTGGAAGGTTCTAGTGATCTATTTACTTAGTGCTGATTACTTGAGTGAGAACAAGAAGGAGAGGATTTGGGTATTGAATGAGAGTGCCAATCCTGATGGATACTGGAGTCTTTTTTGCTGCAATATTAACTCATTTCACTTATCACTCCGAGCAGGTATAAATTCCGTTGTTGTCATTTATCCAACAGCTTTGCTTACGGTGTATTGGGCGAAGGAGGGAGAGTAGGTAGTGCGGCTTTTTTCTGCTTGGTGCAGCGCGTGCAGGTAAATTTGTTGGAACAAGTGCCTTTGAGCATGACTGCCACCAACTGACCAAAGGTGAGGCAAAACGGGTTTGAGGAAAGCGATCGCCCCTTTCCAATCTTTGCTAGCGTGAGCTACCATGCCGTGCGCGGCGGGTAGGGTGACATTGAGCCAGGTATTTCGCTGAGTTGGTTCTAGCGTGTGGGCGTGAGCTTCCATACTCAACAGCATTTCGTGCGTTTGGCTAAACCATCCGGCTCTTGCCAAAGCATAAATGTAGTGCAAATCCTGAAAGGGTAAGGCGTGTTCGTGAACGCGAGGCAGCAGGTGAGTAACCAATTTCTGCCAGCGATCGCCCACACTCATTCCCTTTAACTCTAATCTGGAGAGTAGCGCGATCGCCCCGACCTGATCTTTTGGAGTTGATTTGCGAGCGCGGCCCCAGATGTGAGTGTCATAGAGCGATAGCACTTTTTGCCTATCTGCTTTTGCCAAGTAATACAATCCGACGTGCCACCAGTTGTGGGTATAAAGCATCGAGTTGCACTGTTCCCATGTGTCGGACAGGCTTTCCATCCAGGCAATGCCTTCATCGATTCGCCCCTGCATTTCCATCACATGAGCAACAGCATGGTGCGCCCAAGGGTTGTGGCGATCAAGAGCAGTTGCCTGTCTGCCAATTTCCTCAGCTTCTTTCAAGCGATGGCACTGCTCCAGACCAAAGGCAATCATGCTGTAGAGACAAGGATGCTCAGGGTTTGCGGGTAAGACAGCTTCAGCAATTTGAAGCAAGCCTGCTGTGTCGCCTCGATAAAAGTAGTGATATTGCCCCTGTTGCACAGAGAGTAAGTCTTGAGGAAACTGCTCAGCGATCGCCCAATGTATTGCAATCGCCCGCTCGATTGCTCCTTTCGCCCAGGCTGCGATCGCTTGAATGTAAAGCTGTTCTCGCTGAGTGACTTGGGGTAGAAGGCGTTGGGCAGATTCTAGATAGGGTCTTGCCTGTTTACGGGCAGCGGCACTTTCCAGCGAAAGATAATAGGCTGCGCTGTAGGCATGGGCAATTGCACAAGTTGGATCTGCGGTAATGGCGGTGAGAATAGCGGCTTCTGCTTCACGCCCATAGGTGAGAGACTGCTGCACGAATTGATTGATTGCGGCGATCGCCTTACTAGAATCGGTTGTAACGTCTAACCCCTGAGCGTCCTTCAATGGTCTAACTCCTCTGAATAGTCCAACAGCAAAAACAAATTTATTAATCTACGGTAAGTCGGTCAATTTTTAGTATTTAGTTTAAGCTTGAGTATGTCACAGCTTCTTTACAAAGGTCAAGAAAGACCAAAAAGGGAGGTAAGAACAAGATTCCTACCTCCCATTGGGTCCTAACCAGCAGGGCTAAAGCTACAGAGTTTGACTTAAGAGAAGTTCATGAAGGATTGAGGAAGACTTTGGACAATTGCCTCCAAAATTTCTTGCTTTCTTCATGACGAAACAGATATGAGCCTTGTTTAAGAAGGCACCATAGAAGCATCCTTTATCCTCACCTTATGAAAATTCAATTATTAATGGTGGGATTGCTAGCGATCGCCTCGACTAGCTGTGCCCCTGGAATTGCTACAAATGCTACGCCATCCGCTTCAACTACGACTTCACCGGCAACTGCGGCTCTGACCTCTGCTACAAACCCAGACAATCTTTCCCTTAAAGAAGAGCTAGAAGGTACTTGGTCAGCGGGCTTTATGACCGTTACATTTAATTGGGATGCTGGCACTTATTCTGGTGTAATGCTAGACGAACCATTCTCTAAAACTCTAGAGTTTGTCAGCGAAACAGGTAATGAAATTGTTTTTAAGGCAGACGGTTCTCTCATGGTGGGGCGATTTGATCCCAATGGAGAAGTGAGGCTGACTGAAAGCGCAGACAGCTCCTCAACGCTGAGACTAAAACGAATTTAGCTTGTAGTGGGTTTCAGTCAATTATCAAAACAAGTTTAAAGAAGCGCACTCTCTTATAGGGTGCGCTTTTCTCATAGCTTAAATTTAAGGAAATGAGTACAAAAGGCGAATGGGAAGAGGGACAAAGCTAATTCAGTGAAATTCCAGATAAGATCGATATCGGACTTCATAGCGATTGCAGCAATAGATTCTTGTACGCGAGACAGATAATATGCCCCATCCTCCAACCGTTGAATTTCAGGACTATTTTGATGTGGTGGTGGTGGGCGCTGGGCACGCTGGCTGTGAAGCCGCTTTAGCCGCGGCTCGATTAGGCTGCCGCACCCTGTTACTAACGCTGAATTTGGATAAAATTGCTTGGCAGCCTTGCAATCCAGCGGTTGGCGGACCAGCCAAATCACAGTTAACTCATGAAGTAGATGCGCTGGGCGGCGAAATTGGTAAGGTAGCCGATCGCACCTATTTACAAAAGCGAGTTCTGAATAACTCACGAGGTCCAGCGGTTTGGGCTTTACGGGCACAGACGGACAAGCGCGAATATGCCGCTGTGATGAAACAGATCGTTGAGAATCAGGAAAACCTGACCATCCGTGAAGGCATGGTAACGGATCTGGTTTTGGGAGCTAACGATGAGGTAATTGGTGTCCAAACTTACTTTGGCGTAGCGTTTCAGTGCAAATCGGTGGTGTTAACCACAGGAACGTTTTTGGGTGGCGTAATTTGGGTTGGTAATAAGTCGATGCCCGCTGGACGTGCTGGAGAATTTGCAGCAGTGGGTTTAACCGAAACGCTAAATCGGTTGGGGTTTGAAACTGGGCGACTGAAAACGGGAACGCCAGCACGGGTAGATCGGCGATCGGTAGATTACACTCACCTGGAACTGCAGCCTGGGGATGAAGAGGTGCGCTGGTTTAGCTTTGACCCAGAGGTGTGGGTAGAACGGGAGCAATTGCCTTGCTATTTAACTCGCACCACTGCGGAGACCCATCGGCTAATCCGGGAGAATCTGCACCTTTCTCCGGTGTATGGCGGTTGGGTAGATGCAAAAGGGCCGCGCTATTGTCCCAGCATTGAGGACAAAATTGTACGATTTGCCGATAAAGAGTCGCACCAAATTTTTATTGAACCTGAAGGACGAGATATTCCAGAACTTTATATCCAGGGGTTTTCGACTGGGCTGCCAGAGGGGCTGCAGATCCAGATGTTGCGATCGCTTCCCGGTCTAGAAAACTGCGCTATGCTTCGCCCTGCCTACGCTGTGGAATATGACTATTTGCCTGCAACTCAGTGTTATCCCACCTTGATGACTAAAAAGGTAGAAGGGTTATTTTGTGCAGGGCAGATCAACGGCACAACGGGATATGAGGAAGCGTCCGCTCAAGGACTTGTGGCAGGAATTAATGCTGCTCGGTTTAGTCGCGATCGCCCCATGATCATTTTTCCTCGTGAGCAAAGTTACCTGGGTACCCTGATTGACGACCTCTGCACCAAAGATCTGCGGGAGCCTTATCGGATGCTCACCTCTCGTTCTGAATATCGGCTGCTGCTGCGATCGGACAATGCCGATCAGCGGTTAACCCCACTAGGACGAGAAATTGGACTGGTGGACGATCGCCGGTGGGAATTGTTTACTCTCAAGCAGGAAAATATCACTGCCGAAAAAGAGCGCCTGCATGAAACTAGAGTCAAAGAGCACGAAGAATTAGGGCGCAAGATTGCTGCCGACACCCAGCAGGCGATTAAAGGGTCGATTACGTTAGCAGATCTGCTGCGTCGCCCTGGATTTCACTATGCTGCCTTGGAGCATTATGGACTCGCTAATCCAGCCCTGAATCTGCCGGAAAAAGAAGGCGCAGAGATCGATATCAAATATTCTGGCTATATCCAACGTCAGCAAAACCAGATTGACCAGATTAGCCGCCAGGCACATCGATCGCTGCCTCAAGATTTGGACTATGCCAAGATTGAGACGCTTTCTAAAGAATCACGTGAAAAGCTGGCTCAGGTGAAACCGCTAACGGTAGGTCAAGCGACTCGCATTGGCGGTGTGAACCCAGCGGATATTAATGCGTTGCTAGTTTATCTAGAGATTCGTTCTCGCCAAGAACAACCTGCTGCAACAGGGATCTAACGCCAATTCCAAAAATTAGAGCTAGTTAAAAGAGGCAGGGCAAAACCCTGCCTCTTTTAATTGAGACCTCTGTGTAGCTACAAGCTATGCAGGAGGTGCTGTTGTGCTAATTGATCGAGTTAGGGTTGATGAACTTCGGCAGAAATGCCCTGTTGCTCTAGCTCACTTGCCAGATCTTCTGCCCCAGCCCGATCGCGAAATGCCCCGACCTGAACTTGCGCCCCACCTTCTGGAGTATTACGGACATAGGCATCACCGACGGCTTGGCGGGCTTGCTCTAAACTGCGATCGCCATTGTAAGGAGTTGTGACGTAATAGTAGTCGTCTTGGCTGGCGGCAGGAGGGCTCGCAGGAGCGGGCGCTGTTGCTACGGGTGGGCTCGCAGGCTGAGCTTGCACCTGAGGAACAGAAGGCGTTGCGGTGTTTGCTTGAGCCGGAGCGCTAGGACGAGCAGCAGAGCTGGGACGAGCAGGGGCTGGAGCGCTAGCACGAGCAACCGGGTTGGGACGCGCCGGAGCCGGAGCACTAGCACGAGCAGCAGGGTTGGGACGCGCCGGAGCCGGAGCGCTAGGACGAGCAGCAGGGTTGGAACGAGCGGGGGCTGAAGCTTGACTAGGAGCAGAACGCCCATTTGGGCGCATGGAGACTGTCGCAGGCACGACAGTCCTCGGCAGGGTGGGAGCCGACTGCGGGTTAGGCAGGGGTGCGGTTTGGGCAGGAGTTGAAGCTGTTGGAGAGGGGACTGCTCCTGGAGTGACGGACACTGGAGCGGGAGCTTCACCCGTTGGCAAGGTGCTGAGCGTACTTAAATTTAATTCTCTAAATTCTTCGCTTGCCAGGTCGGGAGAGCCTGGTAGTGCGTTACTCGGTAAATCAGTTGAATCTGGGTTAGTGGCAACTTCGCCTGACAACTCTGAGTTGCGATCGCCCCTCGGTTCACCCTCACTAAAGATTCCAAGACTAGCTGGGTTCATAATCATATAGCCCAGGGTGACGCTGGAGAGCAGCAGCAGCAGCATGGAGCCAATTCCTAGCGGGGTTAACAAGCTTTGAATAAAGCTCGGCTCTTGCGGGGGAACCTCCTCCTGATCGTCCAGGCTTTTAAGCAACTCTTCAGAAGATTCTAGGTAGTCGTCTGGTCCCAGGTTAATGTCATCTGGGTTAACCAGCTTTTGGGTTGTTTCTGCCTCAGCACCAGGAGAAACTAGCCCTGACGGCTCTGCATTGGGGACAGTTGCAGCCGCAGCCGCGATCGCCAATTGGTTAGGAGTTGATGGAGGAGTCAGTGAAGGAGGAGTTGGTGAAGCGACACTCCGTTTGATCTGAGAGGGCGGTGGTGGTGGCACTGGGGAGGGCCTGCCTTTCGCAGTGGAAAGGGCGATCGCTCCAGCAGCGGCAGCCTGCGTCCTTCCCCCTTTCGCCTCCACATAAATTGTGTCCATCGGTTTAGCATCGCGGCTGCGGCTCCGCCGACTTTTAGGTTTTGTCGGTTTGCTCTTACGGGAGCGACGGTAGCGAGACAGTTCCTCCTCTAGCTGCATATCTAAACCACCCAGTGCAGTTTGCAGGACAGCGTGCAGAGGCTTAGAAGGAAGTGAAGTTGAAGATTCTTGTGAGGAACGTTGGCGCATTAAACTACTCCTGCCAGTACGTGAGTGACGACCCAGTAATACGTAAATGACTTATTCAGTGATGATTGGTTCAATGAATAATCGCAAAAGATGCCCCTGAATCTGTCTACACCGAGAAGTATCCCTGAAATAATCATTGTTAGCTTAATCTGAGCCGCTGTCAAAGATGGCGCAGCCTACAGCCCTATCTTGCGCCCAATTCTAATCTGAAATTTGGAGACTGATTTGCAGCCGATTCGAGCTTTTCCAGTTAAATTAAAGCCTGATTTTCATGGAAGAAAACCATCTTGAACGGCTTGTGAGACGCATCATACAGGGGTTAAGCTTCTCGCACAGTCTAGTTTAGGGCACCAAAGGTTCAGGACTCTGTAGGCTTTGTATTAGGACTATATATATGTCGCTTAAATCTCTGCATCACGTTTTAGGTGCTTTGCAAAGCCAGGAGGGTTGGCGATCGCGACAGCAGCTTCAACAACTGCTTGCCTGTTGGTTTCAGGTAGTTGGCCCGGCTGTCGCTGCTCAGACTCGTCCAGTTTCAATTCAGCGGCGGGTGCTGCATGTGGCTACCTCTAGCTCAGTTTGGGCGAATAACCTTACTTTTGAACGCCAGCGGATTTTAGAGAAATTGAGTGCTCACCTGCCCTACGCTCTTTCTGACATTCGTTTCTCTACAGCTCACTGGCAACCCTACCGGGGCAACAGTTCAATGGAGGAAGATGCATCCGAAATCTGGCAAAGACACCCTAGCCGAGTTGCTGATCCTTTTGCTGCGTCCAGGGCAAAGGCTCAGTCAGAACGTCAGGATGCAGATTCGGCATTTCGACATTGGGCTGAGGTAATGCAGACGCGATCGCAGCACTTGCCGCTCTGCCCTAGCTGCCGTTGTCCAACGCCCAAGGGAGAGTTAGAGCGATGGTCTATTTGCTCACTTTGCGCTAGTAAGCAATGGTAAGCCCGTAAATTTACACACCTCTTTTTTGAATAGACCCAGAATTAACCTCATAACGCTCGATTCTTTAAAGCAACAACCGTATTTTTTCGAGCATTTAAAGCAGAACATTTAGTTGCAAATAGACATCTCTAACGGGTGTGCTCTCATAAAGATTAAATTCAGATAAAGTTTGGTCCTGGATTTAGGCAATTTCCCCTTTTTAGGGTAGGTAAGAAATTAAAAATAAGGCTGGTCTTTCTGGTTTCCTATTGATCCCCATGAGGTTTAAGGAAGAACTGATAACCTTATCTACTCTGCTAAAACTGATACAAAAGTTTTTAATATTTCTGAGTTTTTAACTGGAACCTAAAAATAATCTAAATTCCATTTTTTGTTCGGGATCGCTACAAACTTCTCAGGCAAAGGCTTTAGAACTTTTATCTAGCTAAAACCAAACAAATTCAAAGATGAGAATGGGGGTGAAGAATAACCTCACACAAGATCCCATGGGAAAACAGGATTCTGCCATCTCAGCTTGTCGGCACTGCCAAAACTATGTGCCTCAAGGTCGGCGTGGTGGTCAATGTCGGCAGTTGGGTGTACTTGTTCACGGCGCTTGGAAGGCTTGTTCTCTGGCGATCCCACCCTTTTCTCCAGTCTGGAGTTTAGAGGATGTGGCGCTTTGGCAACCGGAGGCTTTTGAGCTCAACGAACTAGAGGCGATGCGAAGCAGTTCCCCTGTTGGGGTAATCGCCCCTGATCCTGTTCTTCCGACTTACGTTGCAAAAGTTGTTGTAACGCAAGACGTTGTGCTTTCTGAATAGAAAAGCAAATTTATACGAATTCTCCCTATACCGTTTCTACATGAAGCTGCATATTTTGGAATGTGCCCCGCGTACGCGGGGCACATTCCAAAATATGCAGCCATAGAGAGTCAGTATTAGAGCTATATATTCGCCCGCATCAGCGATGCCTACTGAACCGATTCAGGCTGGCGAATGCTGTAGTAAAAAGTCAGCGTGCGGGTGAGTGGTTGCTGATTTGCGGCAGGGGGAAGTGGCTCAAAGGGAGCAGATTGCTGGATTGCTTGGATAGCCGCTTCATCGGCGATCGCCAGTCCAGAGGGCTGCGTTACTTCCCACTCAGTCAGTTCACCTGACTGATCGACTGTAAATCTGACTTTTACAGAGCGCGTTGCATCGACATCGACCTGGATACGCTGCCACTGTTGCTCAATCTGCTGATTCATCTCAGCCAGATAGTCTCCCCAAATCGGGTCTTGCTCAGCATCAATGCCAAACTCATTAGAGGCTGTGCGGTTTGAATTTGCGATTTGGGCAAACTCTTGTCCCAGATTCAGAGCCGCTTCAAACGGGGCTGCAGTTTGATCTGCGATTTGATCTGGGGAAGTGGGCAAGTCTGATGCGGGTGAGTTTGACGTAGGCAAGTCGGAAGTTTGTGACGAGTCTGGCTGATTCGGCAAGTCCGATTCAGACGATGCGGTTTGTTCAAGCGGATTGAAACCTGGATCTGGCGCTGTAGAGTTCGGTGAGAACGAATCAGCTTCTAGCTGCGGCAATCTTGCAAAGGCACTGTCATTTGAATTAGCAGGTGCAATATCCGGAGCTTCAGCAGCTTCAGGGTTGGGGGTATCGGATAGCTCTGAAGTGGACTGTGGTGAATCTGGTTTTACTTCGGTTTCGGTTTCAGTGGCTTTCCCCTGACCGCTATTTGCAGGACTAGAAGCTGGAACAATTCTCCCTGGTGAGACGGGGGGTGGAAGCAGCGGCGCGATTGATTTGTTGTCTGTGGTGCTGTTTTCTTTTAAGGATTCTTCGATTCCGGGCTTTCCGGCTGCTATAGGCAGGTTTGGTTTCGCTTCACCGCCTGCGATCGCATCAATATTAGAGCGGCGATCGCTATTCTGCTCTGTCTCGGTTTCTGTTTCTAAATAAACAAACTCAATTGGTTCTATCGCTTCCACTGCCAAGTCTGGCGGCTCTATCGGTTGCCAAGGAAGGATGCCGCCTGCCACCATACCACCATGAAAAGCAGCAGCGACTGCTAAGTAGATTGTCAAACTCCCCCGCTGAGCGGCAAAGCGATCGCGATATTTCTGGGCTAGGCTCATGAGTTAGTGGGGAAGCCGGTAGAGAAAACGTGTGTAGCTAACCGCTATGAAAACATGAGTTCTACTCATTTGGCGATAGGCGATAGGGACGCTGAACTCTAAGGGAAGCGGCGAAAGGGCTAGCGATTTGAATTATGATAGATTCTGGAGAAATTCTGGATCTAATTCCAGATGTATTGAACCTTCACATTTTGGCTTCACATAACGCTATGGATATTTTGACTTTGGGTTGGGTTTCGCTGCTAGTCGTTTTCACGTTCTCCATCACGATGGTGGTTTGGGGCCGTAACGGATTCTAAGGATTAACAAAATCAACTGAGTTGAAAGCCAGTAATCAGCTATGGGCTTTGAAACGTCTCCCTTAGGGATTCTTGCTGTAACTGCTCTGGGGTTAATGGTTGCATTCACAGGTGGCATTGCTTACCTGACAACGATTGAATGGCGCGATCGCCGTCGCCGAGAGCGAGAAATGCGCGAGAACCAGAGTGTTTCCAAGAAGAAAAAGAAAAAATGACCAATTCCTCTACTAACTGGGAATTGCCTGAACCTCTGCAAGCCGTTTTTGCAGAAAATTCTGATTTAGATGCGGTGTTCGCAGCGTTAATGCCTGCTTTGTGTCGGGCGTGGCGCTGCGATCGCTGCTTTCTCTATCTTCGCAACCCCCAAACGGGACAGGGGCGAATCACTCACTGTTGGGGCACCAGTCCTGAATGGGCTGATTTGTCAGGCTCGGATTGGCTAGAAGAAGGCGATATTGCCAGTAAAGATCCGCTGATGGCGATCGCTTTTCGCACGGCTGAGCCTGTCTTTGTTGAAGATATTGAGACGGCTGGCCCTGAAATTGTCAATCTTGACTATGAGCGAGACGTATTTCAGCATCGAGCGTTGATTCACGCACCGCTCTATCATGAGGGACTAATGTACGGCATTTTGGAACCCTGTGTCTTTCAGCAGCCAAGGGTGTGGACAGAGGGCGATCGCCGTATTACTACCGAAATTCAAGACAGACTTGCCCCGCTAGCCGCAGCCTATGTACGGCAACAAGGGACTTAAGCCCCTTGTTCCATTAATAAGTTTGCTTTAACTCTGTAGTAGCACGTCGAGTTTAAGGTGTTGGGTTCCGCTCTGCTCCACCCAACCTACCAACTCATCATCTGGTGGTTGCGTAGGTTGGGTGCAGCGCAGCGGAACCCAACGTTCAAAGTTTGCTGCGCTACTAAAGCAACTAAACCCACTCTAATCTCAGCTATCGCCCTTTGAGCCCGGTACGACGCACAACTGCATCAGCGGTGACTGCCAGTAACAGCACGGCACCCTGAACAATATTCTTGACGCTTTGATCTTGGTTGAGTAGGTCTAGTCCGTTGTCGAGACTGCCGATTACCAATGCACCTAGAACTACCGCCCAGACGGAACCCCGACCGCCAAATAAGCTGACCCCACCAATGACGGCAGCGGCGATCGCATTCAGCAATAGGGTTGAGCTAATTTGCGTAGCAACGGCTGTACTGCGGGAGGTCATCATGATTCCAGCCAGGGCTGCCAATGTGGAAGCCAGCATGAAGACAGTGATCTTCATGCGAACGACCCCGATTCCAGCGCGACGAGCGGCTTCCGCATTGCCGCCAACCGCGTAGAGGTGCCGTCCGAACGGAGTTTTGCGTAGAACGATCCAGAAAACCAGCACCAGACCTAACGCAATCATTACGGCTTGGGGTACGCCCTGATAAGACTCAAATAGGAAGATCAGAATGATTGTGACGGCTGCTGCTCCAACAAGCTGTAGCGCTGTTTGGGAGGAATGCCGAACGGACAAACCAGCTTGCGATCGCTTGCGTCTTTCGTACCATACCCCCAGCGCATACAGCCCTAGGCACACCAGCGGAATTCCCCAGCCCAAAACTGGGTTGAGATAGGTTGGAGCAAGGGAACGAATGACTGGATCGCGCACGACTAACGTGGTTTGTCGTCCCATTACGACGAGCAACAGTCCTGAATAGGCGATCGACCCTGCCAACGTGACAATAAACGACGGCACTCGCAGCACGGCAATAAAGAATCCGTTAAGCAGTCCAATCAGTGCGCCTGCCAATAGCCCTGCTAGTATTGCTAGCCAAGGATTCCAGCCCTGATATACAGAGACCGTTGCCATGATTGCAGCACAAGCTTGCGCGACAGCCGCTAAACTCAGGTCAATTTCACCCAGCAATAGCACTAATACTGCCGCAATACTGAGAATGCCAATAGTGACAATTTGCTGGGTTAGATTAGATAGATTTCGGGCTTGTAGGAATACGCCACTGGTAGTGAGCTGAAAGTAAATCGTAATGAGCGCCAACGTCAGAATGACGGGAATAAAGCCCAAATCACCCTGCATTAGCGATCGCAAATTAAACCGGGCACGCGGAGCGGCTGTAGCTGGCTGATGTACCAGGGCATCCTGACTGCCGGACTGATCCTGATCTTGAGGGGTGTCCCGATCTAAGCTTTTCATAAAATTAATATCCTCTGTAAGTCGTGCTATCCCTAAACTGCTGCCTCAGACGTAGCTCCAGTAATCGCGCCAACTACCTGTTCACGGGTAGCGCTGCGGACATCAAACGTATTTGCCCGCTGTCCTAAACGCATGACGATGATGCGATCGGCGACTTCAAATACGTCATGCAGGTTGTGCGAGATCACTACAACCGCTAGACCCCGCTCTTTTAGCCGCAAAATTAGATTCAAAACTTGTCGAGTCTGAGCCACACCCAGAGCAGCGGTTGGCTCATCTAGCAGCACCACTTTCGGCTGGCGCAAGATTGTTTTGGCGACAGCAATGCACTGACGTTGACCGCCTGACAGAGAAGCCACGGCTGACCGCACTGAAGGAATTTTTACATCCAAAATTTTCAGTACGTCGAGCGTTTGGCGTTCCATCTCGGTTTCATCTAGCACCCGCAGCAAGCCAGGAACCAAATCACGGTAAGCTTCCCGTCCCAGCCAGAGATTTGCAACCACATCCAGGTTGTCGCACAGTGCTAGGTCCTGATAAACCGTTTCAATTCCTAATCGGGTTGAGTCTTGGGGACTGCCGATGGTGACGGGTTGACCATCAATTAACGTTTCTCCCTCGTCGGGTACATAGGCACCCGACATGGTTTTGATCAAGGTTGATTTGCCTGCGCCGTTGTCACCCACCAGAGCAACCACTTCGCCATCGTAAACCTCAAAATCTACGTGCTTGAGGGCGTGAACGCCGCCAAAGGATTTGCTGATATTTCTGAGCTGGAGGCGGGGAACTTTGCTGTTGACAGAAGCGCTATCCGACGTTGCCGACACTGAACTGGTCATTGTTTGTTAACCCTCCTGAGTAAGTTGAAACGAAAAGGCTTTACCCTTGCTGACTGCAAAACATAAATTCCCTCATCCTCAGATGTAGGTTGGGAGAGGTAGGTTGGGTGGAGCATAGCGGAACCCAACGTTCGTCTAACTTGATGCTGTTGGGTTCCGCATTCGCTTCACCCAACCTACGGTGGCCGTTCCATAGAAGGTTTGGAAAGTTGCACGCCCTGTTTAGAGGCGGGGATTGAGGATGAGGGTGAAGTCTTACGGGCAAACGCCGCCTGCACCAGAGGGCAATCCGCTGCAAATTTCTTCTTTGCTCAAGAAGCCATCAGCAATCACAGTTTGTTCAACATTGGTGCGATCGACGACAACGGGTGTTGCCAGAACGGAGGGAATCTGTGCGCCGCCAATCACTTCATTGGTGCCGTTGACGATCGAGTCTGTGTCTTCACCTTTGCTGAGGGCTGCGACCAGACGGGCAGTAGCGCGGGCTTCCTCAATGATTGGCTTGTAGATAGTCATTGCTTGGTCGCCCGTGAGAATGTTTTGGATTCCGGTGAGGGTTGCGTCTTGCCCAGTGACGAGAACTTTCCCGTTCAAATCTTGTGTCCGCAATGCTGCAATTACCGTATTTGCCATACCGTCATTGGCAACGTAAGCGATTTGAACATTATTCTCTTCCTTGGTTAGCACGCCTTCCATTAAGGATTGCGCTCTGGCGTTGTCCCAGTTGGGGGTGTATTGGTCAAACACGAGGTTGAGGTCGCCGCTGTCAACTAGCGGTTGCAGTTTTTCAACGGCTCCTTCACGGAATAGCAGCGCATTGTTGTCGGTTTGGGAACCGTTGATCATGACCAGATTGGCTCCCTCTTGCAGACCAAAGTTACCAGCATTGAGCTGGTCTACGATGTATTGCCCCTGCAATTCTCCGACGCGCTTGTTATCAAAGGAAACGTAGTATGCGAGGTCGGGATCTTGAATCAGGCGATCGTAGGCGATTACGGGTACGCCGCTTTGTTTGGCCTGTTGTACAATGACTGCTGCCTGTTCACTATCGTTGGGGTCAACAACGAGGATGCAAGCGCCTTTGGTTAGGGCTGCGTCTGCCTGGTTTTGCTGAGTTGCGGCGTTGTTGTTGGCGTTAGCGTACTGAATGGTGACTCCGGGCAGAGCCACTTTGATTTCTTGCTCTAACAAGGGGCGATCGTAGGCTTCATATCGAGCGGAGGAGTCTGATTCGGGTAGGAGAATGCCCACGTTCATGCAGTCTTTAGCAGCGGCGAATTCGCTCTCGGCGGCAGTTTCGGAGGTGTCGTCAGCGGGGGTGCCATTACTACAAGCGGCTAGTAAAACTACGCCAACGACAGGCAACCAGCGGCGGAAAAAGGGGTTTAACTTAGGCATGATTTAATTCCTTATTTTGGTGTAGTTTGGTTGGGCGTTTTTACCCGTTTCTTGAGCGCTTCTTGTGGAGAGGTTTGGATCAAGGACTTGGGGAGTTGGTGCTATTCCAAAAGGCTGAATGGGTGCCAATAAATTGGGAAATGCGATCGCCTCTTACAAAAACAAATCGCTCAGGTTAAACCCAATCATTCACAGCGAAAACTAGCAGCACAAACTGCTTGCTGTGGTGAATTCAGCAGCAAGTTAGCTTAAGCAGCTAAACCAATGCCTATAACAAATTGCTACGGCATTATTTGCGATCGCCAACATCAGCCCAATAGAAACTACTCGGCTTGAATGAAAGCAAATTAGCAGGTATCAAGTCATCTCGAAAGTTGAAGACGGCAAATAATGCAATCGGTCAACTTAAGCTCAGAAGGGCTATGAGGGGCAGCAATGAGGCGTTGTTAAGGCGTTAAAAAGTGACAATGTTAACGGACAAACATCAAGTGACGATGTTAATGATACTTAGCAGAGTCTCCCATTCTAGCAAAACTTTTACAAACCCACGGGGGGCGGGGATCAGGCAGCTATTGCGATCGCCTCTTAAAGCTCACTTGAGAATCTACAGATTTTTTACAGTTAAAAGAGACGTTGATCTTCTAACCCAACAAGAAATCTGCAATGACAGAATCGAGGGAACCTGACAGCATAAAAACTAAAAAATCTGTATTTCCCCAGTACGAAAAGCTACTGGGATTAGACTCCACACGGCTAATTTTTATTGAATAAACTAAGATTTTGAACTCGTTTTTTGTTCTCCCCCTTATTCCTAAAAATGCGCTATGAATATACTTTTACTTTTGCAGATTTGAATTACTCTTGTGATCTAAGTGAAATAAAATGTAACGCGAATTGACGTATTTGGTATTCAAGGCATCAGTAATTTGCAAGCTTTAGGTAATATCTTTACCTGCTTTTGTCTGCACCATCTCTACGGAACAACGCTGCGTAGACAGTTCTGATAAAGTTTGTAGAATCGCTACAGCAAGAATGGCACTGAAACCTGCCACAGAACGATATCTATTCGGCGACAAGATGACTCACTATGACTACCACCCATGATCTGGCTAATGTTTCCACTTTATCTACTACACCAGTTCACCCACTGGAGCCTTTGACTCCCGAAGAAATTGCCAGAGCGGTTGCAATTGTCAGGGCAGAACGCAAGTTGAGTGATCAGTTTCGCTTTCCGGCAGTGGTGCTAAAGGAGCCACCCAAGTCAGTAATTCTCAGCTATCAACCGGGTAATTCGGTTGAGCGAGAAGCATTTTTGATTTTGCTAGACAACGCGACAGGGGCGACCTATGAGGCGATCGCCTCCCTCACTAGCAACACGGTTACCTCCTGGCAGCACATTCCAGGTGTGCAGCCCAACATCATGCCTGATGAACTGTCGGAGTGTGAGGCAGCGGTGAAAGCCAACCCGGAGTTTCAGGCGGCGATCGCCAAGCGCAACATTCCTCTAGAGTCGGTTGTCGTTGACCCGTGGGCGATCGGTCACTTTGGTTTACCGGGAGAAGACGGCATTCGGCTATCGCGCTGTCTCTGCTACGTGCGAACCACGCCCAGCAGCAACTTTTACTCTCGCCCCATTGATGGACTTGTTCCCGTCGTTGACTTGAACAAAATGCAGGTCTTACAGATTGAAGACATGGGCGTTGTGCCTGTGCCGCCAGAGCCAGGGGAATATGCCGCCGAGTTTGTATCCCCAATGCGGACGGATATCAAGCCGTTAGAAATCACTCAGCCGCAAGGCCCAAGCTTTGAGGTAGATGGGCATCATGTGCGCTGGCAAAAGTGGCAATTTCGCATCGGTTTTACGCCGCGTGAGGGACTGGTGCTGCATACCGTCGGTTACGAAGATCAGGGCAGGCTGCGCCCAATTCTCTATCGCGCATCGCTAGCTGAAATGGTCGTTCCCTATGGTGATCCGCGATCGCAGCACTTTCGCAAAAATGCTTTTGACGTGGGTGAACATGGCGTAGGCGTATTGACCAATTCGCTTCGCTATGGCTGCGATTGTTTGGGCGAAATTCGCTACTTTGATGCGGCAATGACCGATAGCCGAGGCGAAGTGGCTATCATCGAGAACGCTATTTGTATGCATGAGGAGGACTTTGGCGTTCTGTGGAAGCATACAGATTGGCGATTGGATAACGTTGAGGTGAGGCGATCGCGTCGTCTCGTTGTCTCTTTCTTCTGCACCGTAGATAACTACGAATACGGTTTCTTCTGGTATTTCTACCAGGACGGCACGATTCAGTATGAGGTAAAGCTGACGGGCATTCTCCTATGTGGTGCGTTGGGAGATGTTCCCAAATATGGCACGCTTGTTGCGCCAGAGGTAAATGCTCTCAACCATCAACATTTCTTTAGTCTGCGGCTAGACTTTGACATTGATGGTGGCAACAACTCCGTTTACGAGGTGAATACCGAAGCCGAGCCCATGGGAGCAGACAATCCCTATGGCAATGCCTTCTTCGCCACCTCAACCCTATTTAAAACGGAACTGGAAGCACAGCGAATTATTGATCCGCTAGCAGGTCGCTACTGGAAAGTCGTCAATCCTTCTGTGCAAAACCGTTTAGGGCAACCCGTCAGTTACAAAATCATTCCCGGTGACAATATCTTGCCGTTCGCTCATCCCGAATCCCCAATTCTGAAACGAGCCGGATTCATGACGAAACATTTGTGGGTTACGCCTTACGCCGAAGATGAGCGCTTTTCGGCAGGTGATTACCCCAATCAGCATCCTGGTGGTGAAGGTTTACCTAAGTGGACACAGGCAAACCGTTCAATTGAAAATACAGATGTAGTGGTGTGGTACACCTTTGGACATCACCACATTCCCCGTCCCGAAGACTATCCGGTGATGCCGACTGCTTACAGCGGTTTTATTCTCAAGCCAGTCGGATTTTTTGATGCAAATCCTGCATTAGATGTGCCGCCGTCTGAATCAAAGCACAGTTCTTGTCATTAAGATTGCGAATTATCTCGTTACGAGGCTTTGCCTCGTAATGCCATCTAGAGGCTTTGCCTCATTCATGGAGGAGGCAGAGCCTCTGAGTAGCATCCCCAGGTAGAACCTGGGGACGAGGCTAAACTTACAAACCTAGATTCAAAGATGCAAGCTCTGTAAGGGCATGGCATTCGGCAGCTATTCTTAAAACTTTCAACACAGGCTTTGCCCGAATACCACGCCCCTACCCATCCAAGGCGATCCTTCGGGGTGCCTGCCGGTTGAACATTGCTAATGTGAAAGCAAACAATGCTTCTGTGTCGCCTTGCATTAACGATGTAAAGGCAAACAATGCTTCTGCATCACCCCACATTGCTAACGTGACGAACAACAATGCTTCTGTGTCGCCTTGCATTGCTTCTACGGGCAATGACTAACGACTCGCTAAAACTACCCCTGCCCTTTTGCTGCCATTTGCCGAACAGCGCTGTGCAGATGGGGGTTGCCTTCGTTCCAGAAAACGATCTGCTTGATTTTGCTGATTTTCCAGCCTTTAGGCGTTCTCGTTAGCGTGTGGATGTAATAGCCGTGCGTGTTAAAGCGATTCACACCCGTGTAATGGGGGTGAAATCGGTTAATGACAACACAGGACACACAGGTCGCTTCGTCTGTTTCAATCGTCAGATTGAGGTTAGTCAACTGATGCTGAGTTTTGAGACTGCTAAGGGCAGTGCGTCTTGACGCGACAAAATCGTCGGCTTTGACTCTGATCGCAGGCTCGTTTCGTAGGTCGGAGTAGTCAGCTTCGATTTCATCCAAGAAACAAGAACGAAACTGATTCCAATCTTGTAAATCTAGACTGCTGGCAAACCGATTGACCACATTGCTGATTTCGGCGTGATCGAACATCAGTTCTAGTTTGGTGTCCATTCTTTTTCCCTGAGACAGGCGGTTTAGCAGGACTCACTAGCAGTGTAATCTACTGGCAGCAGATCGTCCTTTCCTTCTCTACGAGTACAGAGTGAGCCTGTCCGGTAAATGTGAAGGGCGGTTGCCCCTCAGAAAGCAAAGTTTGCTAACGATGCGATCGCCCCATTTCACTTTGGCAAAAATTCAGAATTCAATGCTTGCTCAGGAGTGTAAGGACAGTTCAGAGGAAATCTAGCTGCGGTGCCAGGTAGTGATACCGCCTGGTTGGTCAACCAGGATGATGCCTTTAGCTTTGAGTTCATCACGGATGCGATCGCTCTCTGCAAAGTTTTTTGCCTTCCGAGCTTCCTGCCGCTGTTGGATCAGGTCCTCAATTTCAGCGTCAGTTGGGGAATCGGCTTGTTGCAGCTCTGCACTGGGTTTTGCTTCCAGTCCTAGAACTTGAGCAAGGCAGACGAGCATTTGCCATTGTTCGCGAATCGCTTGAGCATCAGTGCTGGCTTTGCCTTGATGAACGATTAGGTTTCGTTCTTTTTGTAGAGATTTAGCTAGCTCGAAGAGGATGGCGATCGCCCCCGGTGTATTAAAATCGTCATCCATTGATTCCTGAAAGCGTTGAACAGCTTCGCTTTCAGAAGGAATTCGCATATACTCTGGGTTGCCAAAGGAAGAATCGTCTGTGTCTGTCCAGCCCAGTTGGCTACCGTACTGGTAGCCAAATAGCAACCCGTCCTGGAGAGTTTCCCAGCTATTTTTGGCAGAGGCGATCGCCTCCTCCGTAAAGTCAATCGGCTTGCGATATTGCGCCTGTAACACAAACAGCCTCAGCGCCATTGGATCTGGTGCATTCGGTGCATCTAGAAGCTGGCGGATCGTGGTGAAGTTGCCCAGCGACTTAGACATCTTTTCGCCGCCCACATTTACCATGCCGTTGTGCAACCAGTACTGCGCCAGCGGTTTTCCCGTGACGGCTTCCGATTGGGCAATTTCATTCTCATGGTGCGGAAACACCAGGTCAGCGCCACCGACGTGAATATCGATTGTGTCTGCTAACGTTCCGTCTGGAGTTTTAAACGCCTCGCGCACCATTGCCGAGCATTCAATGTGCCAACCCGGCCGGCCTTCTCCCCAGGGAGATTCCCAGGCAGGTTCTCCAGGTTTGGCTGCTTTCCATAAAGCAAAATCAGACGGGTCTTGTTTCTTTTGTGCTTCGGGGTCAGCCTCAACTCGACCGCTTGCTCCGGCTTTCATATCTTCGAGCTTGCGTCCCGAAAGTTTGCCGTATTCGGGAAAATTTCGCACGGTGTAGTAAACGTCGCCCTCTGCAGGATAGGCATAGCCCTTTTGCTCTAGTTCGTGAATTAGGCGCTTGATGCCGTCGAGCGTATGCGTGGCGCGGGGATACGCGTCGGCTTCAAGAATGTTGAGCCGCGCCATGTCTTCAAAGTAGGACTGGGTGTAGCGTTCTGCTACATCCTGCATAGTGGAGCCTTCTTGCCGCGCTCGATTCAGAATTTTGTCGTCGATGTCGGTAAAGTTTTGTACGTAGCGCACGTCATACCCGCGCCACTGTAAATAGCGCCGCACCGTATCCCAGACGATATAAGAACGGGCGTGCCCCAAATGGCAATAGTCATAGACCGTCACGCCGCAGCAGTACATCCGCACCTTGCCGGGTTCTAGCGGTTCAAAGGATTCTTTGTGGCGGGTGAGAGTGTTGTAAAGCTTTAGGGGCATGGCGGATTAGAGAGTGAAAGGGTGGAGTAGGGAAATTGGGAATGAGGGAGTAGGTATTTTGAGAAGGACTGCAATTTAAGGCTAGCAACCGAGAACAGATCAGTGATAATGATCAGTCATAATGGAGAGTGCAGATCAAACAAAGATTCATAGATTAGTCTTTGGCGATCGCTCAGCTTTTCACCATTCTCCTAACTTTTTGACGTTTTCTACCACTGTGCCATGACATCTGTAGTCACTCCTAACCAATCTGAAACGATGGATGACCTCAAGCGAGGGTTGCCCGTCACCATCATCACAGGCTTTCTGGGCAGCGGTAAAACCACTCTCCTCAACCACATTCTGACCAACCAGGAAGGACTGAAGACCGCGGTCTTGGTCAACGAATTTGGCGAAATCGGCATCGACAATGAGCTGCTGATTACCACAGGCGACGACAACATGGTGGAGCTGAGCAACGGCTGCATCTGCTGCACCATCAATAACGACCTGATGGAAGCGGTCTACAAGGTTTTAGAGCGTCAGGATCAGATTGACTACCTGGTCGTTGAAACAACTGGATTGGCAGACCCGCTGCCTGTTGCGCTGACGTTTTTGGGAACGGAACTGCGCGATTTGACCCGACTTGACTCCATCGTTACGGTAGTTGATGCGGAGAATTACAGCCTTGACCTGTTTAACAGTCAGGCGGCGCACAATCAAATTGCTTACGGTGACATCATCCTGCTGAATAAAGCTGACCTGGTTGATGAAGCTGACCTGGATTTGCTGGAAGTCAAGATTCGTGAGGTCAAGGAAGGCGCTCGGATTTTGCGGACAACTCAGGCGCAGGTGCCGCTACCTCTCATCCTAAGCGTTGGGTTATTTGAATCTGACAAATATTTCAACTCGAATGGTTCAACGTCTGAGCACGACCACGACCATGATCACGATCATGGGCATGAAGCTCACGACCATGACCACGCTCACGAGCATCACGACCATTCAGAGTGCGATCACGATCATGGGCACTGCGCTCATGACCACGACCACGACCATCACCATCACTCAGACCATTTGGCGGTAGATGGGTTCACCTCAATTTCTTTCCTGAGCGACAAGCCGTTTGCGATCAGGAAGTTTCAAAATTTCCTGGATAATCAGCTTCCCGCCAGCGTGTTTCGGGCAAAGGGGATTCTCTGGTTTGATGAAAGCCGGGATGAGCAGGGCAAGCCGAAGCGCCATATTTTCCACCTCAGCGGTAAGCGGTTTTCGTTGGACGATGATGAGTGGAAGACCGCACCGAAAAATCAGCTTGTGCTGATTGGGCAAGATTTGGATCATGAGAAGTTGCGATCGCAACTCGAAGCTTGTGTTTGTATGCCTTCTACCAATCGCGGTCGCGGTTTTGGCAGGTAGACAATCAGTAAAACTTTGCGAGTCGTTCTTCAGTGAGTTACCCATTCCCAAGTCGTGGTCGATGGTGAGGTCATCGGTCTGATTGGGCGTGGGTTGAACCTGCTGGTTGGCATTGCTGATTCTGATACTGAGGCAGAACTGGAGTGGATGGCGCGAAAGTGTCTGGAACTGCGGATTTTTCCAGATGCAAGCGGCAAGTTCGATCGCTCAGTTTTGGACATACAGGGTGAACTGCTGGTCGTAAGCCAGTTCACTTTATATGGAGATTGCCGCAAGGGTCGTCGCCCTTCTTTTGACAAAGCTGCTGCCCCGGCGAGCGCTGAATCTTTGTACAACCAGTTTGTAGAGAAGCTGCGGCAGAGCGGCTTAAAAGTTGAAACTGGAAAGTTTGGTGCAATGATGCAGGTTTCGATTGAGAATGACGGACCTGTGACGCTGCTGCTGGAAACTCCGTCAGCGCAAGTATGAGACATATTAGAAATACTAATATAGTTTTGCTGAAAAATTGTTGACGGCTTATGACTATTCGACTAGTGTGAAGAAGTATTTCACGATGATTGCTATAGGTAACATTAAATGACAGGTGTTGTAGCTTCGGGTTTGTCTCAGTTTCAGCGTTGCCGAGATCAATTCGCCCCAGCGTTAGCACCTGGTTCAACGGTTTTCTGCGATTTTGATGGGCCGATTGTAGACGTCTCTGAGCGGTATTACAGCACCTATCAGCTTGGGTTAGCAGAGGTACAGGCAATTTACCAAGCTGAAGGAATAACGCTGCCAATTCGGGTTTTGAGTAAGGTGCAATTCTGGCAGATGAAGCAAGATCGGGTGCCCGACCTGGAAATTGCAATGCGATCGGGTTTGCAGCAGGCGCAGATCGATTTGTTTTTGCAGCGAGTCAGCCAAATCGTAAATCAGCCGACGCTGCTACATAAGGATCAGCTTCAGTTGGGTGTGCGCTGGGCCCTGGCAATGCTTCATGCTAAAGGGATTCGATTAGTGTTGGTGACGCTGCGCTGTCAAACGCAGGCAATTCAGATTTTGCAGAACTATGGGCTGACTCACCTGTTTAGCGCAATCTGGGGTACTCAAGACGAGACAGCAGCTTATCGCAACTACGCAGACGAAAAAACGCGGCTTTTGGTATCGGCTTTGGAGTCTTCCCAGCAAGAGAGAGCGGCTTCAGAGCTGTCGCGGTGTGCCTGGATGATTGGCGATACTGAGGCAGATATTCTAGCTGGACAGGCAACAGGGGTTCCGACGATCGCCCTCACCTGCGGTATTCGTAGTCGCACTTACCTAGAAAAATTTACCCCAACCTGCATTTACAGCGACTTGCTTTCCGCGACTCGCTATTTAATTGGAGAATAAGCAGGTTCTGTCGCTTCACTTTGATAAACAAGCTTGATAGATAAGAATGCTCGTCAACGTACCCTTACGCTTGGAGGGGCAAATCTTCTCAACGGCTGGAAAAAGCGATCGCCCTGATTGCTATCTGATAGCGGTAAGCTTAATATTGCTGATTTCAGCTTGATCACCCAGTAAAACCTAGGGTGGCACAGTGTAAGTGAGGAGATTATGAAGCGGCGACAGTTTGTTCGATATACAGGAGCAGTGCTGACAGCAGCAGCAACCACCGGGGCGATCGCTCGGTTTCAGCCTGTTCAGGCTCAGTCTAATGAGGCGCTTTCGGTTCAGTGGTTAGGACATACCTGTTTCCGGTTCACGGGCGGCGGACGACGCATTCTGGTTAACCCATTTCGTCCCATTGGCTGCACGGCAGGATACCGTGCTCCTCAGGTAGACACTGACCTGGTGATGATCAGCAGTCGTTTGCTAGACGAAGGAGTGGTCGAAGGCATTCCTGGAAACCCACGTTTACTAGCTGAACCAGGCGTTTACCAATTTAACGGACTTGAAGTCTCAGGCGTCAGCACTGAACACGACCGCTTAGGCGGACGGCAATTTGGCACCAACGTGGTGTGGAAGTGGAATCAATCTGGAATTAACGTCGTTCACATGGGCGGCATTGCCTCCCCAATCACCGTTGAACAGCAGATTTTAATCGGTCGTCCTGACGTAGCGCTGATTCCGGTGGGTGGTGGCCCAAAAGCTTACACTCCCGAAGAAGCTGTGCAGGCAGTGCGAACGCTCAACCCCAAAGTTGTCATTCCGACGCATTATCGCACCCAAGCAGCCGACGCGAATGCTTGCGACATCGTAGCGATAGATGGATTTCTGACTTTGATGGAAGGCTCTACCATTCAACGGGTGAATAGTGACACAACTTCCATTCGTCGCTCTGATTTGCCCGAAAGCGGTACAAGAGTAACAGTCCTGAGCTACAGCTTCTAGTTCACTGACTAATAGTCATACATCACGTCAACCCCTAATTTGCACTTAATCTGCACTACCTCAGCACATGGCAATGCAACAGGAATATGCTCAGCGGCGTGAGCAATTAATGGCACGAATTGGCAAAGGAACGGCGGTGTTTCGCAGTGCGCCGATGGCAGTGATGCACAATGATGTGGAGTACAACTTCCGGCAGGACAGCGATTTCTTTTACCTGACTGGCTTTAATGAACCTCAGGCAGTCGCAGTTTTGGCACCGCACCATGAAGAGCATAAGTTTGTGCTGTTTGTGCAGCCGAAAGACCCGGAGCGGGAAACCTGGACGGGCTATCGGGTAGGGGTTGAGGCGGCAAAGGAACGGTTTGGCGCTGATGAGGTTTATCCGATCGCCGAATTGGATGAAAAGCTGCCCCAATATCTGGAAAAAGCTGACCGAATTTACTATCGGCTAGGGCGCGATCGCCCTTTCAACGACACCATTCTGAAGCACTGGCAGCGCTTGATGAGGAGTTATCCCAAGCGCGGTACTGGCCCAATCGCCATTGAAGATCCGGCTCCAACGCTGCATTCTCTACGGCAAATCAAAAGTCCGGCTGAGCTAGAGCTAATGCGTACAGCAGCAGCTATTTCAGTGGATGCTCACAATCGGGCGCGGGAGTTTACTCAGCCAGGGCGCTATGAATACGAAGTGCAAGCGGAGATGGAACACACCTTCCGCTTGCGAGGTGGAATGGGTCCTGCCTATCCCTCAATCGTGGCTTCGGGAGCGAACGCCTGTGTGCTGCACTACACCGAAAATGAGCGCCAGATGCAGGACGGTGAGCTATTGCTGATCGACGCAGGTTGCGCCTATGACTACTACAACGCTGATATTACCCGCACTTTCCCGGTAGGGGGTAAGTTTACGCCAGAGCAAAAGACGCTGTATGAGATTGTGCTCAAGGCTCAACTGGAGGCGATCGCCCAAGTTCATCCAGGCAAGCCCTACGGTCTGATTCATGACACAGCCGTGCGCGTGATTGTGGAAGGGCTGATGGAGTTGGGACTGCTGCAAGGTGACATTGAGGAAATCATTAAAGAAGAAAAATACAAGCCTTTTTACATGCACCGCACTGGGCACTGGCTTGGTTTGGATGTGCATGATGTCGGGGTGTACCAGCACGGTGAAACGCCCCATAACCTGGAACCTGGACAGGTTCTTACTGTAGAACCCGGAATTTACATCGCACCTGACATCAAACCCGTTGAGGGACAGCCAGAAGTTGACCTCCGCTGGCGTGGAATCGGTATTCGGATTGAGGATGATGTGCTGGTGACTTCAGCAGGACATGAGGTGCTAACGGCAGGTGTGCCGAAGGCGATCGAGGAGATAGAGCGTTAGAAATGGGATTGTGAATTAGATTGTGTCAAGTAGGAAAAATTAAATCGGAAACCTGCTTTCGATTAGGTGGAACGCAAGCGATCGTGCACCAAAATCGAACGCCCGTTCACATACAGTAGCTTCTTGATGGGCACGAGTTGATGCTCTTTGCCCATACTACGTTTGATCATTCTTCTGATGTCTGAAACCATCCAGTAATGCCTGCGGCGATCGCCTCCGCCAACTGCTCCTGTTCCTCTGGGTCAACGATCCACTCAAATTCTGTGGGGTTGATCATGAAGCCGAGTTCTAGCAGTACGGAGGGAGCAATGCTGGGACGGGTGAGTGCCAAATTATTCCAGAAGATACCATAAGAGGGGCGATCGCGAGTTTCAACCAGATGGTTGTGCAGAAATACGGCTAGGCTGTGCGCTTGAGGGTGGTACCAAAAGGTGCCGATTCCGGCGGTGTTGGCTGCGTCACCAGAATCGGGTAAGGCATTGTAGTGGATGCTGAGAGCGATCGCTGGCTCCAATTGGTTAATCAAATCTACTCGGTCTTGCGGATACAAGTCTGCGTCACCTTCACGGGTCATGTAAACCGTGGCTCCGCGTGCGATTAAGCGATCGCGAATCAGGTTCGCCATCACCAGGTTTATCTCTTTTTCGGGATAGCCCGTTGGCCCGCGTGACCCTAAATCTTCAGGTCCACCGTGCCCTGGATCGAGTAGGATGCTGATTCCGGCTAGGGGCTGGCTTCTGTTGTCCGCTATTTCGGGTGGATGTCGTAGGGACAACACTAAACTGGTGCCTTCATACGCCAATTCGTAGCCCCACTGCTGTTTGGTTTTGAGCTGAAAGGTGTATTGGATTTGGTCAGGGGAAATCTGCTGCCAGGCCAGCCGTTCAATTAAGGGATCATCGTTGAGTAGAATGGTGTCCGTCTGAGCAGTGGTGTTGTGGAGCGTCAGGGTAAAGGTGTCGCTGCCCTGGTTGACGCTAACGGGGACGGGCACCTGGAGCGGAAAGGTAATCTGAGTGCGATCGCTAAGCTGTTCAGCCCGAATACTGCGAATCAGCGATCGCGGTGGCACGGGACTCTCGGAAATCTGGATTTCTGTTGCTCGAATCCAGGCTCCGTAGTCGAGGCGATACCATTCGCCTTCTCGTCCGGTGACGGTGGCTCTAGTTCCGGTGGGTAGAGGGGTAAGGCGGGAATGGTCAGTGCTGGGTCCAGTACGGGCGGTGCCGGAAGCGGCAGTTACTTCCACGACCTGAAATTGCACAGGGGAAAGGATTTCTACGGTTCCAGGGGCTTGCTGGCGAACGGTTTCGCCGTTCAGGGTTAGCTCAAATTGGGGTTGCCCTAAGTTGCCCATCTGGGTTGTTGCGCCACATCCCTGATAGGTATTGGTGGTAGCTGTGACAGGCTGGTTTTGCAGCGTTAGAACGGCAGAGTTGGGCGGTAGATCGGTAGTGTTTTGGAGCAAAAGCGGAATGGTTTGATTGCCCAAGCTGACGGAAACGGTGGCGTTGGTGGGGGCGATCGCACTAAAGCAAATCGGTTCGTTGGGCTGTCGGGAAATATCCACGGCAGGGGTAAGTGATCCTTCGGCAAAGGCTGTTCCGACGGGTGCAGGCGGATCGGCGGAAACGCGATTAACCCGAATCACTAATTCCTGATCCTGGTAGCGCAAGGTAAACACGTTTTCGCCAAGCTGTAGCGGCAAGCTGGGGGCAAAGTGTCCGGCGGGGCTGCGGGCGATCGCTTCCCCATTTACCTGGACTTCACCTTCGGCTGGGGCAGTGCCAATGAGGAAGATTTGGTTGGCGGTGGTTTCGTGGTTATCGGGTGGGTAGACAACAGATAAAGGTTGATTGGTTTGGGCGATCGCTGCTGTTCCTGCCATTCCCATCATCATGAAGCTGATGCTTGTATTCCACGCAATGCTGCTGAACCTGCTCATACCAAACCTGCCTGAACTCATGATGGACTATAAACCAAAAGGCATCGCTTAAGCTAATAGCGATCGCCATAAAGCCTAATCAAGATGAAAATCGCAAATCAAACACCCGATTGTCTACAGTTTCGAGGTGTAGGGATTGGCTGGGTGGTGATCAGTTGTTTAGGTGGACTGCTATGTTGGGTTGCAGGATATCCCGGTTTGCGTTCAGGGCACTTCTTTGGACAGCTTGTCGGTGCAGGGATGTTGCTGGCTGGCAGTGTGTTTGAGGCAGCAGTATATCTTTTACGCTAAAACTATTCGACGAAGGTTGCAGGATGTAGCGGCTGTGAAGGTGACTGAGCAGGAGGATAGCGATCGCTCTCTTTTCTACGAAATTAACCTTGTGTTGAAATCAGGGGAAAAGTTGTCTCTTCGGGAAGGCACTAATAACTCTGACAAGCAGGAATATGAGCAAGTTGCAGCTCAGATTCGTCAGTTTTTGCAGTTGTTCTAAGCGGGATGCATTATTTGCCAATTAAAGTTTTAGGCCTCATCACAAAAGCTATGATCTGCTCTAACGTTGGACTGTAACCATCAGTCGTATCTACAGTTAAAGTTGGCAGATCCATCTCTGGTGGATAGTATTTCCCTACCAGAAGCTCAATCCCTTCTTTGCTTGAAAGAGTAGCTTTGTCGCCATGAAAGCGTTCTCGTGTGAAGTTAGCCAGTCCGCGCTCAATGAAACGTGCCTTGGCTAGATAAGGATCTACTGTGCATACGACAATCGAATTGACGTAGCCCTCCTTGAACTCATCCCGGCAGAGCGCTGTGCAGTGTATTTGTCCTACCAACTTGTGAGCAAGTGTAGTCTTTCCTGATCCAGGGCGACCTGTTACCACAACAACGAATGGTTTGGTCATGGGCAAAACGGTAAGTAACTTTTTTTTTCCACCCTACCACTATTAATCAGTAGAGTTATTTAGCAAGAGAAGCGTGTCCGAACAAAGTGATTTGGAGTTAGTTCTTCTTTCACAACAGGGAAACAAAGCTGCATTTGGTCAGCTGGTGTTGCGTTATCAACCCATGGCACAACGCCTTGCTACACAAATCATCGGTGATGGAGACTTGGCTCAGGAGCTTGTGCAAGATGTAATGCTACAAGCCTATGTTTCGCTGGAAAAACTAAATGATCCAACATGCTTTAAGAGTTGGTTATACGGTATTGTCCTAAATATTTGTCGGAACAATTTGCGTCGTCGTAAGGTAATCTGTTTTTCCTTTGAGGCAATGGTAGGGAATTTAGCAGATGAGCTGCCAGTGACTGGAGGTAGTTCATCGGACCCTCAGTTAGTGGCAGAACGGGAAGAACTTTACACTGCGTTGCTAGAAGCAGTTGATACTTTATCCCCGAGGAATCGCTCGGCAATTCTACTCTTCTACCATGAGCAGTTCAGTCTGCAAGAAGTGGCAAATCGTTTAAAGATTTCGATTAGTGCTGTGAAAGGGCGTTTACATAAATCTCGTCATCAACTGAGAGAGCAGTTATCGCTTCTTCAAGATCAAAGCCAATCTGGCTCATTCCAGGAGATTCAAACTATGACTACAAATACTTCTTCCCAACCTAAGCTGGAACCCTGCTGTTCGTTTTGTCGCAAAAATAGTGAACAAATTGATACTCTGATTGCAGGGCCAGGTGTTTTCATCTGCAACGTATGTGTTGATATTTGTAATCAAATTCTTAGTGGCAAGATTCCTCCATCTCCTCTGACGCAGGAGGAAGTTGCGAAACTGATGGATTCAGGCAAGTTGAGTGACTGAATCCGGTTGCTCTCCTTGTCGTTAACCCGAAATTGTGATGATTGTTGACCCGCAAAATGTTCCAATTAGCCAAGGTTCCAATTATCCTGACTTGTTTAAACCAAGGGTGGCAGGGCGTTTGAAGCAGCGTCTAGGAGATGCGGTGGGTTTAAGCAATTTTGGGGTCAATCAGGTGACGCTTCAGCCGGGAGGTCAGTCTGCGCTGCGACATTGGCATACCAAGCAGGATGAGTTTATCTATGTGTTGTCTGGGGAACTGACGTTGATTACAGATGCGGGTGAGCAAATTCTCACGGCTGGAATGGCGGTGGGGTTTCCGGCGGGTGAGGCGAATGGCCATCATTTGGTGAATCGTTCTGAGCAGGTGGCGGTTTATTTGGAGGTGGGCGATCGCACGCCTGATGATCAGGGGGTTTACCCGGATGATGATTTGATGGCAAAGCACGGCGATCAGGGGTGGGTCTTTACACGCAAGGATGGAAGTGTGTTTGAGGATTAAGCTGTTGCTGTTTAGAAATTGTTGACTCTAGCTAAGTCCTTTTTTGGGGGCTAGCCCCCAAGCCCCCACTGAGGGACGAAGCGCGTCCCCCAGACCCCCTCCGCAAAGGATTGGAGATGGGTGGCATGGCGCGCTTCGCATCGGTGGGCGGCAAGGTTTTGCTGTGCTCTGTTGCATAGGTGAATTCAAAGAAAAGCTGTCTGTTTCCTGGCAATCAGAAGCGCCTATGGCACAATGAATGGGTTATAGACATGGTCTGAATTTCTTAAGCTTTGTCTACCAGCTCTGCATTTTTAATTCCTAACTTCTCACTTCTATGACTAGGTTTGTATTTGTTACGGGCGGCGTGGTTTCCAGTATTGGAAAGGGGATTGTGGCGGCGAGTTTGGGGCGGTTGCTGAAGTCGCGGGATTACTCGGTGTCGATTCTGAAGCTTGACCCTTACATTAATGTTGATCCGGGTACGATGAGTCCGTTTCAGCATGGTGAGGTGTTTGTCACGGAGGATGGGGCGGAGACTGATCTGGACCTGGGTCACTATGAGCGGTTTACGGATACGTCGATGTCGCGGCTCAATAGTGTGACGACGGGTTCGATCTATCAGGCGGTGCTCAATAAGGAGCGGCGGGGTGACTATATGGGGGGCACGGTGCAGGTGATTCCCCATATCACGAATGAGATTAAGGAACGGATTCTGCGGGTGGCGAAGAATACGAATCCGGATGTGGTGATTACAGAAATTGGGGGGACGGTGGGAGACATTGAGTCGCTGCCGTTCTTGGAGGCGATTCGCCAGTTTCGGAAGGATGTGGGACGGCAAAATGTCGTTTATATGCACGTGACGCTGATTCCCTGGATTCCGTCGGCGGGGGAGATGAAGACGAAGCCGACGCAGCATTCGGTGAAGGAATTGCGTTCGATTGGAATTCAGCCGGATATCTTGGTTTGCCGCAGCGATCGCCCCCTTCCACCTGGACTCAAGCAAAAGCTGTCGGAGTTTTGTGATGTGTCAGCCGAGTGCGTGATTACCTCACAGGATGCAGGCAGCATTTATGAAGTGCCGCTGATGATGGAGCAGGAGGGCTTGGCACAACAGGCTTTGAGTTTGTTAAATTTGCCGCAGCGAGAACCAGAACTGACGCAGTGGCAAACGCTGGTTGATCGGCTCTATCGTCCTAAGCACCCGATTGAGATTGCGATCGTGGGTAAGTATGTGCGGCTGAGTGATGCTTACCTGTCAGTAGTGGAGGCGTTGCGCCATGCGGCGATCGCGATGGGCGGTGATCTCAACCTGCGCTGGGTCAACTCAGAAGAACTGGAAACGCATGACGCGGCTGAATATTTGCAGGGTGTTGATGGGGTTATCGTACCTGGTGGGTTTGGCACTCGTGGCATCAATGGCAAGATTGCTGCGGTTGAATATGTGCGCGATCGCAGAATTCCATTCTTAGGATTGTGCCTGGGAATGCAGTGTTCGGTAATTGAATGGGCGCGCCATGTCGTTGGGCTGGAAGATGCCAACAGTGCCGAGTTTGACGCTGAATCTAGAAACAAAGTCATCAACCTGCTGCCCGAACAGCAGGACGTGGTAGACCTGGGTGGCACAATGCGATTGGGGCTTTATGCCTGTCGTATTGCTCCCAATACTTTGGCAGACCGCCTTTACCAGGAAGAGGTAATCTATGAGCGGCATCGCCATCGCTATGAGTTCAACAACGCTTACCGCAATCTGTTTTTGGAATCAGGTTATGCCATCAGTGGCACCTCACCTGATGGGCGGCTAGTTGAAATTGTTGAGCTTCCCGGTCATCCGTTCTTCATCGCCACTCAGTTTCACCCAGAGTTTCAGTCACGCCCCAGTCGTCCCCACCCCTTGTTTAGAGGTTTTGTGGAGGCGGCGATCGCCCACACCGGAACAGCCCAGCTCTCCTTAGAACCCTCCCTCAGCGCTGAGCTTAGTTAACAAACGAGGTTAAGCTTTGCCGACTCCCCGCCGCCCTTCCAAAATCGATGCTAAAAAGCAGCGCTTGCTTCGTCGTCGCTTGCTGCTGGTGTCTTTGTTGCTGCTGGCTCTCACCCTTGGGTTGTGGTTAAGCGGCTGTACCCACGACTCAGCCGATCCGGCTGGCAAACTGGTAGTCGGCATTATTAGCTACGACACAGATAACACAGTAGAAAAATACGAGCGCTTTAGAGAGTACCTGGCAGGACAAACCCGCGCCATCGTAGAACTAGAACCTGCGTTTAACGAACTTGCTGCCGTCGAGCAGATTCAGCGGCAGGTCTGGTCAATGGTGTTTGCTTCACCGGGGTTAGCAGCGATCGCCATCGGCAGTCAGCAATACGTTCCCATCTTCACGATGCAAGGCATCAACAACCTGCGCTCGGTCATCGTCGTGCGGGACGAAAGCCAGATTCAAACCCTTGGCGACCTCGCCAACCGGACAATCGCATTAGGAGAACCCGGCTCCGCCGCAGGCTACTACCTACCGCTCTACGACCTGTATGGCTTAACCCTAGCTGAAGTGCGCCTTGCCCCCACTCCAAAAACCGTTTTGGAATGGCTAGATGAAGGGGCGATTGCCGCCGGAGCCCTATCCGAAGACGACTTTCAAAACCTCCGAAGCCAATTTCGCGACACCAAATTTCGAGTCCTGCATACCAGCCGCCCCATCCCCCCCGGCTCCGTTTTGCTAGCGCCCACCGTCGAGCGCAACCAGCAGCAGCAAATCGAAACCGCCATGCAGCAAGCCCCCTCCAACATCATCGGCGACTCCGGCTACATCCCCAACGTCCCCCTACCCGACTACAGCCAACTGATCGAACTCGTCGAAAAAATTCAGCCAATCGAATCCCGCATTCGAGAGAAACCAGCAGTTTTGACGGCGAAAGGTATTAGGGGCTAGGGGTGTAGGGTATGAATTCTTAGGTGGGGGCAATGCAAAGGACCCTTGCCACCCACCGATGCGAAGCGCGTCATGCCACCCATCCTAGACCCTTGCGGAGGGGGGCTGGGGGACGAGCCCGTCCCCCAGTGGGGGTTTGGGGGCAAAGCCCCAAAAGCTTAAATCGAGAAACAGAATTCAAAAAATCGACTTCAGAACACCATCAGTCCTGCGACTGAAGACTCGCCACACTTGCCCGATCAACAAACCGCCGCACCACCTGAAGATATTCCGAACCCGCCACATCCGCCACATCATTGTGTCCCGCATTCGGCACCAGCCAGATTTGCTTTGGCTCCGGTGCAGCAGCATACAGCGCCTCACTCATCACAGAAGGCACCTGAGTATCAGCAATTCCGTGAATGAACAATACTGGCACTTGCAGCAGCTTCTCCCCAGATGAGCCATCCGCCTGTAGCTTTTGCAAAGAGTCAAACCGCTGAGTCAACAGTAGATCCAGCGGAAAAATCTCCAAATTTTTGGCATAGCTTGCCATCTGGCGCATTGAAGTAAACGAGCTTTGCACAATTAACCCAGCCGCATTAGAATTTTGCGTCGCCAAGTTGATGGCGATCGCCCCCCCCAACGAATGCCCATAGATAAAAATTTGCTCCGGCGAAATTCCTAATTGAATCAGATGATCCCAGGCAGCTTGAGCATCTGTATAAACAGAAGCTTCCGTTGGAAAATCGCCATCACTCTTGCCATAGCCGCGATAGTCGATCAGCAGTACCGAAAAACCCAACTCGTGAAATCGGTTTGCCTGAGCCACATTTGCGCCAATGTTAGACCCGTTCCCATGCAAATAGAGCAAAACCCGCTCCGACTGCGCCGGAATCCACCAGCCATGAATTCTCTCGGTTTCATCCCCATCCCCAGTAACCGGAATCCAAACCTCCTCGTAGGGCAGGTTAAACTCCCTCGGCGTCGTTTGGATATAGGGCGACGGAAAAAAGATCATACGGGTCTGCCGCATGAACAAATAAACACAAGTCGCAGTGTAGGCGATCGCCACAAGACTCGCCACAGCCAGAAAAACCTTCAGGAACGGTGACAGTGCTTTAACCATGATCCCGATATGTAATGGCTTTGGGTTTAGGGTCCAGATTACAAACTCTTCTAATCTAAAGCGTTCTAGCTGAAATTGGGGATTGGGGTCAAGGCTTGGGAATCAAGGATTCCCGGTTCCCAACCCTCAGCTTGGGAACTAGCAAAAATGACCCGTTGCTCCTTAGAGCTGAGGCGATCGCTGATGCCAGGAAGTCGATTGCTCATAGCAGTAAGCAACCTCCAGCAGCAAGTCTTCACGGAGTACATTGCCAATTAGCTGCAGCCCAATCGGCAACCTCTGATCGTCAAATCCACAAGGTAAGCTGATGGCGGGCAACCCTGCCAGATTTACCGGAATCGTCATCAGGTCAGTTAGGTACATGCTCAGTGGATCAGCGGTCTTATCACCAGCCTTAAACGCGGTGGTGGGACTGGTAGGACACACTAAAATATCCACTTTCCCAAACGCCTGTTCAAAGTCCTGTTTGATCAGCGTTCGTACCTTTTGCGCTTTCAGGTAATAGGCATCGTAATAGCCAGCTGAAAGCGTGTACGTGCCGATCATAATTCGCCGCTTTACCTCTGCCCCAAAACCTTGAGCGCGAGTCTCGGTATACATCGACAGCAAGTTATCTGGATCTTTTGTACGGAAGCCATACTTTACGCCGTCATATCGTGCCAAATTTGCTGACGCTTCTGAAGGCGCAATGATGTAATAGGTCGGCAAACCATAGCGAAACTGCGGACAAGAAACAACCTGGATCTCTGCCCCCAGCGATTGCAATTGTTCTACTGCTTTTGTTACTGTCGCCTCGACTGTTGGATCTAAGCCTTGCCCAAAAGTTTCTTGGATTACACCGATTTTAAGCTTGCGTCTGGGCTTTAAGTCAGGCTTCAGCGCACTAGCATAGTCAGGAATGGGAACCTTGAGGCTGGTTGCATCCCTGGGATCATGTCCGGCGATCGCCCCTAACAAAATCGCTGTATCTTCCACCGACCGACCAAACGGGCCAATCTGATCCAGTGAAGACGCATAGGCAACCAGCCCATAGCGCGACACCAGCCCATAAGTTGGCTTCATCCCCACAATGCCGCACAACGACGCAGGTTGGCGAATCGAGCCACCCGTGTCAGACCCCAGCGCTACCACACATTCCCCGCCTGCGACCGCTGCCGCCGAGCCACCCGAGGAACCACCCGGTACCCGCTCCAGATCCCAGGGATTCGCCGTCACTTGAAACGCCGAGTTTTCGGTAGAGCTACCCATCGCAAACTCATCCAGGTTCGTCTTACCGACCATCACTGCCCCTGCTGCCGTTAGCTTTTCAGTGACAGCAGATTCGTAAGGCGGCACAAAATTCTCTAAAATCCGAGAGGCGCAGGTTGTCGGAATGCCTCGCGTACACAGGTTGTCTTTGATCCCAATCGGGATTCCAGCTAGCGGCGAAATTTCCTCACCCGCTGCAATTTTGGCATCTACCTTTCGCGCCTGCTCCAGTGCGTGGTCTGCCGTCACATGCAAAAAACTGTGCAGTTTTGGCTCTAGTGCCTGGATGCGCTCTAGAGCTTCCTGCGTAATTTCGACAGCAGAACGTTCCTTATGGGTTAGCTGGCGATGCAGTTCGCGGATCGATGACATGCGACAACCTCAATTAGCGGTTCAGATTTAACAGTTTAGGGCAAGCATTCAAAGCAATTTTGGCTCACGGTCAACTTGCAACAGCAGAGCCAATCGTTTCGCCTATACGGATTCGACCTGTTTCAGCCGCAAATGCCGTATTCCAAACTTCACTCTAGTAGATTTTGGAGCCAATTAGGGGAACTCTGGTTAGCGTTTAGAAGTTCTTAAGTATGCGATCGCTCTCCGGATGTCAGAGTTGGAGGAATAGAAACCAAATTCAATACCAATCTGCGATCGCAAGTCCCGGTACTCTGCCAAATTCATTGATGTTGTGAGTGACGAGAGTTGCCTGAAGTGCTATGGCTGTCCCTGCGATTAAAACATCTATTTTGTCCAATCGGAATTCCTTGTTGCTCTAACTGAGCGCGAATCGTAGCAGCATAAAGAGCCGCCTCTCGATCGAATGAAATTAAGCTAACGTGACTTAAAAGCTGTTGAAGTTGTTGAATGCGTTTCGTAGGAGAAGTCGATTTTGCAATACCAACTTGCAGTTCAAAGAGAACGATTGTCGGAATACCAATTTGTTGGGGAGCGACTTTAATGAAATTCTGAGCAACTTGCCCCTGACCCTTGAAGTAATAAATCAAGGTATTGGTATCCAAAACATACATTTAGAGGCTCTCCCGCAAGATGTCCTGCTCAGATACAGCACGAATGTCTTCCAGCTTCGGAAAGTCTTCGCCCCAACTTCCAGCAAGAGATTCAACTAGCTCTATCCAAGCATTTTGAGTCGCTGTATCGGTTGATTTGTTGACGTTTAGGTGTCTAGCTTGAACGGATTTAGCGAAATCTAAGATCTCACTGGCTTCATCTGGACGAAGGGCTTTGACGAGTTCGTAAATTTGTTCAGCAATGCTCATAGTTGAAACTTTGAAGGACTGATCATTCTTACTTCGATCCTATCTGCGAAATTGATTGCTGTAAAAGCTTTGCATTATCTGTAGCGCTTGAACTCACTAGTGTGGTCATCTTCTGGCTTTATGTACGGATCAAGACCATTATCCTCCCGCTCTACATTCTGAATCATTCTATCAAGCCAGACATAGGCTTCCTCATCAGGATTCTCGTAAATCACTTGATTTGCCATATCATTTACGAGAGTTAATGGCTGATCAGGTTCAAGTTCTCGATTCTGAATAATTGAGACAAAATCCGCCCATCTTTCTGCAATGATTGGATTATTCTTTATCGATTTTTTGATGCTTTGGATACCTTCTATATAACCAAGAGCGTCAAATCTTATAAGAATTGATACAGCGTTCTGGTAGTTATTCATAGTTTTTTCTCCATATTTTCTTTTTGTTTTGACACTTTAATAGAGCGTTTCGCGAAACGCCCCTACAAGAGTATCTATGTGTAGTTCAATTTGGAGAATTGGTATTACTTCGATCCTATCTGCGATCGCCCACCTTCAACCTTCTACAATTGACTGCGCGCTTTCAGTTGTAGATAGCGATCGACCAGTTGTTCCGTAATCTGATTAGCAGGTGCATCCAGAATTAACACGCCTCTTTGCTTGAGAGTTGCCAATGCTACCTGACGCTGTGCTAGCAAATCTAAAGCAACCGCACGGGCATAGGTGCCAGGAATATCTTGAGTCAAGGTGTGAGCCTGCACATCAATTTGGGGATCGCGCAGGGTGACGCAGAAGGGCAGATAGCGGGGAGCTAAGCGACCCATCGAAAGCAGCAGTTCTGATGATGCGGTTTTGTCTACCAGATCGGTGATTAAAACGACCAGGGCGCGGCGAGTGTGCTGACTGGTGATGTGGGTGATGGCTCCAAGATAGTCGGGTTCTAGCAACACAGGGTGAATGGGCGTGAGGCGTTCGATGAGTTTGGTGAGTTGGGTTTGTCCGCGTTCCGGGGGCACCCAGACCTGCATCTGCCGATCGAATACGCCGATACCGACGCGATCGCCTCGATTCAATCCCGCTAATGCTAGTGAAAGAGCTGCGTTCAGCCCCCAGTCAAATCGAGCCAATCCCTTCACCTGAGCCGTCATCAGGCGTCCCCGGTCAAGCAAGATCATCAGCGTTTGTTCTTGCTCTGGTTCCAATACGCGCAGCAGCAGCCGACTTCGACGAGCAGTCGCTTTCCAGTCAATTAGGCGGGGATCATCGCCTGTGCTGTATTCTCGCAACTCCGCAAACTCGGTGCCCATGCCCAACCGTTTTGCTCGACGAATGTTGCCGCTGTTTTGCAGGGACAAGCGCAGGGAGAGCGATCGCAACCCCAACAAATCGGGATAAACGGCTACCGTTTGCGGTTGAGGAATGCGCCAACTGTGCCATGCCAGTCCCCAGGCTCCGAGCTGCCGCACCTGGATATTGCCAAACAGATATTCGCCTCGCTTTGCCGGAAAAACGGTGTAGGTGAGTTCTTCCTCGCGGTCGGGCGGTAGCGTCAGTTCCAGTAGCGGTGGAGTGGCAGTAAATTCTGGTGGGTAAAAGTCACGGATTTGCAAGGTAGCGGGGCGATCGCTCGATTTCACCGTTAGCCGAACTGGATTCTCCTGCCCAATTGAGAGCCGCTGAAGTGACTCACGGGAGACTTTCACCGGACTAGATTTAACCTGCCGACTGTCCCAAAAAGCCAGCCCCAGAACGAGAACATCCCAGGTCAGGGTGAGCCCTAACGCAACCAGTAGCAAAGCAGGACGGGTATTGCCACTGCCAAAAGCAGCTAGACCCAGCCCTACCCCAGTTCCAAGCAAGAGCAATTGGTAAACGCGAGGAGCAGGGATCATCGCGGCACGGCCACCTGATTCAGCAAAGAAGACACCACGCCATCCAACTGGAGTCCGTCAAGTTGGGCTTCGGGACGCAGGATCAGACGGTGACGCAGTAGGGGAGAGGCGATCGCCTTCACATCATCGGGCGTGACGTAGTCTCTACCCGACAGCCAGGCCCTTGCTTTGCTTGCCTGAAGCCACGCTACTGCGGAACGGGGAGACGCGCCCAACGCCAAGTCGGGATGTTTGCGGGTGCGGTGTACCAGTCCCAGCAAGTAGTCCAGCAAATTCTCAGCGACTTGGATCGAGCGAATTGCCTGACGTGCCGCTAATACGTCTGCCACCGTTGCCAGGGGCTTTAGCTCTACCAAGTCGAGCCGCTTGGTTTGTAGTCCCGCCTGGGCATTGAGCAGCATTTGCTTTTCGGCTTTTGGCTCCGGGTAGTCCACGATTAACTTAAACAAGAAGCGATCGAGTTGCGCTTCGGGCAAGGGGTAGGTGCCTTCAAACTCCAGCGGGTTTTGCGTCGCGATCACCCAAAACAGATCTGGCAGGGGCAGGCTTTGCCCGTCGAGCGTCACCTGCTGTTCTTCCATTGCTTCTAGCAGGGCTGCCTGAGTTTTGGGCGGAGTGCGGTTAATCTCATCTGCCAGCAGAATTTCGGTGAAAACGGGCCCTTGCTTTAGCGTGAAGTTACGCGTATTCAGGTCAAAGATGTTGGTACCCAGGATATCAGAGGGCAGCACGTCAGGCGTAAGTTGAATTCGCCGGAAATCTGCCTTTACCAGTCGCGCCAGCGCCCGAACAAGCAGCGTTTTGCCTGTACCGGGTACGCCTTCCAAAATCACATGCCCACCTGATAGGAGCGCAACCATTAGTTCTTGAACCAGATTGGGCTGACCCACCACAATTTGGCTGAGGGCTTTACCGAGACGAATAAAGGTCGTGTTGGAGTCGTTCACAAGCTGGATTCTAATTTGAATAATTGATCTAAATAACTGAATTAAATAACTGAATTGGGTAGGTGACGACGCATTGTCCTCACTTTATCCAACCAAACTAGCAACTCCCGTTCGCTGATCTGAGCATGATTATCAGCTAAATCGAAGATTTCTGCTAACTCGGCGGCGGGTCGTCCAGTTTGCTGGGTCCAGGCAGCAGCAACGACCTTTGGCTCCAGTAAATCGTTGCCCAAGCCGAGCGATCGCTGCACATTCAGTTGCTCTGCCTTGCCGACCATTTCTACCACAAACTTGCTGGAGTTGACTTTTTGTAAAACGCCTGACATTGCTTGAATGTAAGCTTTGCTGTTGTCTACAGGGGGAGTTTCCAGGGCGATCGCTGGTCCCAGCCGCCGATGACCCAAAATCAATGCCAGCAGTATGATCCCTGCCTGCACAGCGATCAGCATTAGCGGTGTTTTTGCCAGATAGAGGAGGATGTTTTCTGAATTTTCCTGGGCGATCGCCGCTTCGTCTTTGTAGCCGTGAGAATATTCGTCCACCCAAATCGGATTGCCGATTTCCGTTAGCAGTTGCGCCAAAAACTCAAAATTTCCTGGCTCATCCTGGTAGGCATTGGCAGCAAGATGGGACGAAATAGAAAGAATGATGCGCCCCCGTCCCACTGTTTCTTGCCAGACGACGGCTCCGTGGGCATCTCTCAGCAAATCCTCAAATTCCCACTCCTCCATCCCAGGTGCGGAAAAAGATTGGGTTTGCAGCGAACGGCGGCTCGTCTCAACTTTGACACCACCTGCCGAACTTTCCAGCATCGAGCTAAACGGAGCCGCTGTAACCGTTCCCCTTACGCCTAACAGCACCAATACATTGCCTTGAGCGATCCAATCCCAGTCAAACAGATTCAAAGGCAATCCACTGCTGACTTGCACCAATGTCATTGAGGTAGCCGGTGCTGATTGCGCTAGTGTGCCATCCATTCCCAGATCATCAACCGTGGGAAAACGAATCGGCACCATATCAGGATTGTCGGTTCCAGGCTGACGCGGCTTAAGCAATTCCTCAAGCGGTCTTTGCCAACGCTGCACGGGAGTGCCCCGCTCTTGCATATAGGCATACCAGGCTCCATAGCCATCGGGCGATCGACTGTAGGTTGAGCCTTGCATCAGGCGGCTAGTGCGGGGAGCAAAAACCAGAGTGATCACGATCAGAACCAGCACAACGCCCAACCACAGCCGATATTTCTTGATCATGGCTGAATCTCCTGGTAAGCCTGCCAGCAGCGCTCAAATGTGTCGGATGAGATTGCTGCATCACTAAAGCAGAGTTGCTCATGGGTGCGAATCAGCGTTTGATAGGGCTGAGGTGGGTTGAGCGTCTGCACCAAATGCAGATATTCGCCATCGGTGCGGCTCAACTGCTGCGGGATCAGTTCTTTGTCATTCAAGTTTTGCAGCATTGCCATGTAGAGACAGCGACAGGCTTCGCGGTAGTCTCCTTGCTGCTGGGCAGTGCGCGATCGCCCCAACCACTCTGAGATGGTTAATGCTTGAGGTTGAGAGTTTGTTGATGGAGCAGGCGATCGCCGCAGTCGCCCAGCAGGAAAAAGGTAAGGATTGAGCAATTTATAAAGCTGCCAGCCAGCCCAACCGACTAGAGCAATCACGAGCATCCAAAATAGCCCTTCTAGCAACCAGTCAGGCAATGACCAATCAAACGCTGGTTTTCGATTTGGGTCATTGCCAAACAGCAATCGCTCGATGAATTCTTCAACCCGTTGCTGCACCTGCTGAAGTTGCCAACCCAGACTATTCTTTTGAAACTCGCCCGCTGTCTCAGTTCCGTTCGCTCCGACCATATTGCAACCGCTAATTTACACTAGGCGTGAGAAATATTCCTGCTCCAGCATAAACATAAGAACTAGCGAAGCGGGCTTCCTAACTGAGAATGAAATCGACGTGCTTGAAGGTCCCTATTTGCAGCTTCATAAGAAAAAGATATTGCGAAGAGCGTCCAAATTTTAAGGATATTTACAAAAGGAGTTGGTTTGTATAGTTCCTAAGGCGAATCTACTACTATGGATAGAGAAAGACAGATAAGTTCTATTCACTTCTCCATCAAAAGATGGCTGCATGAGATGAATCTAAGCATCTCACTCACCGTGTGCCACTTCTCTTCCATTTTTCTTGTGCCACTCGTCTGGTGATTGAGCGATCGCCCTTTCCCTACAGTTTGACTCACCGTTTCTGACCCTTCCTACAGGCTGCATCTAAAACAGACGTAGAAACAGTCAGCGGTCAGTTCGCCCAGTGCTCCTTTGATTCATTCGATTCGCAATAGTATCTGTTCTACCTGGTTTTGTTAGTCTCCTGAGTTTGACAGTTTTGCCCCATCTACAAAATTCTCAATCGGGAGAGCAATTGCTATTAAGTTCTGACAATTTCTAATAGCAATTTCGACTGCTTCTAAACACAAGTTTTTCCAACACAAGCGAATGAAAACAACCCAGCCTCACGAGATAGCGGCGAGGCCCAACCCCTTGCTTCAGCATCGCATGTTCAATGAAACTCACTACAGCGAGAAAATTCAGGCAGAAATTCAGCAGCGGTTTGGATTTGTTCCGCCTTTCTTTGCACCAGCGATGCAGAACCCTCTGGTGCTAGAAAATTTGTGGCATCAGACTCTTCAGCTTTATGTCAACAATCCACTGCCTGCCTTATTTAAGGAAAAACTTTCTGCTTATTTGTCTCGCTTTTGTGCGGTTCCGTACTGCATGATCTGCCACAGCTGTTCCCTTTTTGAATTGGGGATGGAGTCGTGCCAAATTCTAGAATTGCTGGAGTCTTCTCCCCCCATCGAAACCGAAGTTGACCAGCATTTAGACTTTTTGGCAAAACAATCTGCTCTATTAGAGTTTCCGGAGCCAAATTCTGGACTGGAAGCTAGCATCCTAACCTGCGCAATTTTCATTGCCCTGCAACATGATCGGGCTGAGTGTTGTCGCACTGAGCTACGCCGATTGTTGGGAGCGACCCTCTATCAATATCTAACTCTTTTTATTGCTTATATTAAAACCTGCCATATTTGGATGGAGTCTAATCCAAACGTGGTTTATGAGGCTGATCGACGAGTCCAGAACTACTTTAAAGATTTAACGGAAGGTGAGCCTGCACTGGCTGACTTCTTTGTGAACTATTGGGAACGGGTGCAGCGCGATCGCCAAACCTGGGCAGCACAGCAAGCGGCGATCGCTGAACGCAAACGCAGTGAAGCCGCGATACGAGACATCGCAGTCGAAAACCTGCGCCTAGCTCGCGTAGTAGCTGCCACCTCAGAGGGCATCCTGATTACTGATCCCAACCAGCCCGATAACCCAATCATTTACTCGAATCCAGCCTTCTCTCGAATCACAGGATACGAGCCAGAGGAAATCATCGGGCGCAACTGTCGCTTTTTGCAAGGCGCAGACACCGACCCTCAAACAGTTGCTCAGCTCAGGCAGGCAATTCAGCAGCAGCAAGAGATCAAAACCACACTGCTGAACTACCGCAAAGACGGACAACCCTTTTGGAATGAGCTAAAAATTTCTCCGGTTTTATCAGAAACGGGTGAACTGCTCTACTTCGTTGGATTCCAAACTGATGTAACTGAGCAAAAACAGGCAGAACAAAAAATTTGTGAACAGGCTGCTCTGCTCGATGTCGCCACAGATGGGATTTTTGTCCGTGACTTAAACCATCAAATTCTGTTTTGGAGCAAAGGCGCAGAACGGCTCTACGGCTGGAAAGCAGAAGAAATTCTAGAGCAAAATGCGATCGAGTTACTCAATCCAGTCACCACACCTCAACTCACTACTGCCTTCAAAACCGTTGTTGAAACTGGGGAATGGCAAGGTGAGTTACAGCAAGTGACTCAAACCGGCAAATCAATCATGGTTGAAAGCCGCTGGACATTGATGCGCGACCAGTCTGGGCAGCCTAGGGCCGTTTTGGTGGTCAACACCGATATTACCGAGAAAAAACAGCTTGAAGCACAGTTTCTCCGAGCACAGCGGATGGAGAGCATCGGCACCTTGGCTAGTGGCATCGCTCACGATCTGAACAATGAGCTAACTCCGATCTTGGCGTCAGCACAACTGTTGCTAATGCACTCCAAAATTCAGGAGAACAAACGCCAGCAGCTGTTAGAAAACATTCAAAACAGCGCCAAACGGGGTGCAACTTTAATTAAGCAGGTTCTCTCTTTTGCACGAGGTGTAGAAGGCAAGCGAACGGTGCTGCAAATCCGACATTTGATATCAGAAATTCGGCAGATCGTTCAAGAAACTTTTCCCAAATCGGTTGAGGTTCATTTAGATTTACCGAACGATTTGTGGCTAGTGTCTGGAGATGCAACGCAACTCCACCAGGTACTGATGAATCTCTGTGTGAATGCTCGGGATGCGATGACGGACGGGGGAATGCTGAGCCTGAGTGCAACAAATCTGTGGATTGATGAAAACTATACGCGAATGAACCTAGATGCTCAGATTGGTGCATACGTGATGGTTTCAGTCGCAGATACGGGAATGGGCATTCCTCCAGAAGCACTGGATCGAATCTTTGAACCCTTTTTCACTACAAAAGAGTTAGGTAAAGGAACAGGTTTAGGACTTTCTACGGTGCTTGGCATTGTCAAAAGTCACGGCGGTTTTGTGGAGGTCTTAAGTTCGGTTGACAGTGGCACCCAGTTTAAGATCTATATTCCTGCGGTGCAGGATGTTGAGACACTGTCTGTCCAGGAAGATGAACCTGTGTCTGGTGAAGGTGAGTTAATTTTAGTGGTGGATGATGAGGCTGCTATTCGAGAGGTGAATCAAGCTTCGTTGGAAAGCCACAATTATCGAGTGTTAACCGCTTCTGATGGGATTGAGGCGATCGCCCAATACGTTCAGCGCAAAGATGAAATCAATCTGGTGTTGATTGATATGATGATGCCCTCAATGGACGGCATGACGGCAATTCGCACACTCAAAAAAATTGATCCGCAGGTAAAGATTATTGCAGTCAGCGGGCTTTTGTCTAACACCCAAATTCCTGAACCTGTAAACTCCAATATTCAGGCATTTTTGCCCAAACCTTACACTGCCAAGGAATTGGTGAGAACAATTCATCAAGTGTTGCAGCAAAAATAGGAGCGAAGCATTCGGACAATTACTTCCGCTATTTTCCCAAGTCGCCTGCCGAATGCTTTGCCCCTACAGGGTTTTGTTGCCTGAGATAGATCATTAACCCAATAAATAGCCCCGTCCCCACAATATATTTCAGCAAATCGGGAACTCCGGGATTGGGTGAGAAAAAGCCTTCAATGAACCCGGCGATCACTAGCATCGGCACCACACCAAAAATCAACTCAGCCGCTTGTTGGGCGTAGAGCTTCAGTGCATCAACTCGACGATACTGTCCTGGAAATAGGATGGCTCTGGCAAGCAGCAAGCCTGCTGCGGCTGCTAAAAAGATGGCGGGAATTTCTAGAGAACCGTGTGGAAAAACAAATGCCCAAAACGGATAAGCCAAATTGTTTTGCCCCACCAGAGCAGCGATCGCCCCAATCAGCGCTCCATTCAGCAGCAAAATGTAGGTGGTCAGCAGTCCAGCCGTGATTCCGCCTGCCAGAGCCATAAAAGAGACTTGGATGTTATTGATCAGAATATTGGTTGAGGCAAACGGCTCAATTCCAACAATGGAACCCATCCAAAGTTCCTGGCGATCGCGCACCTGTACAATCAAATCCTGCGGCACAATCAGCGATAGAAAAGTTGGGTCTTGCCACGCCAGCCACCAGCTGACTAACCCTGCAAAAATAGCCAAAGCCGCCGCCAGCGCAATGTAACCCGCCGATCGCTGCACCGCAGCCGGAAACCCCCAGCGATAAAACTCTAAAATGGCTTGCCATTCCTGCCGCCGTGACCCCTGATAGATTTGAGCATAGCTACGGGATGCCAAACTCTGTAAATCTTGCAGCAGCAACTGTCCGACGTTTTGGCTGCGGGCCCGCGCCAAGTCTGCTGATACTGAACGATAGAGGCTGGCTAACTCTCGAATTTGATGTGCCTCAAGCGTCTTTAGCCCGCGCTTCTCAACCTGGTTAAGCAAGGCATCTAGCTGTTTCCAGCTTTTTTCCCGGCGGGCAATCCAACGCTGAATGTTCATATTTTTTTACTACTGTTGGAGGCTTGTCTCAGCGTAGCTTAGGATAGCGTCAACTTCCGCCTTCACTTCTACATACGACATTATTAAAATTACGGGTAGATTGTTTATGACTGCTAACCCCAATCCTCAAAATCTGGTGCAACCGCTCGACGTCGGTAATGTGGTCAGTGCCGGAATTCAGCTTTACCGAACTCACTTTCAGCAATACATTGGCATTTCTCTAATCGCAACGCTGTGGGCACTATTGCCCTTTTTGTTGATTATTCCAATTATCTTGTTTTACACCGCAGTTCAAGCATATTACGGCACTTTAGGATTAGTGATTCCAGCTTGGATAGTCTTGACGATCTATTGTTCGGCTAAATATTTTGCTGGAGCAGGAGCGATCGCCCGCCTCGCCTTCACCACCTTAGTCAACCAACCTGAAAGCGTTGAAAGTGCAAAAAGATATGCCGACTCTCGCATGTGGAGCTTTTGGAATATCAACTTTTTGCTGTTGCTGATGTACTTAGGAGTGTACTTTGTGGCAGTGATTGCACTACTCATTGTCTTGGCTGCAACTGGAGCGTTCAGTTTACTCACCAACCCTGACCCATTCGCTCTTGCCAGCAATCCAGGACCACTGATCCTCACTGGTTTGTTTGTCTTACTCCTGGTGCTAGCAATTGTGTTTGTGTTCGTCTGGCTCAGTTCTCGACTGGCAGTTGCCGATTTGCCACTTGCAGTCGAAAGCGGCTCGAACGCTACACAATCCCTTGGACGCAGCTGGAATTTAACTCACAAAAGTGCTTGGCGAATTGCTCTAATTCTTTTTATTGCGTTTTTGATTACGATTCCTCTGCAGGCTCTAGCTCAGATATTAGTTAGCACATTTGACTCAATCCTAGCTGCCTCATTTCCACGAGAGTCTCCCACTTTTGCGCTGTTATCCTTCTCGACTAGCTATATTTTAGGGTTGGTTGCAGGTGTGTTAGTGTTACCTCTCTGGCAAGCGATCAAAGCAGTGATTTACAGCGATTTGCGCAGCCGCCGAGAGGGGTTGGGGTTAAAGTTACGCGATTCGTAATAGGACTCCTGCGTGAATGGTAGTGCGGCTTCGCTGCGCTACTATTCACGCCTCAAAAAGTGATTCACGCAGGATGTCTAATTCACTAAAGTCTAGAAATTGCCTATTCAGGACTACACACCATGCGCCTTTTCAATCGAATCACACTCTTAACTCCAGAAAGTGTAGAACTGGAGTTTACCCTAGCAGGGATTGGCAGCAGAGCCTTGGCATTGCTGATTGACTATCACATTGTCGCGTTTACGCTGATTGCTTTGTGGCTGCTTCTAGCATTGATTGCAGGGCAACTGCTTAGTTACCTGGATACCTTGGGATCAAATTATGCGGATTTACCCATTTGGCTACTGGCGATCGCCATCCTCATCACTTTTGTGATCGCCACTGGCTATTTTGTCTTCTTTGAGGTGACCTGGCAGGGACAAACCATCGGCAAACGGTTCGCTAAAATTCGCGTCATTCGAGATGATGGTAGACCTGTAGGTTTATCTCAGGCAGCACTGCGTGCTCTGTTGCGTCCGATTGATGACATTCTGTTTATTGGTGCTTTCCTGATCCTATTAGGACAAAAGGAAAAGCGAATTGGGGATTGGGTCGCAGGAACGCTGGTGGTACAGGAAGTTCGTCCAGTGGTGAAGGCAGCAATCGCTGTTTCTCAAGAGGCAGAAAAACTGGCCGCCGAATTACCCCAAATCACTGACCTATCAAAACTGTTGCCGGATGATTTTGCCGTGATTCGAGAGTATCTTCAAAGGCGAAACTTTATGGAGCGCAACGCCAAAAGTGAGTTGAGTTTACAGTTAGCTCGACAAGCCAGAAACTTGATTAACCTTGAAACCATTCCTGCTGGACTCACTTCAGATGAGTTTTTGGAAGCCGTTTATTTGGCTTATCAGCAACAGGAGAGAGGAATCAGGGATGAGGGATGAAAGACCGTCTGCTTCGCTCATTATGCGTTCCTAAGTTTCATCTGGATGCCGCTCAGGAGGCTCTGCCACTCGTTTTCAATAAACAGAGCCTCTGCATTCCCAGGCAGAGCCTTGGAACGAGTTCTTCCCTAATTCCTAATCCCCAACCCCCAGCACACAGCCACTGCGACCAGCAATCCTTAAAGCAATCCCTTGCTCTGATCGGTTGGTTTCGGCGTTTCCATGAAGTACTCGAAGCTGGTCCGGGGATAGGTTAGTTTCAGCGATCGCCAAATTAACTTCCGCAGGAGTTGTTCCGGCGTTAACCGCAACGATTACGGACTCGTTAGCCAGCGATCGCACGAAGGCATACACCATTCCTTCGGTGAGCAAGACCTGATAGGAACCGGTTCGCAGGGCAGGATAGTGATGGCGCAGGGCGACCAATTCCCGATGGTACTTAAGCAAGTCTAGATCCCAATTTGCTTCTGGGGGAAAGCTGCGACGAGAATCGGGATCAATGCCACCAGCCAAACCCACCTCATCGCCATAGTAAATGCTGGGTGCCCCCGGGAAGGTGAGCAGCAGCAGCGTTGAGAGCTTCACGCTATCGACATCGCCGCCTGCAATTGTCATGAGTCGAGCCGTATCGTGACTAGCTAGCAGGTTAAGCTGAGTGAGTTGAATCTCCCAAGGATAAAGCTGAAGCAAAGCCTGAATCTTAGCCGCATAGCCAGCCGCATCCAGTGCTGGATAGGGATGATAGTTAGGCGACTCAACATATTGTCGCTGGACGCGATCGCCTGCTGCAAACGCAATGGTCGGGCCAGTAAACAGATAGTTCATCACGCCATCAAACTGAGTCCCGTCAAGCCACTGGCGTGAATCCTCCCACACTTCTCCCACAATGTAAGCTTCAGGATTCACGGCTTTGACGCGATCGCGAAATTCTTGCCAAAAGCCTGGAGTCTTAATCTCAAACGGCACATCCAAGCGCCAGCCATCAACGCCAAATTTAAGCCAGAATTCCGCAATCTCCATGATGTATTCCTTGACGGCTGGATTGTCATGGTTAAACACGGGCAGCGCTCGGTTGCCCACCCAGCCTTCATAGTTAGCGGGGCGATCGCCATCATAGGGAGCTAGCGGCCAACCCTGTATCTTGAACCAGTCCAGCCAGGGTGAATAGGGCCCATTCTCCAGAATGTCATTAAAGAAGAAAAAGCCCCGACTGGCATGATTAAACACACCATCCAAAACTACTTTAATGTCGCGCTCATGAGCTTTTTCGAGCAAAGTTTTGAGCGCCAAGTTACCTCCCAACAGCGGATCAACCTGGTAATAATCGTGCGTATGATAACGATGATTACTAGCCGACTGAAAAATTGGGGTAAAGTAAACTGCATTAACTCCCAAGTCCTGCAAATAATCTAACCGCTCAATTACGCCCCACAAATCACCCCCTTTGTATCCTTGCAGGGTCGGTTCTGCTTCCCAAACTTCAAACGGAACGGTTTCCAGCACTCGTCGCAAAGGCTGAAGTCCTTTGGCAAAGCGATCGGGAAAAATTTGATAGAAAACAGCGTGCTTAACCCAGTTTGGAGTTTGAATTTGCATACGTTCAATACCAGTAATCCACTGTCCACTTGCGTCACAGCCATAGTACAAAGTCTTTTGCAGTCAGGCAGCATCCAAGAGGTAGAAGTGGAGAGCGAGTAATTCCCTTACTCTTTCACTCCCCTATTCCCCATCCCTCCCCATTGGCTCTACGATAAACTGACAGGCAGTCTCCCTGTTTCTCCTGGTAAGAGCTATGAAAGTAGAATTTCGCGAATATGATCCGTTCGATGTATGGATTTGGCTGGAATTTAGTACAGTTCCTTCGACAGCGGAGCAGCAATATATTGAGGAAGTGTTTAACTCCTGGTTTTTCCTGGGTAAGCTGGGCGGCTTTAATGCTGAGAATCTTCAGGTACAGGATACGGGTCTGGACATCAGCTACATGGACTATGACGGGGATGTAGCTGACAACAGCATGATGTCACTGATGCACAACATGGCTGAGTTTGAATATCAGGGTAACTGGGCCCGCTGCTGGTTTGACCTGGGGACTTCTGATGCGATCGCCCTCGACATTCTAATCAACACGCTCAACCAATTTAGCAAAGACTATGTCACCGTTGAGCGTTTGATCGTTGGTGGTGAAAATTCAGATTGGCCCATTCCTGCTACCAAGCGATCGTCATTTGCTGATAACAATTAGATGTCGGTTGGGTAGAACAAAGTGAAGTCCAATACTTGCTGGGATCTTGGCTGAGGTTCTGTCGGGTTTCGCTTTGCTGCACCCAACCTACAACACGGTTGCCATCTACATGGTTAAATGGATGAGTTTAATTAATGAATAAGCCAGGTCGGATTCGGGTGATCACTTTAGGGTTGATTCAGGATGGCGATCGTGTCTTCGTCTCGGAAGGATACGATCCTGTCAAGCAGGAAACCTTTTACCGAGCGTTGGGTGGCGGTATAGACTTTGGCGAAACCAGTCTAGATGCACTGAAACGAGAATTTCAGGAAGAACTTCAAGCAGAGTTGACCAATATTACTTATCTGGGCTGTGTAGAAAATCTGTTTGTTTATGATGGAAAAGCTGGACATGAGGTGATTCAAGTTTATCGCTGTGATTTTGTTGAACCAAGGTTTTATCAGCTAGAGTCAGTCACTTTCTATGAAGGAACTCATGCTCATCAAGCACTGTGGGTAAAGAGCGATCGCTTCAAAACAGGAGAATTGAGACTCGTACCGGAAGCATTTGTGGAATATCTGTAAGGCATTCGTCAGCAAGAGCCATACACCCTCAAAGACTGGTGATCATCACCGGTGCGCCCTCATGTCTTTGAGGTGCTGTTGCATCTTCTACCGTGATAGCAACCTTTGAAACCAGTTCTTCAGAGCGATAGACTCTAGGCACCGTAATAGTCTGAGAGACATTACCTTGAGCATCGACGTTTAATACCTCTGTTAAAATTGCCGACTTCGCATCCACCGTGAATGGTGCCCCGTGCTCTAGCACTGTCCACAACACATACACCTTCCCGGCAGGCAAAGGCGGCAAGTTCCTGACCGTCAAGGTTGCTTCCAGGGTGTCTGGGTTGACCACAACCATTGCTGAAGCATCCTCAACCGTTTCTGTTTGCAGCACATAGGTGAGTGTTTCGGACGGCATTTCGGCTTGGCTTGCCTGGAGCGCTTGCCGTAACTGATAATTGTTGATTCCCAAAGCGACAATCACCATAGCTGCTGCTGCACCCATTGCCTGATTCCAGGGAAATCGTCTCACTGGTTTTGCCACAGTGGTGCTGGGTCTACGCTGGGGATTCATCCCAGTAGCCTGTGCAGCCATAATTGCTGAGCGCAAATGGGGCGGAGGTTGCACTTCGACTGGCGCATAAGCTGTCTCCAAGGTACTTTGCATCTGTGCTACCTCGGCAGCGATCGCGGGGTCATTAGCTAAAAGCTGCTCAAATTCCATCGCCTCATCTGCATCGAGATCGCGCAGGACATAGCCTGCAATCATTAACTGTAAGTGTTCTGAATATTCTGAAGGCATCGACCTCGCCATAGCTGTGACTATTCCATGTAAGTTGTGAGAGATTGACGCAATTTAAGCAGTCCTCGCCGCGCTCTAGCCTTGACGGTTCCTAAAGGAATTTCTAGGCGCTCAGCAATCTCTGACTGGGTAAATCCATCGTAATAAGCCATCTTGAGAATTTGCTGCTGGCTCTCTGATAACTGCGCCAGCGCCATGCGGACTTCTTCCGATTGCTCACCCTGAAAGACATATTCCAATGGAGTATTGGAGTCCGTTTCCTGTGGATTTCCAGATTTCCAACGTCCTAAAAAGGAAAGAGTCGTATTGCGCGATCGCACCCGGTCAATCGCTCGCGATCGCGTCAAAATCGCTAGAAACGTCCTCAGCGACCCTCGCCTGGGTTCATAAGAAGTGGATCTAGTCAGGTTCAGAAAAACATCCTGGGTCAAATCCTCAGCCTCTTGAAGATTGCCCAAGACCTTAAACGCCAGCCCGTAGACGAGTCCAGCATGGCGATCGTAGAGAACGCCAAGAGCCTCTGCACGACCTGCCTTCAAAGACAGGTACAGTTCTGCATCGGTCTGACCTGACAGAGATTCTTCTGTGCTACCAGATTGCTCAGAATGCATGACGCATATTAAGAAAGTGGGCTTTGATGGGGCTACAGCTATCCTATGCGAATTGTGACTTCTAGCGATCATTTTGAGTTGTGCAAGCAAACACAACCTTAGTACGCAGTACACAGCAAATTGGACGCACTAATTTTCTAATCTCGCTAATTAGAATGATCTGACCTTCCCTGACTTTTCAATACCGACATTTGAAACTACCTCAATTAATTTAGTAAATATCAGGTTAAAGGATATCCAAATTTCTTGAACCTGAGTTCATCCAATACATCTCGGTGCTTCAAACGAAAAAAGCTACTCTCTACACTTCGTTTGAGATATCTAAATCAAGGAGTTCAAATTGTGCAGCTAAACTATCGTCATCAACTTACTTCAGACAACGTTGCTATCCCCGATCGTATCAGCACTTCAGACCTTCACTCAAAACTCACTTCAACTCACTACACCCCATCCAGACAACCCAACTTAACCGCACAGTGGATTGTTGAAAACGGCAAGCTAGTCTGTAAATGGATCGTGAATTAGTTCTGACAGTGACGAAGTATCTTGCAGGATAAGTAGGTGACTTAATTAAACGTAGGATGGATTGGCAAAGCGAAATCCATCGCATCACCCTTATCCTGAAAACATCTTTTGGCTAATTGAATACTCCAATTTCAGCTTGACCAAAGATCTGGAAGTGAAAACTACAGTTTATGCTCAGTCAAATATCCCAAAGTATTGGGTAGTTGATTTGCGCAGCGATCGCAGTCTCACAGGTGATAGCTTGAGGCGACAAAAGTTGCCTTCATTACAGACTCCCGAACCAACGAGAGAAAAAGATGATCGGCAAGCTTTTGTACTCCAAGATCATACAAGTCTAGCAAGAAAGCAATCTCATTCTCTTGGATAAATGGCGTTTTGAGGCCATGCAACCCCGTCGAGCGTGTTACCCAGTAATGTGGTGAAGGGAGTAACTGTACATTCAGAATATACGCCTGCACGATAGTAGGGTGAGTTTTGGATTAGTTCTAGTGCTGCTTCAGGATCTTGCTGCTGAACGAAATACAGGCGATCGCTCGGTGTGTTTGCTCTGCCATTGCCATAGAGCTGTCCTGCATAGCTGATGTGGTCTAAATGCAGTTCAAGATAGCGGAGATATCGGGGTCCAATGGTTGTGCGTAAATTCTCTGTATTAGGGGCAGTCGTACATTGAACCAGTTGAGTTTCAATGGCTTCCACCTGCCTTGGGCGACCCATCCAGTCAAGCGTAGCTTCTTGCGGAATGCCTAATTCGCCAACGTCCAATTGCACCAACTCTGGTTCAACAATATCTTCCTCTGAACTTGCCGAAAAGATGCCCCCATCTCCAACCACATAGATGCTATGGCGATCGCTTTCATTCACTCCAAAAGCTAGCGCCGTACTTCCAGTTACGCCTTGCTCGGCTGTGGCAATGGTGCGGTGGTTGCCATCCGGTGACAGCACTACAACTGAGTTGAAAATGTGGGTCGTGCCGTAGAGATTCCCTGTTGCAGAAAAAGCAAAATCATCCAGCACAATTCCTGAAAAAATCACTTCTGGTTCACCTGGAGAACCATCATCCTGAATCGGAACGCGAGTGACTGTTCCCTGACCCGAATTGGTGATATAAACTGCACCCTCAAAAAGTTTAATGCCGTTTGCACCCGGAATTGTCGGCATATCAGGGTTGGGGTTAAGGCTATCATGTCGTAACCAGGGCACAACCTGTTGAGTTTGTCTGTCAAACTGCCAAACCGTCCCGGACGTAGAGTCGGCAATCAGGAAAACTCCCGGACGAAACAAGGCTAACCCATTTAAAAAGCCTGCTTCTGGAACGGCTAACTCATACTCAAGGGTGCCATCTTCTGCAAACTCAAAAATATATTGCTCTCCTGTTTCTGCATGTCCTGTCGCGATTAGGGTTCCGTTGACATCTATACCTAGTCCAGCTAGCCCAACGTCTACTTGGCTAAAGATATCTGCCTCACCATTGAAGGTGCGACGAATAATTTGTCCTGTTTTGTTCTCTGTGATGTAAATCGTGCCGTCTACATCAATGACAATATTTTCAAGAAAGTATCCCCTGGGATAAGTTGCTAATGTCCTGGCAGGAACAAGCTCAACTGGAGGCTGAACCAAAGGTGGTGAAACATTCTCTTCCGGCTTAGAGGCTAGGGAAAACGGTGATAACGCGATCGCCAGACCTACTGCGCCTAGCATCAGCACAACATTATTGCGAAAATTCATAGATTTACCTGATAAAAGTTATTTTTGATTACTACAGTGCTGGAAAACCCTGGCGAGATACAAGCTTGGGTTCTAGCTGTGTTTCTATAGCAAAGTAAGTCGAGATGTGGCGATCGCTAAAGTTCTTCAACTTTCCTTAAGGAAGTGAACTCATTTACTTCATTGCGGTTGAAATCCTAATCAAATGATAAGGATGAAAGCTAGCAAAATGATAGAACTCACTGCTGGCTCTAGAGTTAGGTAGAAGTCTGGTCAGGTAGCAGGCATGACGTTTATGAGATTTCCCTATGATGAACCCAGCTTTGCTAACCGTGGGATGATGGTTATGATTTTTATTTGCACCTTTACTCCCTCACTTCCATGTCAATCCTTCAATTGGTCGAACCCGAGATTAAAGACTTAGGCGGATTTATTGCTCGTCGCAGTCTGCCTTATCCCAATCATCAAATGGTTGGTCCGTTTATCTTTTTTGATCAGCTTGGTCCGTCTGTATTACCTGCGAGTAAAGGCATTGATGTGCGACCGCATCCCCACATCAATCTAGCAACGGTGACTTACTTGTTTGAAGGAGCGTTGATGCACCGCGATAGTTTGGGCACGGTGCAGGAGATTCAACCAGGTGCAGTGAATTGGATGACTGCAGGAACCGGGATCGTTCACTCAGAGCGATCGCCCGATGCAGATCGTCGCCAGGAAGCTACGATTCACGGTATCCAAACCTGGGTTGCTTTGCCTGCTGAGCACGAAGAAACCGATCCCGGGTTTACTCACTATCCGGCTGAGGTCATGCCCACCTGGGCAGAAAACGGCGTAGTGATAAAACTCATTGCTGGACAGGCATCCGGCTATACCTCGCCTGTGAAAGTCTTTTCACCTATCCTCTACTTGGATGTGAACCTGTCTGCCAACACTCACTTTACTATCCCCACAGATTACTCAGAACGGGCAGTTTATGGTGTGACTGAAGGGCTTAGCCTGAATGATGAACCGTTGGCTCCCTATCACCTCGCTATTTTAGAACCAGGAAGTGAAGTAATCATTTCTTCCACAGCTGATGCGCGATGTGTGGTGATTGGAGGAGAACCATTGGGCGATCACTACAAATGGTGGAATTTTGTTTCCAGCCGACCTGAGCGAATTGAGCAAGCTAAAGCCGACTGGCGTGATGGTCGCTTTGCGACTGTACCTGATGAGACAGAATCCATTCCTTTACCCGAAGTGGTGACAGAGGCAAATCCTTTCTCCTAAAAGGAACTATGAGTTGGATACTTCCTGCGCCGAAAGCTCTGGCAGTGGGCAAACCCCATTGACTTCAAAGATGGCATTCCAAAACTCGCGAGAGCCGAGTTCTTTACGCTGGTGAGTGGCGATCGCTTGAAATAGCTGAGTCGTCGTCACCAGACAATAACCAAACAACTGCTGAGCCGCACGAATGCAATTAGAGGGAAAAGGTTCATTCCTTTGCTCAGGGGGGTGAGTGTAGTATGTATTGGCGATCAGAATGCCTTTGCCGCGCCAGTTTTGGTTTAGCATCAGGTCACGCACATATTGGTCAAGCTGACGCAAATCGTTGAGTGGCAATTCGCCTGCTCTGGTTTTGACCAGCAACATTCCTTCTCGACCTGACGGATCGGTCAGGTGCATGATGCCTCCACTAGAAGTGCTATCAGCCCCAATTTTGGCATCGCTCACCTGCGCCCCTAGTTCCCGCAAGGCATCACACACAATTAGCGTCAGTGCTTCCTGGTTTTGCTCATACAGCAATCGGTTAAGGCTAGTGGTAGCTTCAAGCTGCTTTTGCGCTAAGGCGATTTCTTGCTGGAGCCGCTCAATTTCTTTTTGGCGCTCGTTTACTTGGGCAGCGATCGCCTGCTGTTGCGGCAGTTGATAGGTCGCTACCCACTCTGGCGTAGCCACGTCTACCGACCGCCGATAGCGTTCGCGCAAAATCAGGCTAATTGCTTCGTCGGCTGAGATCTCAGTTGGTGGCGGTAGCCAGACCGCAACTCCAGAGGTGAGCAGTGGCTCCACCCCAGCATCCTTTCCTCTACGAGCTGGTAACGCTCGACTGCGATCGACATAGCCTGCCCGAAAAATTAGCTTAAAGGCGATCGCCTGGTTGAAGCGAGTGTGGGCGATCGCTCCCATACCCACCTGCAAGTTGTTTGCCCAGGGATGCACCACTCGCAGGTAGCCTGCTAATCCCATAAAGTGAGATTTGAATGAAGGCGTAGCGTAAAAAAACCAGCGCCGTACATGCTCAAAATAGTAGGCAAACTCTGGTTTGATATTGCGAATCACCTCTCCAGAATTAAACACAAACTCAGGAGTGACGGGCAACCACCAGCTCGTAGATTGATACAAGCTATTGTTGGCATCCACGCCCGGAAGCCCAATGCAAATGACTTCACTATTGGGGCTAAACAACAATCGAGCAATCTGCTGCCAGGTGGGAAGCCGTTCTGCTCTGATGCCAAAGTTAGATTGTTGCTCTAGAAATGAAACCAGGTTGAGGATGATGACATCGTAATCGCCCACGTTCAGATATCCTGGCAAATCATTCCAGGCAAACGCATCAACAGACTGCGTATGCAGCGCTGAACCGAGTACCAGAATTCGCTTTTGAGCAAGCTGAAGGGTTCGGGGTTGAGTTGGCGCGACTGTCGATACCTGCACCGGAGTAGCTCCAAACGAAGTGTCTTAGCCAACAAATGTTACAGCATAGACTCTAATTTATAAAATCGTGACACTCAATTTTATTTTGTTTATTCAGAGAATTTTTGATATGACAGAGTAGCAGGGACGAAAGGCGATCGCCCCTTCAGCAGCTTTACTCCTTTCCCACTAAAAGAGCAGGGATGCACCCCCGCGACGTGAGGGTGCATCCCTGCTCTTTTAGTACCTAATCTCAACCGGGAAGGGAGTAACTATAAGGCGCTATAAAATTACATCTCTACTAGTTGGACTGATGGCGATCGCCTCTCTTCCTTCCCATAAACATTGCACCCATTGCCACTAGCCCAAGGGTCAATGCAGGTTCTGGCACCACAATAGGGGAGTAGGTAATGCCGATCGGACGTTTCAAATTTGGATTTGTGGATACAAAGATAGGTCCAGTTTCACCCGTACCAGGCAACGGATCGCCCGTCTCTCCATCAAACCGCAGAATTGCGCCCTGGTTGCCTTTAGTAAAATCAAACCCAACGCTGTATAGCGTCCCGCTTGGGTCAAAGGTAAGACCCCCAACGAAATTGTTGCTCGGGGTTGTCCCCGTATAATTGGTTGATAGAGTATCGACTAAACTGCCCGTAAGCAAGTCATAGCGGCGAATATCATTTGCAAAATCGCTGACAAAGAGATCTCCATCTGCGCCAAACTCCAAACCTAGGAAACTCACGAAGCCAAAACTATCTGGCGATGGTGTAGGTTGTGGCACAAACACATCTGGTTCTGGTGCAGCCGCGAAAATGTTGTAGCGCAACACCTGACTTTCAAACAAGAATTCAATTCCACCTTTACCATCGGACACGCTGCCCTGAGTCGTGACGTAAAGGTTGCCATCTTCGTCAAACAACAGATCGTTTGGTCCATTCAGCCCATTCGCTGTACCCGCACCAAAAGCAAACACATCCAGAAACTTACCCGTGGTGCCATCAAAGCGCAAAATTTCATCGGAACGGAAACTGCTGACGTAGAGATTGCCGTCGGGACCAAAAGCATTGCCGTAGGGGCGGAGAAGGACTCCTCCCTGGTCAAATCTGCCTAAGAAATCTCCTGTCTTGCCATCAAACTTCAAAATTGCGCCAGAGGTTTCGGTTCCACTGCTGACATAAAGGTTGCCATCGGGACCATAGGTCAGGTCATCTGGGGACGTTAAGCCCCCCGTACCCGCAGCGATGAACTCACCGCCAAATCTACCTGTGCGTTCGTCAAAGATGACAACGTTGTTGCCCTCCGTATTGCCAACCAGCAAAGCTGCGTTTGCGCCTGACACACCACAGGTTAATGAAGCTAAGGTTCCTAAAAAGATAGAAGTTTGGACGCTAAGTAATTTCTGGTTAATTAAACGCATTCTTTCTAAAAGATGACAGCGCCCAATTATCCAAGCCAGTCAAAGTTATGAGTGTTTGTCGAGCTACAAATTTCTAGAAATTCACTGATGCTTCATCTTGTGTGAAGGTTATACCAACCCTCTTTCAAAGCTACATATTTTGGGACTGTCCGTGCACTTCGGAATACGGCACTGCTGCTCTAATGTATGAATTCCGTAGGGGCATGGCATTGTGTTACCCGACAGAGGGAATTGAGATCCGTGAATCGTACCCGCATTCAAGGACGCCCAAAACAAATAGTTTCTACAGAAACTTGCTCCGTAGATGAGTAGCTTAAAGCCAACTATATGAAGCCGCTAGAAACGTAACGCTAAGAACCCCAGATTCTTGGAGAATCTGGGGTTCTCAAACCTACATTAGATATGGGATGAGCGTTTTCCCTTCGAGTTATTCGGCATATTCGCTGAGGAACAGCTGATAACGATAGGTACCCTGGCTGGGACCAGCAAAATCGCCAATCCAGATGCGGTAGGTACCAGCGGGCCAGGCACCAGAGACTTCAGGCATCAAGCCATTCACATCATCTGAGCAGTAGCGACCATCTGGGCCTTCAACTAGCATCGTTACATCTCCCGGAGCTTCTACAAAGGCACGGAGATAGCTAAAGCCTTCGTTGACGGTGAGAACGTGATCTGGAGCGTCGGCAGAATCTACGTAGCCGCAGTCAGAGGTAGAACGACCGCCCCCAGACATGCCTGTGCCGATCTGTGGATCAGGCAAGAAACCTGGAGTCAGGTTGAAGGAACCGTAATCCTGAGCTTTAGCTTGTTGGGGTAGAGCAAAAACAATGCCAGCACTCAAAGCACAGGTGGTTAAAGCGATCGCAGAATTCTTGAGGATGTTCATAGTTCGGGAAAGTTGTCTTAAGAATCAGGTGTTCATGATTAATAGCACAGTAAAAAACAGGTAGGTGTCGTTTGTTACAATTGCTGCGTGATGATTTGGTTAAGCAGCTTGAAGCAAACGTGAAGCTAAAAAGTCAAATTGTTGACCATCTTTTTGCAGTTAGAGTTTGAGAATAAGTTGAACTAACGCAATTCGAGATGTTCCTTCTTTTGACTTTTAGTAGATGGTTGATTGTCCTGCTGTGCTATTGATATTGGGAACTACACTGGCTGCCAGAGCTTTTCCGGTGGCGTAAAACATCCAATAAAATTGCAGTTTTATGCAATGCATTAGAAGAGATTTAGATATATTTTGGAAGAAGAATTATTTTTTATATAAAGGCTTGTTGAAGTCTTTATCTACATAAAAAAATACTGAGGAAGCGATCGCCCCTCAGTATAGATAAAATATTGTTCTATTCAGTTAACAGCGATTCATCTTGAACCCGGTGTAATTACGGTTAACCGAGAATAAACTATTTGCTTTTTGCTTTGACTTTCTCTTGGATAGTAGCCCCATCCTTGCTGGCAGTCTCAGGAGCCTGCAAGTGAGCTTCCAGGAACCAAAGGCGCTTATCGATTGTGCGGGAAACCTCGGTGTAAAGGTCAGCTGTATCGGCATCCCCCAAGTCGTCAGTTTGGGCGATCGCTTCCCGCAAAGACTTAGCATAAGGGGCAAAGCGATCGGCCAGCGCCACAATGTGGTCTTTCCCGCTTAGGATGTCAAACGGATATTCTGGCAAGGTTGACTGACTGGCAGCAACGCGAGCCGTTCCAAGCGCCAAACCGCCCAAGGCAGTAACCCGCTCAGCAAACATATCAGTGTACTCTTCCAACTCCGTGGCCATCTCATCAAATAGCTCATGAAGCTGATAGAAGTCCATCCCTTTAACGTTCCAGTGAGCCTGTTTGACCTGAGTCTTGAGATCGAGTGTAGAAGCCAGGGTCTGATTTAGAATGGCAATGACTTGAGTACGAACCTCAACGGAAATATCAATGCGAGTCGGATAGAGAGTCTGGCTACGACCATTAGTACTCATACGCCTGTGTCCTGGTAAGACGGTTAGATCATCAACATTAGTCGAAAAGCAGGCGTTGACGAAACCGTATGCTTAGAGGACGTAGGTCAAGGAGCGATCTTTCTTTTGGTAGCGGCTGATAGGGAGGTGGGAGTGATAGGGTGATGCGTTTATCTACTCCGTTATCCTACTTCCCCACTTTATCTACGGGAGGCTTTCCCAAGCCTGGGCAACAATTTCACTCAGCCACACCCTGCTTTGCCAATCGAGTAGACTGTCATCCGCTAAAACTTCGGCTCTCAGATCTTCTAAAGATTGCCCCTTAGACCGAGCCACGCCGATGACTCCAGCGATCGCCGCTGCAATTAATTCTTCATCTACACGCTGCTGTCTAAGAGCAACAACTTCTTGAGGGCTAGCCGGAATGGGATAATTCATAGCTGGTTAATAAAACGTTCACTCCTTTAACAAATATGAGAAACCTGTAAAGTTTTTTAAGCTATTTCATGGTAATCGGAAGTGTAGCGCACTTTCAAACTTTGTCAACCTGCTTTCAGCATTAAACTGATTGGAGTTAATATCAGCGAAATGAAAGAGATTCTTTATATCGAGATCCCCACCCCTAATGTTGCGGCTGTTCGAGCGTGGTTGCAGCAGCAGTTTGAATTTAAATCTGGAGAAAAAGTCATCACTCCAGATGGCTTTTGCCTCAGATATCCTAAAGCTACACTTCAAGCTGCATCCCTTTCAGAAACGACTGAAAAATTACCATCTGAGCTTTCTGTTTTTGTTTGGTCAGTTCAGCGAACGGCCTATCTAAAGGTGTTTCGCTGGGCAAGCCAGCCAATCGCAGACGAGCGCCTGCTGGTGCAGCAGTTGACGAAAGGATTGCGGGTTCAGTTTCCCAATCAGTATCCGGTGCCCCCGGCGATCGCCCCTGGACAATCTATTTTTGAGGCGTTAGCGGCAAACTACCCCAAAACAGTGAAGTACTTCCAGGACATGCCCAACGGGGAATATGACCTGAACCGAGCCTATTGGTGGGAACAGCGCTGGCGGGAAGGCGTAAAGAATCCGAAACAGCCCAAACAGGTAATCTTTGCAGCGTCAGAAGGACAAGGTCAACAGGATGCTGAAACTGCCCATCAGTCGTCTACAGAATCTCCTTACGATTTAATTTATATTGGCGGTGCGCTTGGGGTGATTCATGCTGCAGTGATGGCGCGGTTGGGCTACCGGGTGCTGCTGATCGAACGGCTGCCGTTTGGTCGAATGAATCGGGAGTGGAATATCTCCCGCGACGAGTTTCAAAGCCTGATCGACCTGGGTCTGTTTACCCCCGCCGAGTTTGAAAGCATGATTGCGCGGGAGTATGTAGACGGGTTCCACAAGTTTTTTGATGCAAACAATCCGCCCCAGTGTAAAGCCCCAGTTCTTAAAACTCCAACAGTTCTGAATGTGGCGCTAGACACGGAAATACTGCTGCGGCTGTGTGGCGACAAGCTAAAAGCTGCAGCTGGCGAAATTTTGGATGAGACAGAGTTTATTCGGGCAGAGGTGACTGGCGATCGCGTCACCGTTCTAGCTAAATACCTGCCAACTCAGGCAACCCAAAAGCTAGAAGGACGACTACTCGTAGATGCAATGGGCACAGCTTCCCCGATTGCCTGGCAGCTTAATGGCGGACGAGCCTTTGATAGCGTTTGCCCAACTGTCGGAGCTGTGGTTGAGAGCGGATTTGAGCCGCAGGTCTGGGATGCCCACTATGGCGACGTGCTGAACAGCCACGGCGACATCTCGCGCGGACGACAGTTAATTTGGGAACTGTTCCCAGGTGCAAATGATGAGTTGACGATTTATCTATTTCACTACCACCAGGTGAATGCCGAAAATCCCGGTTCGCTCCTGGAAATGTATGAGGATTTCTTCACCATTCTGCCGGAATATCGCCGCTGCGACCTGAGCAAACTGAAATGGCGAAAGCCCACATTTGGCTACATTCCGGGTCACTTCAGCACGAGTGGGAGCGATCGCCAAATTGCCTTTGATCGCCTCGTTTCGATTGGGGATGCTGCCTCTTTGCAATCGCCTCTTGTGTTTACCGGATTTGGTTCTCTTGTGCGAAACCTGTCCCGCCTCACCGATTTGCTCGATACGGCGTTGTGCCATGACTTGCTCAAAGCCAAACACCTGAACCAGATTCGCGCTTACCAGAGCAACATTTCTGTCACCTGGCTATTTTCCAAGGGCATGATGGTGCCGACAGGTCAATTTCTGTCGCCGCAAAAGGTTAACGCTATGCTGAATACCTTCTTTGGCATTTTGGCAGGCGAATCGCCCGCTGTGGCAGACAGCTTCATCAAAGACCGGGGAAGCTGGCTTGACTTTAACCGTATGGCAATCAAAGCCGCCTGGAGAAATCCGTCTCTGCTGCTGTGGATTTGGCAGCTTGCAGGCGCAAAAGACCTGGTGCGCTGGCTTGGCAGCTACCTCAACTTTACGATTAGCGCTTTGATTAGCTGGTTATTTCGCTGGGTACCTGGCTTTGCCCAACAGATTCAACCCTGGCTAGAGCCTCGCTATCCCGCAGTTTGGCTGTGGCTGCTAGCCCAAAGCTATGCCCTTACTTACGGTATGGGGCGACCGCTTGCACGGATCAAGGCGGGGGGAGAAGAGGGGCGATCGCTTACACCTTCCACTTCCCTCAAATCAGTAGCCGACGTCAGCTCAACCCAAGCTAAACCTGACCCCTAAAAGGTGCATCAACTCTAGTAGTTCTAAATTAGTTGTGGAATGATGTGTTGTGAGAGATACACCTCAGAACGGTGTGCTCACAACACTTTTGAGATCGCTGTAGAACTTAGGAACTACTAAATGCTGTTCATGATTGTTGAGCGATTCAAAGACAACGATATGCTGCCAATTTATAAGCGTGTCCGCGACGAAGGCAGAATGTTTCCTGAAGGACTTAAATACATTGATAGCTGGGTAGAGCCAAATTTCAGCAGATGCTTTCAACTCATGGAATGTGATGATCTGCGGTTGATCCAGGAATGAATTTTGAAGTGGCGTGGTTCAGGCGCAATTTTTGAAATTGTCCCAGTCGTAAGCAGCAAGGAAACTCAACAGGTTGTTAGTCCATTTCTTGACCACTTGTGAACTGGTCTGAAATATCAACCCTTTGCCCAAATAAGTCTATCTAACGTCAATTCGGCTTAAGCAAACGCAGGCAGAGCAGTGTCAATGAGCAGGGAGGGCTTCTTGGGTTGGTGGCAGTAGGCGATCAAGCCACAGACTAAGTTTACCAGGCAGT
>NZ_JACJPJ010000066.1:0-140865 GCF_014696015.1 Oculatella sp. FACHB-28 | reverse complement strand
TTTGCAGGACGTTATCGCAACCGCAGAAAACGGTTTGGCTTGCGCTTGAACCTGATTGCTGGCTTACTCAACTATGAATTGGCACATGCCTCTTGATTCATGCAGGAAGTCTAATGATCGTCAGATTTCCTTTGTGAGACTTGCCCCCACACAAGATTTCACATTCAGGAAACTTCAATGAACCTATCAGAATTAGGCTGGAGTGACTTTTTCGCTCACAGCTTTGAGGCTTATCGCGTACAGGGCTACACGGTAGGCAGAGTTGCTTTGGAACATAAGCAGGCTTACACGCTTTACGCCGAACAAGGAGAACTCTCAGCCACCGTTTCCGGTAAGCTGAGGCACCAGGCTACCGCAGCAGAAGATTTTCCGGCTGTCGGAGATTGGGTTGTCGTTCGCAATCGGGAGGAAGGGCAGGCAACCATTCACGCTATCCTGCCGCGGAAGAGTAAATTCTCCCGCAAAACGGTAGGGGGTAAAACCCAGGAACAGATTGTTGCTGCCAACATTGATACCGTGTTTTTGGTGGCAGGTTTAGACCACGACTTTAATCTGCGCCGGATTGAGCGCTATCTAGTGCTGGCATGGGAAAGCGGAGCTACCCCGGTGATTTTGCTCAACAAAGCAGACCTTTGTGATGCCGTTGAAGAGCGGGTCTTGGAAGTAGAAGAAGTGGCGATCGCCGTTCCCATTGTGGTGCTGAGTGCTGCCCAAAATCAGGGATTAGACGCTCTCCAGCCCTACCTCAAACCCGGTCAAACCTCAACCTTACTGGGGTCATCAGGCGTGGGCAAATCCACCTTAACAAATCAGCTTGTCGGCACTGCCCAGCAGTCCGTTCAACCCGTGCGTCAGGGAGATAGCCGAGGTAGACACACGACGACCCATCGAGAGTTGCTTCTGTTGCCTTCCGGTGGCTGCATCATTGATACGCCAGGAATGCGCGAAATCCAGATCTGGTCAGAGGGAGCAGGCTTAGAGGAAACCTTTACCGACATTGAAGCGTTGGCAGAGGAGTGTCGATTTCGAGACTGTCAGCACCAACAAGAACCAGGCTGTGCGGTGCGGCAAGCCCTCGAAGCAGGTGCGCTCGACGAGCAGCGATTTGCCAGTTTCCAAAAACTCCAAAAGGAGTTGAACTATCTGATTCGCAAGCAAGATCAGAGAGCAACCCTGGCAGAAAAGGAGAAGTGGAAGCAAATTACTAAATCTTTGCGGAAAATGAATAACCGCTAAGAGTAGTTTTGCTTATTGCCTGGGTCTCAAGTTCCAGCTTTCTGCTATTTACGCAGGAGGACTACTGAACTGGGGCTTGAGAACCAGGAGCATCCTTTTGTTGTGCAGTTTCTTGAGGAGCTGTATTTTGAACCTGGCGGTTTTCCCCTGTACTTTGCTGGGACTGCTCTGATCCGGCTTCTGCTTCGGGTCCAACTTCTGGTGGGGGAGCAGGCTCAGTTAGGGGGTCAGGGGCAGCAGGTGCTACTGGCTCTTCAGGAGCCGCCGGGGCTGGAGTTGGATCAGTTGGTTCTGCTGTCTCTTGAGACTCTGCTTCTGGAGAAGTTTCCTCGGGAGCGGGTGAGGGCGGCAAGCTATCGGCATCTTCAGGCAAAGTGTCCAAAACTGGCTCATCCGGGGAAACTTCTTCAAGAGGTTCTTCTTCCGGAAGCTGTAGCGTATCTGGCTGCGCCTGAGCGGGTGCTTCAAAGGTGGGGGAAGGAGCCTGCTGGGTAGGCTCAGAGGGGGCGATCGCATCGGGTTCCGATTCAGAGCCTGAAGGCGACAACGCCTGTAAGACACCCACGACTACAGCAGCCGGAACAATTAACGCCATTGCGATCAAACCTGCTGCAAACCACCTGCCTCTTGAATGACTGTTCTCTTTATCAGGAAAGTTATGAACAGTACGTTGAGGAGCCGCATATTCTGTTGCAACCGAGCGACGACGCTGAGGAATCACCGCCTGAGTTGCCATGTGGCTGATGGTCGCACTCGCTGCTGCGAGGGTTGAGTTGCCCGACGCAGCCGGAAATAGCGCTAACCAGCGATCGACATTGGCAGGACGGTGCTGTGGCTCAACAGCCATGCCGCGCATCACAGCTTGACTTACTGCTGCACTTAACTCCGGGCGAACGACACGTGGAGCGGGCAGATCAACCCGATCGCGCAAGGCGGCAGCAACAGGGATGCGGGCAGTTAGCAGGGTGTAAAGCGTAGCGGCAAGCCCATAGACATCCGTGGCGGGCGATCGCCGCTCCTGAGAAATGTATTGCTCAATCGGTGCATACCCTGCCGAAATCAGACTCGTGTGCGTCTGAGTAATCCCTGGCGTAAATTCGCGGGCAATGCCAAAGTCAATCAGCACTACCTGGTCAGTGCCCTGGCGCAAAATGATGTTTTGCGGCTTAATGTCTCGATGCAGCAAACCGCTCTGGTGAACAACTTTTAGCGCTTCGCCCACCTGCCGAATGTAGTGAATTGCGGTCTCCTCAGGCAGCGGCTTATCTGGCATTACCAGCGTATCCAGAGTTTGACCGGGAATGTAATCCATGACGATGTTGGGCAAGCCTTCTTCGATGAAGAAGTCTGTCACCCGAACGATATTGGGATGGGAACAGACCGCTAGCCGCCTTGCTTCATCCTGAAACTGACGATAAAAATAAGCAAAATTAGGATCTTGTCGCAGAGATTCATTAATTGTTTTAATCACTACGACTTGAGCCAATGCATGGTTCGTGGCTCTGTAGGTAATGCCAAAACCACCCCGCCCTAGCTCCTGGTCGAGCGTGTATTTGCCATTCTGTAGCGTTTTCTGAATCGGGATAGTCATAAGCGATCGCAGTTTAGATGCAGTTCCTTCACAGGTGTCAAGGGAGGAGCTTAAGTGCAGGTTGGGCAATCATGTAGTCTGAACGGGCTGAACAGGACGTGAAGAGTACAGTCTAACGGCAAACCAGTCGACTGAAAACTGGGGCATTTTGCTCCAGCATATCAGGAAGGCTCAAGGATCGATTGTACTGACAGATAACATCCTGTCTATAGCTTCTTGAATCAGTTGTAGGAGCAGGTTGTGACAGGCGCATCCCTCTCATAACCTTTTTAGGATTGCTATGTCTGTCTATTTATCTACCGACCGGGTTTTAGGAGATGTATAGGTCAAGACATTCCTCACAACAGAGCTTGAGATGAGTCAGACCCATTAGAGGCGATTCATTTTGAGCCAATCGACTCGGTACTCGCTTTTAACTATCTCGACCGCTACTGCGATCTCGACCGCTTTTACAGTGAGCAAGGAATTTTTTCCAGGGCGATCGCCCCTTGCTTGGGAACGGCGCTAGCTAAAGTGCATCGCATCACATTCGAGCGCCAGGACCACAAGCAATCTCTTAGCCACAAGCTCAACTTGGGCGACGATGAAAGGCTTGGACAGGTTCCCGATCTGAGTCAAAATTTGTGGCAAGTTTCTCCTGAGATACTTAGCACAACTGCTGCGGATAGGCTGCAATTTTACGAACTCTATTAGCGCTATAAAAGTTTAGGGGAAGGCGATCGCTGAGACATCACAGAAACTTTATCCGTTAGTGTTCAAATAGTGTGTAAAACTCAGTTCGCACAAGTTTATTGATAAGGGGGATGAGGCTAGTAGTGAGGCGATCGCCCTTCACTCCAAAACGCTACGGTTCTCCTCACTGTCGATTCAGGTAAGTCTATTTAGAGTGGAACTATCAGCTCCAGTAGAAGTCTGATCTTTGGAGCGAGTTCTAAAATCGTCTCAGCATTCAATGCTGAAAGTGTCACTATGTCCAAAACCCTGGAAATGCTTCAACCGCCCGCTTCTCAAGCAGGCGTAGCGCAAAGGCTAGAGGGTGCAATTCAAGCTGCGATCGCCGAAGCTCGTGCAACTTGTGATCTCAAAGGTGCTACCTCAGGTGATTGTGCTGTTGCTTGGGATATTGTCGAAGAGTTGCAGGCTGAATGTTCTCACCGAAAAGCAAAGAAAAATTCCCTGGAACGCTACTGTGATGAGAATCCTGATGCGGTTGAATGTCGAGTTTACGACATTTAAGCTAAACATCAACAGTTTTGAATAGGTAAGCCTGAGCCTACCTTACACCTCAAAGGGCTATTGTTTTGGCAGTAAAATGTTGTCAAAACAGTAGCCTTTTTACGTGAAATACATTGCCCTGGTGCTAGTACTGGTTTTAGCTTTTGCAGTTGCTTTGCCTACCCAGGCTGCTTTTTGCCGCACGGTGAATGGACATAATATTTGCATTCTGAGCATTAAACGCAGTGCTAAGAATTATTGGGAATACAGAGCGTCTGTGAGCATTGATGGGATTGCAAGACCGATTGAAGTTTATAACTGTCGCGATCGCCAACGAATTCAAAAAGATGGAACAGTGACACCTTTTGTCGAGAACGGTCCAGGCGAGCTAATTTGCTCTGTACTGAAGTGAACCGTACTGAAGTGAACTGTTGAAAATTCTGTAGGAAACGGATTTAGGCTGGCGAGGCATAGCAGATTTACCGGACGAGTAGAGCCGATCGCTGAAGACTATTGTGAATTTTGATCTCGCTTTAATTGCGATCGCTACCTACCATGCTGAAAATCGTTACCTCTATCGCTTTGTTGACCATCCCGCTGTTGAGCGTTGCTGCAAACGCTGAAGACACCGCCATTCCTGAACTAGACTCAGCGCTGCAAACAAGTATTTGTCAAAACAGCTGGAGTTCATCTATTCGAGCAGTTAGCTTGCTGATTGGCAACTCAGAAACATCACCCGATTATCGGGAAGACCTAGTTGCATTCCGTTACCAGCTTCAAGATTGGCGGGCAACTGGGGCGATCGCCGCTGAAGTCATTCCGGCCTGTGAAGGCGTTGCAGTCCTTGAAGAAGACGGCATCTCCATTCCTGTCAGCGTTTCATCGCCACCGCTTAACTTTGAGGCAGCCATTCAGTCTGTCGAAGAGATGAACTCTCCCTACAGCAGCTTCGTTCCCTACACAGCACCGGAACCCACCACTTTCAGCCGTGAGTGCTGGGTCGTTGATCAGTCCGGACAGCGATTTGATCTCGCCATGATGTGTAATGGTCAGTAGTTTAACGTCGGAACTGATCTAACGGAACTGATCTAACGCAGCCAAGTCAATAAAGCCAGGACGACAAATCACCTATCTACGATATCCATAGGATTTCACACGATGGCACTCCTGGCTAAAGTTGTTTGCATAACTGGAACTGTGTTTGGCTTGATGACTGTTGGAGCCTTGTCTACCTCAAGCATGGTGCTGGACAGGGGCGAAGCGATGAGCAACAGTGCCTCATCCCACCCCTCAACTTCCCAAGCCGAAATTTTGGTGGCGCAACGTTCCATGCCGGAGGAAATTTTAGAGGCGCACAACAAATATCGTGCAGAGGTAAACGTCGCACCGCTGACCTGGTCAGACACGTTGGCTAGCAATGCTCAAGAGTGGGCAAACCATCTTGCCTCACTGGGTGGAAATACGTTGCAGCACAGCCCAAACTCAGGTGAGGGGGAAAACCTTTGGCTTGGTACTTCTGGAGCATTCACCTATACCCAGATGGTTGATATGTGGGGCGAGGAAAAGCAATATTTTGTTGATGGCACTTTCCCTGACGTGAGTTCTACGGGAAACTGGTTTGATGTTGGTCACTACACGCAAATGGTGTGGGGAGATACCACAGAAGTCGGGTGTGCGATCGCCAACGCAGGCGGAAATGATATTCTAGTGTGTCGCTACAATCCACCAGGCAACTATTTGGGACAGCCTGTTTTTTAGCGTTGGATAATTCCTAACTATGGAAGTTCGGGTTAGAGAAGGGAATGAGGCTGATGTAGAAGCGCTTGTACTCGTTGCAGCACGCACTTTTGCATTAGCCTGTCCTGCAAACACACCCCAAGAAGACATAGAGAACTATATTGCAACAGAATTTACTCCTGAGAAATTCAAGCAATATATCAATGACCCAAACTTTACTATCTATGTAGCAGAGGTCGCTGGAGAAGCAATAGGATACTGTCTGTTATGCCGCTCCGATCCACCCTTAGAAGAACTGCTTTCAGAGGAATGTGGGAACACCATTGAACTAAAACGTTTGCACATTCTGCCGGAATTTCATGGACTTGGAGCCGCTCAAGGATTAATGCAGGCTGCGCTCAACTTTGCTGTGTCCAACGCCTGTACGCAAGTTTGGTTGAGCGTTTCCAACCAAAACATGAGAGCCATCTCCTTTTACAAAAAATCGGGCTTTATCAAAGTCGGTGAACAGAAATTTTACGTCGGCAATGATATTCATGATGATGACATCATGCTCAACTGTCTCATCTAAAGACCGTTGGGGCAGGAGAACCTGTTGAATCAGGGGAAACGGTTGGAGCAGAGGCAAGACCAACACACCCTTCAGACGGTGAGTTTTCATCTAGCAAGGGAGTATACCAGCGCAGCGCCAAATCATTGAGTTGGTCAAGGATAACAACGAGTTCTTGTCCTCGCTCTGTTAACCCATAAGTCACCTGGGGCGGCACGGTTGGCTCATAGTGGCGATAGAGAATTTCCTCTTGCTCCAGCATTCGCAACCGCTCAGTCAAGACTTTTGTGGAAATTCCTTCAATTCGGCGTTTTAACGCACCAAATCGGGTCGGGCCATTGGTAGAAAGCACCCACAGCAGATACATCGTCCAGGGTCCAGATAGAACCTCCATCAACATGCTGACTGGACATGGGCTGGGATAGCGAGAACGTGACATAGCTGGTTACCTGAAAGTGCCTATTAGTTACTTTAAAGTGTCTACTTTACTTTAGTAAGTAGTTACTTTTAGCATCTATTCAGTTAACAAAACATTTGCTGAGGTTCCTATGTCAACAGTTGCTATCGTGTATTTTTCCGGTTCCGGCCATACTCACTTGATGGCTGAGGCGATCGCAGCAGGAGCCAGATCCAAGAACGTTGAGGTTGAATTGCTGCAAATCACGGGTGAGCAAATTGAGCAGGGACGCTGGCAAGATGCAGAAATCTTGGAGAAGCTGCATCAGGCAGACGCAATTGTGTTTGGTTCTCCAACTTATATGGGTGGAGTTGCTGCTCAGTTCAAGGCGTTTTTAGACGCAGGCGGTTCAGTCTGGTTTGCCCAGCAGTGGAAAGACAAGATTGCGGGAGGCTTTACTCACTCCAGTTCCCTGAGCGGAGACAAGCAGGGAACGCTGCTCTACCTGTCGATCAACGCCGCTCAGCACGGCATGATTTGGGTGAGTGCAGGTGACTTGCCTAGTCCATACCTTGGCAAAACCGACGGGGTCAATCGGCTAGGTTCATTTCTAGGTGTGATGGGGCAAAGCCCGTTAAATAGGGGCGGAGAAGAGGCAGCTTTGGACGAGGGCGATCGCCTCACTGCTGAAAAATACGGACAGCGGATTGCTGAAGCCGCTCTACGCTGGAGCCGTCAACTTGTAGCTGCTTGATGGCACTCAGAATTGCGAGATAGCTGTCGCTACACAAGTTAGGACAAAAAGGGAGGTATGGCTTCGTCGTACCTCCCTTTTTGTCCTAACTAAGTGACTAGCGCTATATCTAAGATAGGAAACTTATTTTTCGGTGCCATGAAGCTCAAGCGACTCGGACACGTAGCCATTTGTGTCAAAGATCTCGACCAGGCGGCTCAGTTCTACCAGAACTTAGGAATGGATCTAGTGTGGAAAGATCCTGACTGGGCTTATCTCAAAGCCGGTGATGATGGTCTGGCTTTGCTTAGCCCTAGCTATGGTCAGGCTGGTCCTCACTTTGGATTTATTTTTAGCGATCGCTCTGAAGTCAACGCTGCCTACGAGCGACTCAAAACAGAAGGGGTGCACCTCACTCCCATTCACGAACATCGGGATGGCACTGCCTCTTTTTATGGCAAAGACCCAGACGGCAATTGGTTTGAATACCTTTACGAACCCGCCCCTGTTGCCAGTACAGTCTGAATGACGCAATCATTCGCAGTGTTGCAGAAATAAGAGACTGCCGCTAATCAAGAATTCAAACCGGATTCGGTAGGGGCGATTGGCAAATCGCCCCACAGGCTTGTCTCTCCTAAGTCTCACGCTTAGCATAAGCAGCTACTGCTGAGAGTCAGGTTAATCCTGGTTCGGTCAGCGCTTGTCCCGCCATAGCGTTCTGTACGGGCAAACCTAATCCGAGAGCCGAAGTGCCAGCCAGATCGGTTCGGCGTGTGGTTGGGTCAAAAATGATGCTGTATGAGCACTCAGGGGAAAGACGCTGCATTCGCTTGAGATGATCTTCAGCATTGTTGCGACGACGAAACCGGGCAACTACAAGCTGTTCAGTAGGTGCAGCCGATTGTGTAGCCTCGGCTGCATGGCGAATAATGCACCAGGGGTGAAGCTGTTCTCTATAAGTCATAAGCCCCTCCCAATGACAAATGCATGGAAGGGGCTTACAAAAATCTGATCTGCGATCGCATCGAAGCGACAGCAGCAGCTCGACAAGATCGGTGGTGGTGCTGATATCATGGTGACTTACCTCCAACTCCGGTTGGTGTGTGTGCGATCGCCCTTCGGTTTTCCAGGCAGGAGGGCGATTGATAGTCTTTACAAGTCCATTAAAGGCTCACGAACTGCCATTTGTCGATAAATGGTTAAGGTTCTGCAATTTTGCATTTCAGCAGATCGCTGAGCAAAAAAGGCTGTTGAGCCAAGGCTTGGTTGATATCATTTGTCGCGGTTTTTGCCGCTTCTTCCGGACTGCCAACACGTTATGTAATAGATTCATCACCAATATCGAATCCTGTTGGCTGCAGCACCGTACGGGTAGGTTTAGCAAGAAAAACCCCGATGAGACCAAGGTTCAATGCCAAAACCTACCTCTAATCCCTAACTCCCAATTCCCATTCACTTTGTCAAACCATGCTCCAATGCATAGCGCACCAGCTCTGTGCGGCTATTGGTGCCCGTTTTGCTAAACAAGCGGCTGACGTATTTCTCTACATTACGAACGCTGGTTTCCAAGCGACGGGCAATTTCCTTGTTCATCAGACCCTCTGCCACCAGTTCCAGAACGCTTTGCTCACGCGGGGTGAAATCAAGCCGGACAGGAGCAGGAGTTTGGGCGATCGCCCCTCTCTGAGTCAGCAACGCCCGAATTTCGGCAATTTGTCGCGCCATATCTGCAATATCGGGGGCATCGCCATCCCCCGCCGCTGCCCGGTTTGAGACAGCTCGTCGCTCTAACAGATTGCTCACGATCGCCACTAACTCATCCGGGTCAAAAGGTTTGGACAGATAGGCATCACAGCCCGCCTGGTAGCCTTGAATTCGGTCAGTCGTCATGCCTCTCGCTGTCAGAAATACGACAGGAATCGCTTGAAACCGTTCGTCTTCCCGCATTTGCTTGAGAAATTGATAGCCATCCACCTGCGGCATCATAATGTCGGAGATTACCAGGTCAGGCGACGTTTGCTGAAGCAACTCCCAACCGTCACGGGCATTGCTGGCAACGTTTACTGTAAACCCGCTGTCTTCGAGGTAGGCCTGCACTGCTTCCCGCAATCCTGGTTCATCATCAACCAGCAACAACCGTCCTTCCATGCTTTTCCCCTACCTAAAATCCTTACTTAAATACCATTACCCATTATCGGATTGCAGAGGAGGATTGGATCGCTCGTTAGTACTTATTCAAACGAAGATCGGAGTTTTAAGTTGAATTTCTTGGTTTAACTAGCATTTGACCAAACTAGATCTGGTTAGTGCAGCAACAATGCGATCGCTAGCTAACCTTGCGCCTGCCAGGTTATGGGCCGTAGGGCCAATTTGCAGCGCTGCTAGACCACCCATTAGAAACAAGTTGCAGCCCTGCCAGCGCAGATGGTCATCCAGGATGGGCAAGCCGTTCACAATACCAGTCGGAAATTCTTCTAGAACGTCTGCCAGAAGTGGGTTTTGGGTTACGTCTAGCTTTGTCCCAGTGGCAAGCCAGATGCGATCGCACTCTAAAACTGCACCATCTTGACAGCGGACTTGCCAGCGATCGCCCAGCCATTCTGCCTTGACTACCTGACAGCGTTGGTGCAGCGTCAGTTTTCCTGTTTGCTGCAACTGGCGCAGATGAGCCATCATGTCAGGAGTCATAGAGCCGCCATTACGGGCTTGCTGAATCATTTCCCACCGAACTTCCCAGTCGCGTTCGGCAACAAATTCCTGGCAATCGCTGGAATTGAGCCAATTAGGATCAGCGTCAAACCATTTCTCTAGAAGGCGACGACGAGAGAGCAACTGCACCTCGGCACCCCGCGCGATCGCTCCTACTGCCAGGTGTCCACTCGTTAATCCGCCTCCCACGATCAAAATTCGCTCACCGCGCAAGCGCAACTGGCGCAAATCAACCTCATGGGAATGGCAAAGTCTGTGTTTTGGGTAGGGGGTTGAAACTTTATTCACCCAAGCTGGAAAATTGAGCATTCCGCCGCCCATTGCCAGCACGACCCGCTGAGCAACCAAAGATTTGCCGCCAGCCAGAGCAATGCTGAGGCAAGGACGATCTTGCATGATCGGCGTGATTCGCTGGACTAGAGCGCGATGCACTTGCTGCTGTAGCTGCCAGCGGTAAACCAGAGTCTGGCAAAAATCTTGAAACAGTTTTGCGCCTGGTAGGTCGTGTGGTGAAAACAACTCATCAAGTCGATGTTTTGCAAACTGACGCAGCGCGTAAGGGTTGGGGTCGGGCTGGTGAATGGCAGGCGATCGCAAATGCGAAATTTCCAGCATTGAAAACAAACGCTGCCACTGATGCATCCAAAACCCGTTGGGATCAAGCACAACAATCTTTTCTTGCATTTGCGAGCGCTTTTGCAGCAAATGCGTTGCCAGGGTGAGAGCGTGAGGCCCAGCCCCGATGATGGCTATATCAGTCTGAGTGGGTAGATGCATTACAAAGACCTCCAAAAACGGAAGCGAGAAATATTTATGATAATGATTGTCTTTATTATGTAGAACGTGATAAGCAAATTTTATGCGTCGCTAGCTAAGAAATCTGTCTATAAATTGAACAATCTATTGCCGATTTATGCATTTCCTTCAAAAACGTCTTAATTCAAGCCGCGCAGGCTTATGAAAGTTGAGCGATTGATTCAGAATGGAACCTGCTTGTTAAGACAGCGATTCATCGCGTCTTAGCTCAAAGCATCTGTTACTCATGAAGCCTACTTGTAGAATGCGATTCATCAGGTCTTTACCAAGAATTTTGTAAGATTGGGAGTTTTTTTATGAATGCGATCGCCCCTCCTCTCAACCCCACTAACCCTGCCGGAATTGGCGGTACTCCCCACGAGTTTGTGTGGAATTGGAAGCAGCAAGCCCACACGGTTGTCTACGAGACGTTAGGACAGGGAAGTCCTGTTTTGCTGCTGCCTGCCTTTAGCACCGTGTCTACCCGTTCCGAAATGCGAGGTTTAGCAGAGCGGCTGTCTACTCAATTTCAAGTCTGGGCGATGGATTGGCTCGGTTTTGGAGAATCTGACCGACCGTCCATCGACTACCGCTCAGCGGTTTATCACCAACTTTTGCAAGATTTTGTCCGCAGCCAATTTGACACGCCCGTAGCAGTGATTGCTGCCGGACATGCAGCGGGCTATGTGATGCAGTTGGCTTCGATGCAGCCCGCAGTCTGGTCAAAGATTGTGTTGGTGGCTCCAACCTGGCGGGGACCGTTGCCAACGATGGGTGCAAATCAGCAGGTTGCAGGTGTGGTGCGGGAAACGGTGCGATCGCCCCTGCTGGGACAAGCGCTTTATAAGCTCAATACGGTGCCCTCCTTTCTCAATTTGATGTATCGCCGTCACGTCTATACCAATATTGAGAAACTCACGCCCGAATTCATTCAGCAGAAATACCGGATTACCCAACGACCCGGTGCCCGCTTCGCTCCAGCTGCCTTTGTCACAGGTACCCTCGACCCTGCTCAAAACCGCGACGAATTTCTGCAAAACTTTCAATCCCTCTCAGTGCCGTTGATGTTGGTCATCAGCGAACAGGCACCTCCAGGCTCAAAGGCAGAAATGGAGGTGATCGCAGCGCAGCCCAACGTGCAATCCCAACGGCTTCCCGGCTCCCTGGGATTGCACGAAGAATATGCCGCAGAAGTGGCTGCGATCGCCCTACCCTTCCTTACGACTAACTAGTAGGTTGGCAACGCTTGAGTAAGGGTGAACACCCGTTTGCCCTTACGAAGGTAAAATCTTCTCCAAAAGCTTCCCAGTTGCACTTTACGTCAATAACCCAGGACTCCACATGACGACTCAACCCGATTCCAAATCACTCAACGTCTGGGATTACAAACCCTGGTGGTGTCAGCCCTGGTCAATCGTTTTGACAGGCATCACCCTCATCAGCGGTAGCTGGCTGCTGCTGCGACTCTGGTGGCTGACTGCGCTGGTTGCTATTCCTGTAATAACTTGGATGGTGTTCTTTGTGCTGATTTACCCCAAACTGGTTGCCCAAAGCGGTATCCTTTTGGATGAAAAAGCATCGGAGTAGTAGAGTGCGATCGCGATTGATAGGTAGAGGGGCAATCTTTTGTCCAAGATTTGTCCTATTAAAGTGCTTCTGAAAAGTCCGAAGCTGATACTTAACAGCACGCTTCACGCTAGAACTACTCAAATTGCTCAGCTTAAAAAGAAGCTCAATATGGTAGCTGTTACTGCCTAAATATTTGAGTTTTTATAAGTTCATCCTTCAGGTAGTCCTGTTGTCTTTTAGATCTCTTTCAAAAGACATATCTCCCAACAGAAGTTCTATTAACTCAAAAGTTCACGAACCTTCTGTGTAGAAAAAATATTGTTGAGAAATTGATCGAGAGAATTTTGCCTCTACAGATTTTTATTTCTGTAGGATAAATCCGCATTCATTCTGGATATTTTCCGACTTTTCGACTAATTGGCAGTCGTCTACGTCACATTTACTACCATTTTTGTGTAGAGGTACTTAGATCAAGCAAACTAAATTCCTTCTTTCATCAAATCTAAGGTTCTGAATGTAAACGGATTTAACATAAGATTTTTTAGCGCAATACTTTGCTATGTACGATTAAGTACATTAAATCGAGCTTAAAGCTCTGCAACCCCCATTTGGTAAGGAATGTAGATTAGGTTGAGCATAGAAATAAATCAGCAATAGGCTCAAATTCGCTTAAACTATTCCCAACGAAATACCTATATACGCCTACAGCCTCCTTCTCTTGATAGACCGAAAAGATTAGGTAAATCGTCTAGTATTTCTGCAGGTGAAACTGTTGAAATATTATTATCCATCCCAAAGTGCTTGCTTAAAGTCCTCCTCGTTCTAGAAAGTCGAAAGGTTAGAGATGAACACGATCCGTGTAGCCCTAGTGGAAGACCATACTTTAACTCGCGTTGGTATTCGCACAGCACTACAGCAGCGAGACCAAATTGCGGTAGTTGGTGAAGCAAGTAATGCTTTATCTGCGCTTGAACTTCTTAAAATCACTCCTACCGACGTTGCTATTGTAGATGTTGGTTTACCCGGAATGGATGGGATCGAATTAACTCAGCGCCTCAAGAGCATTCCTCCCGCAGGCGATGTGCCTGAAACGAAAGTTTTAATTATGACAATGCAGGACGATGAAGAAGTCGTCATGTCTGCTTTCGCGGCTGGGGCAGACTCTTACTGCATGAAGGATATCAGCATCAATGATCTGGTAGAAGCTATTCGAGTAACCTCTCAGGGTGATTCCTGGATTGATCCATCTGTTGCTCGTGTTGTCCTGCGACAGACGCGTGAAGCGCAGGCTGAGGCTTTTTCTAAAGCTGAATCTGGCACGATCGCCATTAAAGCAATGGACAATGAGTATGATCAGGTTGTTCAGGCATACCCATTAACAGAGCGAGAATTGGAAGTTTTGGAGTTGATTGTAGACGGATGCAGCAATGCCAAAATTGCTGAACGACTCTACATCACCGTTGGAACGGTCAAAACTCACGTGCGGAATATTTTGAACAAGCTCTGTGCTGATGATCGCACTCAGTTAGCGGTTCGTGCGCTTCGCTCAGGGCTTGTGAAATAACTCTACTCCTTTACTTAGCAAGGGACGCAGATCCCTGGCTTCGTAGAGAAGCCGGGGATTTTATTGCTACCTGACTAACAAGTCTGTTAATGAGATGTTTTTGAACGTAAAGGCTTTGTTTCAGTGCAGAGTTTCAGTGCAGGGGCGATCGCCCAGATCATCACGTTTGATACCAGATTGACTCGATAGTTTGGGCAATTTCTGTGGCTTGCGATCGCTGCTTAGCTGCATCGCTAATATCCATCAACACAGTCACATGTCCCAACTTACGCCCCGGTCGAGATTCCGTTTTGCCATACCAATGCACCTGAGCCTGGGGAATTTGCGATAACTGCTGGCGTTTCTCTAAGTACTCACTTTGGGAATGCTCGTAACCCAACAAATTCACCATGACAGCCGCCTCAGTCCGCAGGTCCGGATTGCCCAATGGCAAACCACACACTGCACGAAGATGTTGCTCAAACTGAGACGTGACGCAGGCATCTAAAGTGTAATGTCCGGAGTTGTGAGTGCGAGGTGCAATCTCGTTGACCAGCACTTTGCCGTCACAAGTTAGAAACAGTTCAATGCCAAATATGCCGACAACATTGAGTTGAGTGAGTAAGGTGTGGGCGATCGCCTCCACTTCCTCCTCTACTGTCGCCAGATCAGAAGTCACAAATACTCGATGACAAACCTGTGCTTCCTGCTGAGTCTCCACAACCGGATAGGTGACGATCTCACCTGTCGTGCTACGTGCCGCCATAATTGCCAGTTCACGCTCAAAGGGCACAAATTCTTCGACCAACCAGGCTTGCCTTGCCGAGTTCGCCAAAATTTTCTCTAAATCTGCCCGATCCTTGAGAACAAACGTTCCCTGTCCGTCATAGCCGTGGCGACGCGCCTTCAAAACAATGGGATAGCTGAGCCATCTGGCAGACAGGGTATCTGCGGCTTCTAAAGTTGAGAATTCAGGAGTGGGTAGCCCAATGTCCCGCAAATAGCAGCGCTGATGATACTTATCCAGCAGCGGAGCCAGGGCTGTGAGTTGAGGATAAAAACGAATGCCCTGCTTTTCTAGATGGGTCAGGGCTTCCAGGTCAATAAACTCATTCTCAAACGTGATCACGTCACACTGGGCAGCAAGCTGGGCTGTCGCAGCAGCATCGTCAATCGGGGCAAGAATCGTCTCGGTGGCGATCGCCACTGCCGGATCACTCGCCTCAGGAGTTTGCACAATTAAATCGACTGCTAGCGATCGCGCCGCATCTGCCATCATCCAGGCGAGCTGACCGCCACCAATTACACCAACCCGCATAGTCAAGGGCAACCTAAAGATTCACGTGTATCGATACCTGTTTTGGGATTTGTGCCGCTAGCCCGTGCACATAACTCCTTCACCTGTGCCCCGTCCAAAATGGCGTAGCTAAAATCGGCTCCGGCAATATCCACATCCTCGAACGTCGATCGCAGCAAAATGGCTTCGGTAAAAACTGCATCGCTCAAATCGGCTCCCGAAAAGTTTACCTGATCTGCCATTGCATTGGTCAAATCTGCGCCGTGCAGAATAGCTTTAGTCATGACCGACGCGCTAAACACGGCTCCTCGAATATCTGCATCGCTGAAGTTAGTGAACTCCAAATTTGCGTTAGAAAATTCCGATGCCTGTAGGCTCTGCCCTGAAAAATCTCGCCCTTTTAGCTCTGCATTACTAAAGGACATCGGCATCGTCCAGTCTGCCTGAGCCGGAAGACTCCAACCCCAAAGCATCAGAGACAGCAAAAAAGCTGTCAGTTTTTGCCAAGTCATGCTCAACCCCAAATAGAGTCACTGACTCTATCTTGCCAGGATTCTGGTTGCGTTGAAGCTGGATTCATAAAAGGGAGGTATCTGGGTTAGTAAAATTCGAGGTATCTGGAGGACCAAAGGAATCGCAGGGGAAACTAATCAGTTGAGCAAAAGATTAAGAGCTTTGCACGTATCCACCCTGGAATGGGCATGATTCATTATGATGGAGTTAGAGAAATTCACTATTTGTAATAGGTTACGGTTTCATGACCTCTCAAATTCTGGTTGAAAAGAAAAAGCTAGCAAAGCCGCCCCTTCAACTGCACTACTTGGGCGATCGCGTCCTGCGCCAACCCGCCAAGCGCATTAATAAGGTTGACGATGAAGTGCGCCAGTTAGCCAAAGAGATGCTGCAAACCATGTACAGCGAAGATGGTATCGGTCTGGCGGCTCCCCAGGTTGGAGTTCATAAGCAACTGATCGTGATCGACTGCGAGTTAGACAACCCCACCACGCCGCCTTTGATCTTGATTAATCCAACTGTCAAGCAGCAAAGCCGAGACGTTTGTGTCGTTCAAGAAGGCTGCCTCAGCATTCCGGGTGTCTTTTTAGATGTGACTCGACCTGAAGTGATTGAGGTTTCCTACAAAGACGAGAATGGACGGCCTCAAAAGCTAACCGCAAAGGGTCTGCTATCGCGGGTAATTCAGCATGAAATGGATCACCTGAATGGGGTAATGTTCGTCGATCGCGTGGATAATGCCCTGTTGCTTAATCAAGAACTCGCCAAGCACGGATTTTCGACTCAAGCCGTTAAGTCTGTAAGCTAGTCCGTTTTCTGCTAAATTAACGAAGTTGGGTGAGCAGAAGCAACGGAGCAAAAATGACCCCAAAAAGTAGTGTGTTTCTGGGCGGTTCCTGTGTTGCAGCGATCGCTGCCGTCGGTTCAATTTTTGAGCTTTCTTCTGGCACTCCTCAACTGGGTACGCTATTGACGAGCATCATCCTGGCCTTGAGTACTCCCGCGGTAGGGCTGCTGTTTTATGCTGCAGTTCGGGATGCAAGAGCAAACCAGTAGTTCCCCCGAAATGATCGGAAAATGCTGTCAAAATTCGCAGGGTGTTGAGCTTATAGTTAAGGCAGGATATTTGACTCCTACGTCCTCCCTAGCGCAACATCTTCACTGATGACGGGACAATCTTCTCGAAAGGCAGTTCTTCGACAGGTTTCCACCAGTCAACCCGAAGCCAATTCCCTTTTACATTTTCTCTCTCCTACTTCAGAAGTTCTGATTGGGCGCGATCCGCGTTGTCAGATCGTGCTTGACTCTTTGTCTTACGGCAGTGTTTCCCGTCAACATGCCAAGGTTCACCTTGCTCCAGCTCAGGTATCTGGGCAACCGCTAAGCTGGCAGCTTTGCGATCTGGGTAGCGCTAATGGCACTTACTTAAATGGGCAAAGATTACAGGGATGTCGTACCTTGCGAGAGGGCGATCGCATCGTGCTGGGTCAAAATGGGGCTCAGTTTATTTTCGAGTATCAGGTAATAGAAGGAAGCCCTACCGCAGACTTTCCCCCAATTCCTCAACCGGTTGTCTTTCCGGGAGCCTATTCGGCCACAGCTCGCCCTGATACACAGGCGGGTCTGAATGCAACTCCGGCGGCTGATGGTGTTACATTGAGTCAGCTTTTCCCGATTGTTTCAACGGGGCGAGATTTGACTCGCAAAGCATACCTGATACCGGGCAGCATTATCGTTTGCGCCGTGGTGTTGATGTTTGCCTCGATTGGCAACACCATTCTGTTTAACCTGTTGCTGGCGCTGCTGTTAGCAGGTGGCGCGTACTACTTTATCTACCAGCTTTGCGGCAAACACAAACCTTGGTGGCTGCTAGTAGGGTCGGCTATTTTGACGATGCTGCTGTTGCTTAGCCCGGTGTTGAATGTTTTTATTTTTGTGTTTCGCGGTGTGCTTCCCGGTAATGTGCCGGAGGACATTGAGTCAATTAGCTTTCCAGTCCTGCTAATCAGGATGTTCTTTGGAGCTGGCTTGATGGAGGAGTTACTGAAGGCGATTCCAATATTTGTGGCCTATGCCTGGGGAAATCGACTGCGATCGCCCCAACGAGAACGCATTGGTGTTTGGGAGCCTCTGGACGGTATTCTGCTGGGAGCAGCCTCAGCAGCGGGTTTCACGATCTTGGAAACCTTAGGGCAATACGTTCCGGGAATTGTGAATCAGGTGTCAATTCAGTTTGGAGACGGTCTGGCTGAAGTGTACGCGATTCAGCTATTGATTCCTCGCATTCTTGGTTCTGTTGCAGGGCACATGGCTTACAGCGGCTACTTTGGCTATTTTATTGGGCTAAGTATTCTCAAGCCTTCAAAGCGCTGGCAAATTTTGGGTGTCGGCTATCTCACTGCCTCTGCCCTTCACGCATTGTGGAATGCAACAGGAGTGTTGAATTTGCTGATCTTGACGCTGGTAGGGGTAATGTCCTACGCGTTTTTGGCTGCGGCAATCTTGAAAGCTAGAACTTTGTCTCCGACGCGATCGCAAAACTTTGCGACTCGCTTCTCACGACTTCCTTAATCTGCAGCGTACACACCAACTTCTATACCCCTCAAACGCCCTATTGTAGGGACTTGTCGTTACTGCTCAAAGTCCTCCAAAACGGGAGATTTGAGGGGCGAAATGCGGTGTTCTAAGAGCGATCAGAAAATCAGTGTACAAGGCAGATCCCGGAGTGGGAGATGGGGGATTAAGCAATCCTGTACAGGCATGATTCTTTCGTCTTGGCAAAGAATCATGAGTTTGGAACGGAGTTTTGATAATTTTTTGTGTAGCTACTCTTGTATAGAGGGGCTAGGAAGCTGGGCGATCGCATAGCGAGCAATGGCTAGACTTAGGCGGGCTTGCTCAATTCCTGATAGCTCTGTCCAGGCAGCGCAGCGAACTGAGCGTAGAGCAGCTTCTAACATTTCTGTTTCTGCACCTCGCATCGCATAAGCAAATGGGCGGGCAAGCACCTGGAGATCATCTTCACCCCAGTCGGGTAAAAGCTCTTGCACGCACTGCACCAACTGATCAGCCAGGGAAAGATTGGTTGCAATAATCTGGTTCGCGCGACCAATAATTCTATCTAACAAAGCTTTAGGCACCTGAGCCGAAAACTGTCCAAATAGGTCTGCACTGAGTGACTGAGCTGCCGTTTCTTGAATCGTGGCGGTAGGTAAAACAGTTGCCCAAAGCTGCTCTAGCGTGTTGGACAGTGCTTGCCCTTGAGCTGCCAGTTCGACAGCCGACCAACTTGCCTCCACTTCCTGCTCAAGCTCAGCAAAGTAAGCTTCTGCACTTGACTCGGCTGGATTCCAGGGGTAGGAAGCTTCTGACTGCAAAATGAGCTGCAGTAGCTCTCGCTCTGCTTGGGCATGAAAAGATGAGAAGTGGGGACGAGCCTGATCGTTTGCCATGAGTTGCTCCTGAATGCAATAGCTAACCAGATCTGAACACCGATATCTACAAGGGGGAGTGGGACTGTTCCGTAATTGGCTAAAATCTCAGCCAATTGGCTGAGATTTATCGGGCGGCAAAAGGATCTTCGATCGAAAACTCTAAAGCTTGACTTTGAGAACTGCCAAACTTGAGCTGAGTCTTTGATTTCAAAGGAACTTCCTGATGGTGAATCTTGTGCCAGCCGTTGGCATCCAGCACCAGCGTGCCAAAGCGAGAAAAATCTCGGAGGAAGTAGGTTGGCTCTGCAGTGCCCTCCAGGAAAGCATCTCGGTAGAAAATCTCAGCATGCTTACGGGAAACTCCAGGTTCACCTCGCAGCACCAGATCGTTGCCATCCTGACTGCCAATTCGCATTCTGCCACCGTGAATGCGCCAAACTCGGCTGGGAGCTGCTAATGAGCGCAAAGATGCTTCGGGTGTCTGCCGTCCAATCCAACTAGGGGAATGGTCGGGGATTTCGGTGACGTTTTCGGCTAATGGCTTGATTAACTCGCCGTTAAACTCTGGATGCATGTAGAGGACGGGCAACGTCCAGGCGGGCTGGTTGAATTTGTAAAGGGTCAGCAGGTGCTGTCGAGCGATCGCCATAGCCTCGTCAATCGGTGCTCGTTCAGCTAGCGATCGGGCAAATGCCTCAATAAAGCTGAGTGCTTCCCGATCGGCGATCGAGTCACGCATGGCCAACACCGCCGGAACGCCATGATGAATCAGCACCTCCGCCAGGCTGCTGCGGGGAATCGCCTGCTGACTCTGCTGGTCGGGCTGTGCCCCCCAACAGGCATTGAACACCGCCAGCTTGACGTGGCAGCGAGTTAACACTTGAGCCAGTTCTGTTCCATTTAGGGTGGCATCAGAGCGCAAAAACAGTAAACCTCCATCTGGAGCGGGTATCCCGTGTCCAGAGTAAAACAAGACGTTGTAGGTTTCTGTTTCCAAATGATCAATCAGAGCCGCTGCGGTGGGCTGTAAGAGTGTAGTCACCTCGCAGGGCACAGGCATGGTAAACCCATCACTTGCGTCTACCTCTCCCGATGACTCTAGGATTTTCGACAGCGCCTCTGCTTCTTGCTGCAGTTTTAGGGCTGGCTGTCCCAGTGAACCTGAGCGGGCCGAATTGCCTGAGGCAGATGGATCTGCATCCTGCCCTAAAACCAGCAAAATCTTGAGTGCTTGCTCCGGACGCAGGGAAGGAAGCGGGTCTACGTCGCTGGTGGTGCGGCTAAATAAGATCTGTTGGCTGAGGGAAATGGCCTGCTTTCCAGGCTGCGGCTGCATAATTTCCCAGGGAAGCTCGATCAGGTCGGGGTCACGAATCTCTAGTCGCAGTCGCAGGGGATTTCCCTGTCCGATGGCGATTCCTTGGCTCTGGTCGAGGCTACTTTGAATCGGACCGTCAAACAGCCAGCGCCATAGGCTAATCCCTAAATGTTGCATTAAACGGCTGCTGTAGCTGGTTCCTTGTGTGGAGGAAGATGGCGTTGCCATCATGGGAGTCAATGACGGAGCAGACTGGGGCAGCTGAGCCGGAGAAATTCGAGGGACATCGGGTAGCCCACGTAGCGAAAACAATCCTTGCCAAGCCTGCCAGGTTTGGGTGAGTTCGCCAGACCACATGCAGTCGTGATGAACATACCCTCCTGGAAAAGGCGCTTGTAAAACCCAAATCGCATAATGCTCAGGCTCAGCAGCCTTTAGGCGGGCGATCGCCAAGCTCAAGCAAGGACTCTCAGACACAAACATGTAAAACTGCTGATTCTAGACCCGAACAGATTAATTTCCTACTAGTCTATATGGTTCTTTTAGAACAAACACACTTTCAGATTGGTTTGATTGGTCAGAGCAGTAGGCGATCGCTTCAATTCTCTACTGCATTACTGTGCTAGTACGGTTTTGGGCGATCGCCCTACTTCAATCAATTTGGCAGACGCTCAGGCGATTAGCGATCGCTTCCATTGTAAAAATGCCAAACTTGTCTCCCAGGAACGGCAAATGTCCGACTGGGGCACTGAGCGAAAAAGTAATTTCGTCGTAGCGCTTCCAGCGGCGGTCTACCAAAAAGCTGGTGGTACGCCAACCGACCCGACCCCCAAATCTGCTCCAGACCTCAGTTTTGTCCCACAGCAGGTTTTGTAGCGGTTGCCAAATCGATGCCTGAACGCTGAAGCCAAAGCGATCGCCACTATGTTTGCGCCAAAGCTGGTCGATAATTTTTAGATCTTCACAGGGAATATCATCAATCCGGTAGCTGGGAAACTGATCGGTCAGCGTCAGCCCACAAGCCTTAAATAAGGCAAGTTTCGTCTCCTGGTCTGCTTCCTGCCATTGTCCTTGAGCTAGGACGCTTTCTAGCCGAGTGTAGTGCGATTGTTGATAAAACTGCTGCACTGCCTGCTGCACTCGTGGCTCTGGTTTGTCCTGCAACAGCTGATAGGCTTCCTGCTGAACCTCAATAGAAGGATCATTCAACGCTCGAACTACTAAAAACAGTCCCTTTTGTCCATACTTTAGGGACTCTGAGAGGGCTTTCCGTCGATGCTCGGACACTGGGCTAGCTAACCGTTGCTTCACTCCTTCAAATCCACCCAAGACAACACTGCTTGCTGGAATTGCACCCTGACCGCCCAGGACAGCATCATGGTTTTGAGGTTGATTGAAACTGCTGGTCATATGGCGATCGCGTACCAAGTTTAGGGATCTGAGCGGAAGGAAACGTCTTTTAGAAAAACTCTACCTGCTTCTTTCTTAGCTTATTCCCCAGACTCGCAGGGTTCTATCTTCGCTGCCGCTCAGGAGAATTTGCCGCTTGGGGGCGATCGCCACTGCTGTGACTAGGCTGGTGTGTCCTCTGAGGATGCAGACTTCTCGCCCCGTTTTAAGATTCCAGATCTTGATCGTGTTTTGGCTGCCGCTGATCAGGTGTTGGGTGGTGCGGTGGCGATTGGGGCTGACGGTGACGGATGAAATGCTGCGAGTGGGTAGGTCATCTGCGTCGATTTGCTGTCCAGTTCGCATATCCCAAGCTTTGAAGACCCGTTCTCTAGTTTTGATCACGAACATGCGGCTGTCGGGAGTGATGGCGATCGCATACACAAAACTTGGCTCTATAACCCGCATCACTTCCTCCCTCGCCTGCAAATCCCAAACTCTTAGGGTTGCATCGCGACTGCCGCTAATAGCGATTTGCCCATCAGGGCTGAGGGCAACGGCAGTAATGCCACCTGCATGACCTGTGAGTGGATAAAGGCATTCAAATAATGGATAAGTATCGTAATGGCGTAAGGCGTTTTTTACGGCTGGTTCTTGGCGTTGGCGCAGCAGTGCATAGGCGGCCCTTTGTACCTGAGTGGACTGATCTTGAAGTGCCTGGATGAGCAGATTTAAGCCTGTCTGACCGTGTTGAGACAGTTGGGCGATCGCTCCTATCCGTTCCTCGATCAAACTGCTGGACAGTCGCCGCTGTATTCCTGCCAAGCCGCCTAAAACTGCACCGCTAACCGGAGGTGGATTTTGTCCGCCCAACACAACATCGTATTCTTTGGGTTGCTCAGGTTTGGAGTGTTCGGATTTGTATGGATTGGAGCTTTGCACCACAGCTAGACGAATGCATCTGTTCTAGTGTGACGGATTTTGCTGAATAGATAGGAGGCGCTATTCTGCAAAGTGCCTGTTCACGATTTGGTGTTAGGACTGCTGTAGTTTGCCACTAGACGCGCCAGCACATCCAACGCTACAGGTTTAGGTAAATATGCTGCGGCTCCGGCTTGCAGACAGGTTTCGCGATCGCCTGCCATCACCATTGCGGTCTGTACCACAACGGGAATCGACTTATATTTGGGGTTAGCCCGAAGCTGCTTGATGAGCGTAAGTCCATCTACATCAGGCAATCCGACATCCATCAGGATCAGAGCAGGCAGCGTATTTTTCAAGCAAACCCAAAATTCTTCTGGATTTTTTGCCCAAAGCACCTGGTAGCCCAGCTTTGCTAGATAAGTCAGGATAAGTCTGGCACTCGACACATTGTCTTCCACGACTAAAATCGGCTTGCCCAAGGTTGGAGGAGGAGTTCTGCTGCCAGGGCTAATGGGTGCCGTCGGGCGATAGGTTGCATCACTGGGGTTTGAGGTCGGTCGAGGACTGGGAATAGAAGGCGGGGTCGGTCGGGAAATTTCCGGTGTTGGGGTTTCTGGAGGCAATTGGCGATCGCCCACCGCTGGGGTCAGCGGCAACACTAATGTAAATTGAGAACCGTGATTCAGTTCAGAGTGAACTTCGATCCGCCCACCATGAAGTTGTGCGAGCTTTTGGCTCACTGCTAACCCTAAACCCGTCCCTTCGTGCGTTCCTACGACTTCATTGGGATGGGTATAGGGTCGAAACAGCTTTGCCTGCTGCTCTTTGCTTATGCCTGCACCCGTATCCCAAACGGTGAAATGCAGAAACACCCCAACCAGATTTACTCTTAAGCCGACGGTTCCAGATGGGGTAAATTTCACCGCGTTAGACAGCAGATTCAACAGCATTTGCTTCAGACGCAGTGGGTCTGCAACAAAAGTTGTAACGCTGGAATCAAGATCTATCCGAAGTTGTAGCCCTTTTGCATGGGCTTTCTCTGCAATCAAGGTCATCAGGTTATGGCACAGATCTGGAACGTGAACCGTTTCCCTTTGCAGATCAAGCCGATCTGCCTCGACTTTTGATAGGTCAAGGATGTCGTTGACTAGCGCCAAGAGATACTGACCGCTGCTGAGAATGGTATTTAAGTAGTCTTGATGGGCAGTCAGGTCAGAACTGTGGTTTTGGTGAAGCAACTGCACAAACCCCAACATGGAGTTGAGCGGTGTACGAATTTCATGGCTGGTGCTGGCTAAAAACTCGCTTTTAAGCTGATTGATCCTTTCTAGCTCTCGAATCCGGTTTTCTAGTTTGTGACACTGAGGGCAGTCCAGTTGCAGCAGTTGAATTTGGCTGATGGCGATCGCACATTGTTGGACGACTCGCTCGATTAAGTCCAACCAGGCTTGGTGCAGCAGAGGGGCGTCTGGCAGAGTGGCAGGGGAGACAATCAACCAACCCACTAAGCCGCGACTCGTTTGAATCTTCCAGGCAGTCTGCCAGTCAGATGACCCCTGCTGAAAATCTTGGAGAAACAACGTTTCTCCTGGACTGAGCCGTGCCTGTAGCCCTTGGAGCCAGGATGCATTTGCCGGTTGGCTATGACGACGAGACTCTAGCGGGGCAACATGACAAACCTGAAAAACGGTTGTTGAAGGGGAAGGAGTGGTGTCAAACCGCGAATCAGGATCATGCCAGGGCAGCGCGATCGCCACAACGCCATTTCCTAGAGCAGCTCTTAGCTCATTCACGACAATGTGAAAAAGCTCAGCCGCAATCATGTCCTTTTGCCCCGATTGAAGCGGGCGATCGCGAGACAACAAGCGTAAAAGCTGATTGTTAATCTGCTGAGTTAGCTGGTTGCTGTGACGCTCCAGCCACAGCTGTGTCTCAAGCTGGTCTTTAGGATTAGGTAGTTCTGTACTAGGAGCTTGCCCATGAGGTGCAGACGGCTCAGGGGTTGACAGGTTTGAATGCTGGTTCATAGTCTCAGGCTGGGATGTGCAACGTTGACATGGCACAATTCACCCTGCTGCGAGTCTAATCGATCACCATAGCCTCAGCCCGAACAGTGAAACTCGCTCATCAAAAGCTTACAGAAATTTGCCTCTGATTAAGCTGCTTACGGGCGAAATTAAAGCTTTCTAAAACTCTCGACGAGAAAATAAAAGACTGGCGATCGCCAAAAGCAGCACGGTATAAAGTAAACCGTAGGCGGCGTGGCCCAGCAAATCTAGGGGCACAGGTAAAGCTGCACTGCCGTAGACTGCCTGATTCTTCAAATCTAGTCGAGACAGGTCAGGTAAAATCAGGTAAAGCGCTTGCGTCACCCGTTGAATACTGGGATTTTCAGACAAATTTCCAAGTGCCACCAGATCTCGGCTAAAGTGACCCATCAAATACACGGCAAAGGTTAGCAGCGTTGCCAATAAAGAACTGGTAAACACACCAAACAAAATCGCTACTGCAATAATCAGAGACAGCTCCAGTAGCAGGTAAACCGCCGCCAAGAGCGTACTGCTAAGCGGATAAGGCACCTGATAAAAACCTAAAACTGCCAGGTAAATCAGCGTCATTGCGGACACTAACACTGCTAGCACCATCGTCAGTCCTAAATGCTTGCCGATGATAAATTCAACTCGGCTGATGGGTTTAGCAATTAAAACAAAGACAGTGCGCTTTTCAATCTCTTTGTTCACTAACCCGGTGCCGACAAATACAGCGATCACTAGACTGAGCAGGGCGATCGCCGCTAATCCCAAATCTTGCAAAATTTTGTCTTCCGTACCAGCCGCTATCTCTGGCAAAAGTGCTGCTGCCGCGACAAACAGCAACGCAAACACGCCGATTAAATAAAGGACGCGATCGCGAATCACTTCACGAAACACATTGATAGCGACGACCAGAATTCGACCCAGACTCACCAACTTTCTCCTTCTAACTCCCTTGAGACGACGCTGTAATAGGGTTAAGCGGAATCAAATCACTAATTGGATTACATTCAATCTGACTCACAGTAGGCGGAGAAGCTGCGGGTGGATTTCGCACAGGCTGCTGGGTAATTGAGCAAGGCTTCTGCAAAAAATAGCCTCCTGTTTGAGAACTTGGTCCTTGCCAAATTGCCTGCAAATTCAGCGTATAGCGTGGAGCATTTCCAGAAACTGAGCCTTCCAGGTTCCACAAAACATTTTCTTCCAGAAAAGAAATTCTGTCCAAAACCTGCTTTTCTATGTCAGCAACCCGCGATTGGACATTAAATAGCCAAAGTTCAGTTTCCGCTAGAGAGCGACCTTCTAACTCATCGATGACAATTGACTCTGCCAGATTCAAAATCAGAACGCCTCTAGAATCGCTGACTCTTGGGCTAGCAGTGTTGATCACAAAAGCACTTCTGTCAAAGCGATCTGCCAGAATGCTGGGATAGTCACCCAGCCAGTCTTGCAACAGAAAATGAAAGCTAAACCAGCAGCTCAAGATAATGCTGACTAGAAACAAAATGACTAGCTCTTGTCGCCCCTTTGCATCAGGCACTTTAAATTCGGGACCGCGCTTTAGAAACTTGGGCACAGCAGCGATCGCCGCCGAGATCAGCGGCCAGCTAACAAACGGCAATGCCGGAAACTCTTCACGCAAGCCTTCAAATAAAAACGTGCAGGTCAATGCCCCTGTAATCCACGGCCCAGGATAAATTTTGAGTCCCAAAAACTCAATCTTGAAGTCTGCTAACGCCCAGCCCACCCCCAGCGTCAGAAAAAACCAGCCCATCGTTGCCAGAAAATCTTGCACAAACTCGGTGTCGGTCAAAACCGAGTTCAACAACGACATGCCCCAGGAAAACAAACTCAGAAAAATCAGAGTTTGCCAGGAGAATGAGCGAGGCGGCTTGAACTGCGTCCAGAATTGCTCAAAAAAGCGTTTGATTGCTTCCAGCACAGGGGAGGCTCCAGAGGGGTGACGTTAAAGGCGAATGTCAGCAGGTACGATAATCCGAATGAAGAGGACAAGCAGGATAGCCGTATAGCTTAAGGCATTGGCAATGAGAACGGCGTTGGCCCGACTTGGACCTTCACGAGCATTTTTTCTGGCACGGATTGTATTCTGATAGCGCTTGGACTTGTCAGCTTGAATTTCTTGCTCTGACCGTTTTTCCTCTTTGTCTTGCAGCAAGAGCTTGAGCAAATCTAACCCCGAAAGTTTGACTAAAAAGCTGATAAAAAAGGTCACAAACCCCGCAAAAATGATCCAGGCTGCAATACCGCTTGACCACTGATCAAAAAAAATGCAGTTAATCAGTTGAAACTTCAGATTCGTTGGAACCAATGGCTCGATGCTAAAGAAGATCAGCCAGCCAATTGCAGTCGAGAGTAAATTGATCGAGGCTGCATACTCCACGCTTTTGCGGTATGGCAGCTTTAGTCCTTCATGTAGAACTGCTGCTTCAATAGCGATCGCCAGCAGCAGAAACAAACATTGAAATGCGATCGCTCTTAACGGCAGCACAGAAAACATCTAAGCCCTCACTCCGCCCCAGATACGGCACGTTCTATCTAGATTGATATCAGTAAAATCGAGAAATTGAAGCCCCACTCGACCAAGTCTTTAAAATCCTATAGCAAACCTCAACAAGTTGTAAGAATCGCGCTTCAGATAAGAGGTTAAGTCTCTTACAACCTTTGTAGAGAATTTCTGACGCTAGAATCTGGTCAAACTCTCCAGTACGGAGTAATCCATGTCAGCCTCCGATCTTCAAGCTTTGCCCCTAGTCCAGACGTTGGAGCGAATTCTTTACTGTTGGCAAGTCAAAGCACCGACAGTTGCCCAATCCCTCCAACCCGGACTCACCCGCGAGCAGATCGAAACACAGCTTCAAACCCTGTCGTTTCATTTGCCAGAGGAGGTGTATCAGCTTTATCAGTGGCGCAATGGCAGAGAGGATAGGTACAACCCAACGCCCCAAGTTGAATTCATGCCGGGGTACCAAATGCTGTCCCTGGAGGAGGCGATCGCCGAATACGCAACAATCCGACAACTGCTGCTCGAAGACGAAGAAGTGAAAGAGAATGAAACCTATTTGTTTCCTCTATTTGCCGAAGGTGGTAACTATTACGTTATTCAAGGCGATGTTGAACCTAAAGCAACTTCACCTGTTTTCGATTTTTTTGTACAGGTTGGCTTAGAGCTAAAGTTCAATAGCTTGACCGGTATGATGCTGGCGATCGCCGAGTGCTTTGAGACAGGCGCTTACTCTATAGATGACTACTCTTACTTGAATTGGGATGACCTTGGAGCAGATCAAATTTGGTTCAAGTATCAGCCTCATCGTATTGCTAAAGCCGATGCAATTCTCGACAATGCCGCCGCCATTCTTAATAATCAAGTACAGCATCTATCCGATGAGGAGCAGCAGGAAGCTTATTCTGCTTTGGCGGAGATGCGACATCCAGAAGCATTACCTTTATTGATTCAGGCAGTCGAAAAACTTGAACCTGAAGTTAAACACCTTTTATTTCAACGTCACCATGCCCCAACCGCATCCGAACAAGCTGACGCGTTTGAAGCTCTACCTTTAAAGCAAAGCAATCTTTTCTCGCTAATTACAGGTATTTGCAAAATTGACACTATTGAAGCAATTCAATATCTATGGCATTTGATGAAAAGAAACGACGCTGGGATTCGAGATGCTGTGGTCGTAAGATTGGCTTCTTTTGGAATTAGCGAGAGCGTTGAATCCGTCCAAACAACAGAAAATATAGAATTAGCCGACCTTTTATTTCAGATTTTGCAACAGTCCTCAACTTGGAACCTTGAATTAGTTAGGCTATTAGGAGAATTGGGAGACGTTAGAGCCGTAGAGATACTACTTGCTCTTCTACAACGAACAATCTCAGGCTCTTTCAGTTTAAGAAAGCAGGTTTTTGTTGAGTCAAAGGCTTTTGTGCAGATCAACCCTGAGTTTCCTGAGTGGAAGTCATTATTGATAGTGATTGACACTTTAGAGAAGCTAGGAGCCTCGCATGCTGTAGAGCCTCTGTTTCAACTTGCTCAGCAGCAGCAAGATCCAACCATACGTCTAACTGCTGGTAAAGCATTAAGCGCTTTAGGCGATCCTAGAGCCAGAGAAATCTTTACTCAACTTTTGGAAGAAGGAAGCTATACCCCGCTTCATTTTGAGCAAATGGGATTGGATGTTTGAGTATGAAGCGTTATGGAATTGCTCATTAGCAGGTTAACCGTCATAATGAGTCAATTATGAGACACTATAGATAGGCTTTGAGGTTTGAGCGATCGCCTCTAGAACGCTATCCGTAGTGCAAACAACAGCGAATAGGTACAACCCGTTCGCTGTCTACACGTCCATTCCATTCACTTTCCTGGAGCCACATCACCAGAGCTATGACGAGGACAGGCATCGGTATTCGTACCGCTCAAACCCGCTCTGAGCGCATAACGGGTCAAATTCACGTTTACGATGGTGCGGGCAAGGGCAAATCTCAGGCAGCACTAGGCGTAGTCTTGCGCTCAATTGGTTTAGGCATCCGGACATCCTGGCAAACCCGCGTACTGCTACTGCGATTTCTCAAAGGCCCAGGCTGTACCTATGACGAAGATGCGGCAATCGAAGCGCTTCAGCGCGGCTTTCCCCACCTGATTGACCAGGTGCGGACGGGCAGAGCAGAATTTTTTGGCGCAGACGATATCACCCGATTTGACCGCATGGAAGCGCAGCGAGGTTGGGATGTAGCCAAAGGGGCGATCGCCTCTGGTCTCTATTCAGTTGTTGTGCTGGACGAACTCAATCCGGTGCTAGACCTGGGGTTGCTACCAATTGATGAAGTCGTGCAAACCCTCAAGCGCAAACCAGAAGACCTGGAAATCATTGCCACTGGGCGGGGTGCGCCTCAGCCTTTGCTTGATGTCGCCGACCTGCACTCTGAGATGAAGCCTCATCACCACCCGTCTGCCCTAGAGCATGGAATTGAAGGGGTCGAGATTTATACGGGGGCAGGCAAAGGCAAGTCTACCAGCGCTTTGGGTAAAGCACTTCAGGCAATTGGACGGGGCATCAGCCAGGATAAATCTCACCGGGTGCTGATTATGCAGTGGCTTAAAGGCGGCACGGGCTACACCGAAGACGCAGCGATCGCTGCTCTCCAACAAAGTTATCCCAGCCTGGTTGATCACCAACGCTGTGGTCGAGATGCGATCGTCTGGCGCGGACAGCAACAAGAACTTGACTATGTAGAAGCAGAGCGGGGTTGGGAAATTGCGCGAGCGGCGATCGCCTCTGGACTTTACAAAACTATTATTCTGGATGAGCTAAACCCAACTGTCGATTTAGAACTACTGCCCCAACAGCCAATTATTCAGGCACTGCTACGCAAACCTCGTGACACAGAAGTGATCATCACAGGTCGCTGCAAGAACCCGCCCGCTTACTTTGACCTCGCCAGTATTCACTCGGAAGTCTACTGTCACAAACACTACGCCGAGAAGGGAATTGACTTAAAGCGGGGCGTGGATTTTTAAGTTACTCCTACCCGTCGTGCTGATTCCCTGAGTTATTCCAAAAAGGGAGGAAGGGCTCAACCCCTCCTCCCTTTTTTGTCCTACCCAATGCAGCTGTAGAAAAAGACTTCTAGAGAAAAAGACTTCTAAAAGATTTGCTGCATTTCGCGCTCAAGCACGTTGACTAAGTTTTGGTCGCCTCTTTCCCTTGCAACTTCAATTCGGTGCTGCAAACTGCGCTCGATGTTTTGGCGATGAACCTTTGCAACTTCGCTCAAAATTTCCTGCCTTGCCCGAATTGCAGAACGAGCTTGATCCATCCCACTGGGACGAAAGACATCGCGAACTGCTGCCTTTGCTGCACGAATCGCTGGCGAAATGGATTCAGCTCCACCAGTCGCATTCGTCTGGTAGTCAACACCCCGATACTTTAGCTCCAATACAGGCTGTCGAACGGGAATGTGTCTGGGATAGGTAAAGTGAAAGTTGCTTCCACGGTAGTTCCCCGTACCTTCACTTTCAACCATGTTTATAGGGGTAGAAACACTGTCATAACGGACACCGCGATAAGAAAGTTTCATAATGACGATCGCCTCCTGCAAAGGATAATCCTGTAATCTCGGAATGAGGCGCGTTCCTTCGGGACAAAACTCCCTACTTCCGTCTCTACTAGAACCCTACCTGAAGGCGGGGAACTTGGGAGATGAACGAAATTTGTTTTCTGTCTGTATCTTATTTTACGGTTTTGTCTTTTGTCTTGCCAATTAAGTAAGATTTAAGATCCTGTGAAGATACTTCAAAGTTATGCCGTAGGATTGTTGCAATAAGTTGAAGTTAAGCTTCTGTAACGGGCGAGAAGTAGACTTGAGGTAAGGAATCTGCCCCTGCCCCTACACCCTGCAATAGCACTTATTAAGATTTGCAATGAAAACTTTACGTAATGCAATCAACATTTTTATCAGCGTGGCGCTGATTGCCTTTATTGGCTTGAATCTGTTTCGACTGGCAGTTTTCTTTTTACATCCCAATCCGCCTCTTTAGGTCAGCAACCCCTTCTGAAATTTGATCTGGAGACTACCAAAATTTGAAGTTTCCCAAGAGGAAAGCGTCAGTTCCTAAAACTGGCTTAGATTGAAGTAACTTTAAAGTAAGCACTGTACAGCTTGAAATTTGGTAGGAAGCTTAAGTATGGCTGATGCCCTTTCTCCTGAAATTAGCGATCGCATTTGCAAGCACATGAATGATGACCATGCAGATGCAGTGGCACTTTATGCCAGAGTTTTTGGCGATGTTCCTCAAGCAACAGCCGCACAAATGCTCAAAATCGATGCTCAAGGCATGGATTTGTCTGCCCAAGTAAATGGCACTACTCTTCCAGTCAGAGTTGTGTTTGACCATGAACTTGTAGATTCAGAAGATGCTCACCACACTCTAATTGCAATGGTTAAGCAAGCTAGATCTTAGGAGATTTCTGAGAAAAAATTTACCCCTGGGTAGGGGCAGGTTTTGACAAAATCTTTGCAATTGACCGACAGCTTTAATGCTAAACCTGCCCCTACAGGTATCTTGTTTGCTAGAAATCTCCTTAGTCTTAGAAATGCAGGGAGTCTAATCTAAGGATTGTTGGAATGGGCGATCGCTCCAATTTTGTTTGATTTCTTTCCTAGAGAAGCGATCCAACGAAAGGAGGATTCAATCTACCACTTCAATAAGTATCTTTTATAGAGTGGTACGCATAGGACGAAGATGCAGTGATTAAAAAACTACTGCAAGCTGCCTTGATTACTTTTTTGCTTTATCTAACCGCAGGTGCTGGTTGGCAACCTGCTAGTTTGGATTCTATCAACTCGGACTTGAGACGAATTTCAGACCCGATGAGCTTTCCTGTGAACTGATCTTTTCAGATGCTTGTCTCTCCAAGAAGTCAGTTCAGAAAGCTAATTCAGGAGCATAAACTGCGTCAGTCTGAAATAAAGGATTACATCCTTTTGCTAATAGCTTCAGTCAGTCCAGTCCTAACGTAATAGACTTCCTACATGAATACTGTTTTGGAAGCGTGAATCGTTGTGCGGCTCCGCCGCGCAACGATTCACGCAGGAAGTTAAATATGATGCTACTGCGGCAATGGGCAAATCGCATCCTTTTAATTGCAGTTTCTAGCCTGGTGCTGCTGGTTAGCTCAGCGTACGCTGAAAACTTGAATCCTTTAGTACGTTTGAGCGAGACAGAAGTTTCTGATCGTCTACAGCAGCTACCAGGTTGGACAGTTCGTGATCAACAGCTTGTTTGCACCTACCAACTTGGTAGCTTTGTGGAGGCGATCGCATTTGTCAATCGTCTGGTAGACCCTGCGGAAGCGGCAGGTCATCATCCTGACTTACTAATTTCCTACAGCCGAGTTACGGTTACTCTAACAACTCATGATGCAGGTGGACTAACAGCGTTAGATTTTGCTTTAGCAGAGGCGATCGCTCAACTTCATAACGAAATTCCTTCCTCTACTCCAGGCTGTCAGCCCAACTAAAATTTAGCAAACAGTCGCAACACTTTCATCCCAACTGAGAGAAATGAGTGCATTTCTTCGAGTGGAACTTTAGCACTAGCGCGGTAAAAGATTAACCGTGAGTCACTCGCCTCAGTACAAAGCCCTCTGCTATCCTCATAGAAAGCAATTGCTTCAGAATGAAAGGCTTTGCGAATCGATGCCTCGTCCTCGCCGCGCAGTAGATAACGGCTGGAAAATTCCGGGTAGCTCGTAAAATCGATGTCGTGATAGCCCAAGAAATCGCCCATCTTGTGAAACAGATTTTCAGGGTACAGCGAGAATTTGGGCATCTGCAAGCGATCAGAACGTAGCAAAATAACCGTTTGGGAATGAGTGTGCGAGTTTTTTCCGCTCCCGGTTGTGTAAAGGTAGTCAAAAATAGCAACGAATGCTTCTTCAACTTGTCCCTGAATTAAATTCCTAACTCGTCGGTTGCGGCCTCTAGAGAAGAGTTGAAAGTCATGAACGAGCCCCATAACTTGTCCATTACCGTTCTTGTAAAACTCCAGGTTTAGGTCTGCGGCGATCGCTTCTAGTTTTTTAGTTCTCTGGCGCTCAAAATAAATAGAAAGTGCGACGCCAACAATCGCCAGCACAATGAAAAACAGAATAAAGGAAAAATCCATAAGGTTTTACTGACCTTTCTTAGCTTGGTAACAGAACAATAATTTGCCCTGTTTAGTATGCACAGAGAGGGGATTATACCTTTTCGGCAAAAACGAACTAGAGGAGGGAAGGTACCTTCCCTCCTCTAGTTCGTTTTCTTGGAATTGGAATTAACTAGCTTTTAGGCAAGTTTAGCCGAGGTTCATGGATGCCATGGTGGATCGTTTTTACCCACTTCAGACGTTTTCGTCGCAGCGAAACACGGAAGGTCATGCTAGCAACGATGGGTAGCCAGTGGAACATGTAGACTGTGCCCTGCAATGTCTGGAAAAACAGCAGAAAGAGCGATTGAACTGTCACCTTGGTGGCGTTTCTATCAGGTTCTGTTCGTCGTAGTCCTATGACCATGCCGATAATAAACAGCACGATGGTTAGGCTGGCGATAGGGCTAAAAATTGGCACCCGATTGCGGGCGATCGCCATCAAAAAGTCAGGCACTGCGGCAGTTGGCATGACATATTGAGTTACCCAAAACATGAATAAATCAACGGTCTTGCGAGTTCCCATCCGGTTCGATAAAATCAGCCGCCAATAGTCCAAATAGCGCTGATAGCCACCCTCTGCCCATCGGTTTCGCTGGTGCCACAGCCCCAGTGGACGGGTTACCCCTTCCTCTCCAACGGGTGGAAATGACAGAAAATCAATATCCCACTGGTCCAGGTGCAGTTTGAAGGTTAAATCCAGGTCGTCTGTAATCGTTTCTTCGTTCCAGCCGCCGCAGCAATCAAGTGCCTCTCGTCGCACAAACTGGCCATTGCCGCGCAGTTCTCCAATGCCGCCGATCGCTAATCGCTGCTGCTGAAGGTAGGAATCCAGCGCCATTTCTGCAACCTGATTACGGGTCCAAAAATTAGCCGAAGCATTGGCGATCGCCTTCCTGACCTGCACTGCTCCAACCTTCTTGCGCTCAAACATGGGTAGAACGCGCCGCAGCAAATCCCCCGGTACCTGAGCATCGGCATCAAATACTGCGATGATCTCCCCTTTCGTAATGGGATAAACCTCGTTTAGTGCGCCAGACTTACCGCCCCCAGCGCTCGCAGAACGATGAATCACCCGAAGCTGAGGATACTCCTCCGCCAAGTGGTCCAACAAAATGGGAGTGCGATCGCTGCTATTGTCATCAATTACCCAGAGGTCATAGCGACAGTCCGGATAATCAAGATTGCACAGCGTTTTAACCAATGGCACCACGACCGCTTCCTCATTTTTCGCCGCGACCAACAGCGAAACATAAGGACAAGCTTCAGGGTCAGTTTCTGCAAGCGGCTCAGGCATAGCGACCGGCCGGGCAAACAAAATCCGTAGAGCATGAATGCCCATTAGAGTCGTTAAGCCCAAGACAAACCAATAGCCCCAGGAAACCAGGTGAAGTGCAACAGTACCACTCCAGACGAGCGTTAAGACTACAACTGCCTTACGCCTGCGACCTTTCAACCCTCGATGTAAAGAATTGCTTGTAGCAGAAGCCTCATGCTTTGAGTCCGTCAGGTCAGTTAAAAGTGAGCTGATAGGCTCTAGTTCGCTATAGGAGTCGTTTTCGAGCCAGGAATTCTCCGGCATAGATTGCTTAATTTAACCACCAAAATTAACCACTACTCACAGGGGAGCAAAATAAAGCTGTACCAAACAGCACAACTTAATCCCCAATAGCTTTCCCTACGACAACCAAAATCACCTATTCCACCTTAGACGGTTTGCAAATCAAATTTCTAAATTGCTAGAGCGACAGAGCCGCCATTCACATCGGTCTAATAGAGGTTCTTGGGCTATTTTTAGTTGCAGTAGAAAAATCGTACAGCCGCTCCTGGCCGAGTACACCGATAAGTACACCTACCTGGAAAAGTAGCTGAGCAGTAGCAGTTTATCATCTTCTTCACGGTCAGCTAGTCAACTGTGCCTGGACATGCACTAGAAAATGTAGTGCGTAAAGATTCATTTGGGATAGATAGGAATGCGGCAGAACTGACTGCCCAACGCCAATGCAAGCGTTGTACTAGCCTTTTTATCATCATTCTAAGCGCATCCATGACCTACAGTCTTAGAGTGGCAGACCTGCCCGCCACCGAGCGACCTCGCGAACGACTGCTCACGCAAGGAGCTAAAATTCTCTCTACAGCCGAGTTAATTGCCATTTTGCTAGGCACGGGGCAAGGTCCTGGTCGCCTCTCAGCCGTAGGTTTAGGGCAGTACATTTTGCAAAAGTTGGGGGAAGATCAGCGAGATTCTCTTGCGGTCTTAAGAGACGTAAATGCCCAAGAATTGATGCAAATTCCGGGTGTAGGTCCAGCCAAAGCAACCACCATTTTGGCGGCGATCGAGCTTGGCAAACGAGTCTTGCAGGTGCGCCCGTCAGAACGCACCGTGATTGATGATCCGGCTGTGGCAGCAGCAACCCTCAGCCACGACCTGATGTGGCAATCTCAAGAGCGGTTTGCGGTACTGCTACTAGACATCAAACATCGGCTACTGGGAACTCGGGTCATCACAATCGGGACGGCGACAGAAACTCTCGCTCACCCTCGCGACATTTTTCGGGAAGCGATTCGTCAGGGTGCGGTGAGGGTGATTGTGGCCCACAATCATCCCTCTGGGAACGTTGAACCCAGTCCAGAAGATATTTCTCTAACTCGTCAACTTCTTGCAGGAGCGCAGCTTCTAGGAATTCCGGTACTCGATCACTTGATTTTGGGTGATGGAAATCACTTGAGTCTCCGGCAGACGACCAGCCTTTGGAATGAATTAGCTCAAGGGGATTAATTTTTGGGTTGCAGACGGCCTCATCCTGACTTATACTGAAGCCTCGAATTAAGCAATATTATTGTTAGACAGTATCTGGTATGGGAGGTTTTTATTCCTGAATCACTAACCCTGACCGTAAGTTTAAGAGGCACCCGCGAAGTCAGGGAAAATTGCCAGCTTTTTCGCCTTGCCGGCCTTTTAGATGCCTTCTCAGAGCCAACGTTTCGCAAGGTGTTCGACAAGTTTGTAGAGGAAGGTCCAAAGAATTTTATTCTGGATCTATCTCAAATAGACTTTGTCGATAGCTCTGGGCTGGGTGCTCTCGTGCAGCTTGTCAAGAAAACGCAAACTGCTGGAGGAACTTTGCAAGTCGTAACTAACCCTCGCGTTACGCAGACGGTCAAGCTCGTTCGGCTTGAGCAGTTCCTGTCTCTCCAGCCATCGGTTGAGGCCGCTCTAGAAAACGTCAAGTCGGCTTGATTTAGATTCAACAGAACGGTTGAATTATGTGACCAGATTGGCTTCTGGTACTCTAAGCTGTCTATGCGATCGCAGAAAGTAGATGCGATCGCATTTTGCTATGGCATACGTCCTTAATCGCATTTGGGGCTACTATGCAAGTGAAGGAAGGTAAAGAAAAACAAAGGTTTATAACAGTGAGGGAGCCCTTGCGTGGCACCGAAGGATGAAACAGGTTTAGACTACTTCGCTACTCGGCTGCTGGAGCAGACTCATTTGTCTAGCCCAACGTCTTTGCCTGTCTTGACCCCTGACCAGGTTAAGCAGCTTTCACCTGCTGCCCTAGCTTATATTGGAGATGCGGTTTACGAACTTCATGTCCGGTTGTCCTACCTGATGCCGCCCAAGCGCTTGCAGACTTATCATAGTCAAGTGGTGGCTCAAGTTAGGGCGGAAAGTCAAGCTAACCATCTGCGATCGCTTGAACCTTACCTGACGACGGCTGAATTAGAAATTTCAAAGCGGGGCCGTAATGCTGCCTCCAACCGTCCCCGAAGAGTTGCTTTAGAGGTTTATCAGTCTGCTACCAGTCTGGAGACTCTAATGGGTTATCTATATCTCACTGATCCCCAGCGGCTTGCCCAACTATTCGCAAAATTAGATCTAGAAAAGCTATCAGAGTAACGATCTAAATTCTTGTAAAGACTTTCGGTCAGACCATCCAAGTAGATAGGTGGATGGTCCTTTATAGGTCCCCTAAACCAGCATTTTTACGGCAAGGTCGAATACCTTGCACAATTTTAAGCAATTCAGAGGAATTTGTACCATGGCTCCTAAACATCGCAACGCATCCCAGGATCGCTCTCCTCGAAAAGGTGCAGCTAAGTCAAAAGACAAACGCGTTCATTTAAAACCCAGTCGTTCTCAACCAGATACAGAGCGTCGGGGTGAACGCAGAGTTGCTAAGCCCGATGCAGAAGGTCGGGGTGAGCGCAAAGTTGCCAAGTCAGATACAGAAGGTCGGCGTGAGCGCAGAGTTATCAAGTCAGATACAGAGCGTCGGGGTGAACGCAGAGTTGTCAGTGGCAGAAAAATTAAACAGCGCTCTGTGATTCAGATCCAACCTGTGAATCGTTCGCCCATTGCTGAAAAGCCAGGACGGGAGCAACAGGAGCAACAGGCAAATATTGTCGATCCCCAGTTTGAAACGGCTAATTCGGTTGGTGTGACGGATGTGCCTGATACAGATAACGATCTGATTTATGGTCGTCATCCAGTTTTGGCTGCACTGGAGAGCCAACGACAGCTCAATCGCCTCTGGATTACTCCAAGGTTGCGCTATGACTCTCGCTTTCATTCTCTTTTGCTTCAGGCTAAAGCCAACGGAACGGTCATTGATGAAGTTGATCACCGACGGCTAGATCAGCTCACTCAAGCGGCAAACCATCAGGGGATCGCGGCTCAGGTTACCTCCTACGTCTATGCTGATCTGCAAGAAATGATCGAGCGGGCTAAGGCAACATCTGAGCAACCTGTCATTGTGGTTGCCGATAGTATTACAGATCCTCACAATTTGGGAGCAATTATCCGCACCGCAGAAGCGCTGGGATCGCAAGGGATGGTGATCCCGCAGCGGCGGGCCGTGGGGATCACATCATCTGTGGTTAAAGTTGCGGCAGGAGCTTTAGAAACTTTTCCAGTTGCAAGGGTTGTCAATTTAAGCCGGGCATTGGAAGAATTAAAGAAAGCTGGCTTTTGGGTTTATGGTACGGCGGTAACAGCCAGTGAAGATTTGGACACCGTTAAATTCACGGGGCCGATCGCTCTGGTGATTGGCTCAGAAGGTGAAGGGTTAAGTCTGCTCACGCAGCGCTGTTGCGATACCCTAGTCTCGATTCCGCTGAGAGGCAATACACCTAGCCTGAATGCCTCTGTAGCAGCCGGAATGGCACTTTACGAAATTTACCGACAACGACGAGCTAGCACTGTACACCTTGGTGGATGTTTTGCAAAAAAAAGTGCGACAGAGTATAACAAAACTTGAAACTTCTTAAGGGCGGTTGACAATTCGCTTAGCGTTTACCCAGCACACCCTGTTATTCAGCAGAGACAATTCGGTAAAACTATGAAAGAACTTTGGACAAATCTACTTCAAACCGTTGGTCTGGCTTGGTGGGTTGAGATCTTCACTGACAATCCGCGTTGCACCTACTATTTTGGACCTTTTGCTAGCGCTAGTGAGGCTGAGGCTGAGAAAGCTGGCTACATTGAGGATCTGGAGCAAGAAGGCGCTCAGGGTATCAAATTTGCTGTGAAGCGATGCAAGCCAGACAATCTGACGATTTATGAAGAGATTGCAGATCGTCCTAGCCGTGGCGGTCCAGCTCCCATTTTTAGCGGTCAAGTTTAATTAGCAGGTTTGTTGTCCTTCTGCATCTAGCTTGGAGCGTTTGACCGTTTGTCTACAACGTCAGGGTTGCTCTCAATCCAATTGTCAATGTCCCGGAGTACCTGATCGGGGATCTCCCAGGGGAAGAGGTGTGCGACATCAGGGTAGCTGAGCCAATGGCATTTTGGCAGATGTTGAGCAGTTTCCCGACTAGATTCAAGCGTAATGTGTCGATCTGCCGTTCCAGCCATAACCAAGCTGGAGCACTTAACCTGATTGAGGTCTGCGAGTCGATTGTAGTCTTGCCTAAGAGCATCGTTTAGAGCTTGACGAGCACTAGGTGATGTCTGAAAGTAGGCTGGCATTCCTTCAATGGCAAGGTGCTGGTAGGCGATCGCTGTGTGTTGCTGAATCAGGTAACGATAGAGCGATCGCTTGCCAAAGGTGTCAATGTTCCACTGCCAGCCTGGTTGCAGCCAGTTGATTACCGATGCCAATCCCGTGTAGAGGTTATCTTCCCAGCTAATGGGTGGGTGACTGCTGCGAGGACGCATTGCTGAAGCAATCAGGATCAGTCCGCTGATTCGCTCTGGTTGTCTTAGTGCTAGCTCCGTCGCCAAAATTCCTCCCAGTGACCAGCCCAAGACTAAGCATCGCTCAATTTGATAGCGATCGAGTAACGCATCTAGATCGACCAGGTGATCCTGCATGGTAAACGCTGTCTTAGCCTGGCTCTTGCCATAGCCACGCAGATCAGGCGCAAAGGTTTTGAAACGCCGAGAAAAATGCTGAGTAAAGACCGACATACTGGCCCCAGTGCCAGGGTGACCATGCAAACAGAGCATTGGGAAACCGCTTCCCTGCACCTGAACTGAGAGTGAAATGGCTGGGGGATCAGACTGCTGCATAGGTCGAAACTGCGCTTAACTAAAAGGCTTTATGGCTGAGCCGATGAGCTAGACCAAACTTTGATGTTGCCTTCCGTCACAGCAACAAAGAGGCGTCCGTCGGCACTAAACGCACCATTAGTTGCATTCTCCTCAAAAGTTTGAAGCGTTTGCCCGGTAACCATATCTAGCAGGTTGATGTCTTCCTCATAATTAATAACAGCCAGGATTTTGCCATCTGCACTTGGGATTAACCAGTCCTGCTCGACGAACTCCGTTGCTGTATTTACAAGCTCTCCTGTGTTGATATTCCAGGTTGCGACTTGACGGGGCACAACTGCGCCATTGCGACTTACTGTAAAAGTGCCCGTTACAGTCTGGCTGTCTGGACTGAAGGCTATCTTAAAGGCATCTATGCCGCCCTCAAAGGTTCGTTTGATCTGCCCAGAAGCAAGGTCAATCAAAGTTAATTCGCCATCCACATGGGTACTAGCGAGCATTTGCCCATCTGAACTGACTTTCAGAGTTCGAATGGTTTCCCGATACCCGACTAAGCTGCGCTGAAGTGTTCCTTGGTTGACATCCCAAACCTGAATCAGAGGACTAGTAGCACTGCTGTAGAGCGTTTGGCTGTCAGGGCTAAAGGCCAAAACGCTACTGAAATAATAGCCGCCCTCTTCCATAAACTTAGGGGTGATAGCTCGTCTAAGCGTGCGGATCGTTTGACCACTACTCACATTTCGCAGGCGGATGGTCAGCATTCGGTTGTCAAAGTCATAATCGGCAGTAGCAAGGAGTTGACCATCAGGGCTAAAGGCGATCGCCGAAACCATTGCAGCATGATCACTCAATGTGTAGAGCGCTTCGCCTGTTGTCAGATCCCACACTCTAACGGAGTCTGCGTACTCGTTGGGATCAGTCGTAACGGCACCGGCAACCACCCTCCCATCTGGGCTAATAGCAATAGTGTCAGTCCCCCCAAGACTCACCTGATCATCCGAAATAGTCAGAACAGGTTCGGTAGTCCAGTTAACCTGAGCAGATGAAGACTGAGCTAGAGAGACAGCTGCGGGAACTGAATAATTTTGAGCATAAGCAGGGCGATTGAGTTCTTGCCTGCTGGCAGTTGCAATAGGGGCGATCGCTCCAGAAATGATTGTGGCAGCAGCAAGAGCAATCCCTGGCAGCAACTGGGCTAGGCGTAACCTGACAAAATTTTGAGAAGAGTCTTGAGCAACCATATTCTGGGCAAGAGACGCGATGAATTACGTCTGTACAAGTAGGCTACGCACTATTGTTGACTGCGGCACCGCTTTTCGGATGCGAGGGTAAGCCGATTCTGTATCTGGCTACCCTAACCTCTTAGAAACCTTTTAGAGCTTTTCCTCAAGCGGTTTGCAAAAATCTTCTAGACCCGTTTTAAGCACGTAAATGATCACTGGAGTTGCCAGACTGGGGGGAAGCTCTGTTGCTTTGGTTAGCGATCGCATTGCGTCCTGAAGTGATCCTGCTGCCAAATTTGCTCTGAGATCAGACTGACACAACACAGCTCGACAACGTTTGGCGAGACCTTCTAACCAACGGTCAGACGTGTCAGGTTCTTGCCTTGCCTGAAGTGCCAGGGCGATCGCTGCATCTTCCAAATCGCCTTCGCAATCTTCGATCATATCTAGCGCTTTAAGCGCTTCTGGACTCGCTGATAGCTCAGATCGGTACTGAGCAATTTCCTCAAATGTGACTGTAATCATGCTGCCAATTTAACATTTTGACAAAAGGTGAGAGGTGGTAAAAAGCGGGGGAATTTTGCCTCACGGTTTCGCGATTTGGCTAAGCTAGGTAGGCTAGTAAAAGTCGTAAATTTGCAAAATCTCCCAGATTCCTTAAGGCAAGATCTACATGACCACAACAGCTCAGGTAAAGCATGAAGTTAAAGACCTCTCCTTAGCAGCACAGGGGAGACAGCGAATCGAGTGGGCAGGGCGGGAAATGCCCGTCTTGCGGCGAATTCAAGAGCGTTTTGCTCAAGAAAAGCCTTTGGCTGGAATTCGTTTGGTAGCTTGCTGCCACGTCACGACTGAAACTGCTCATCTAGCGATCGCCCTCAAAGCGGCCGGAGCCGATGCTCTGCTCATTGCTAGCAACCCTCTATCTACTCAAGATGACGTAGCTGCCAGTTTAGTTGCAGATCATGGCATTCCAGTTTTTGCTCAAAAAGGTGAAGACAACGAGACCTACCACCGCCACGTCCAGATTGCGCTAGATCACCGCCCCAACCTGATCATTGATGACGGCAGCGACGTAGTTGCCACATTAATTCAAGAGCGGCAAGACCAAATTGCTGACCTGATTGGCACCACCGAGGAAACCACCACCGGGATCGTGCGCCTGCAAGCCATGCTCAAAGATGGCGTACTCACCTTCCCAGCGATGAACGTTAACGATGCTGACACCAAGCATTTCTTTGACAATCGCTATGGAACAGGACAATCCACACTAGATGGAATCATCCGGGCAACCAACATTCTTCTCGCAGGTAAAACGATCGTTGTTGCGGGCTATGGCTGGTGCGGCAAGGGTACAGCCCTGCGGGCACGAGGCATGGGTGCAAGCGTGATCGTGACGGAAATCAATCCTACCCGCGCCCTCGAAGCGGCAATGGATGGATTCCGCGTACTGCCAATGACCGTTGCAGCGCCTCAAGGTGATATCTTCATCACCGTGACGGGCAACAAGCACGTCATCCGAGCAGAGCATTTTGAAACCATGAAAGACGGGGCGATCGTTTGCAACTCTGGTCACTTTGACATTGAGATTGACCTCAAATCGCTCAAAGAAATGGCAACTGAAGTGAAGCAAGTCCGCAACTTCACTGAGCAATATCGTCTGCCAAGCGGCAGATCTGTTGTCGTTTTGGGTGAAGGTCGACTGATCAATCTGGCTGCTGCTGAAGGACACCCCAGCGCCGTTATGGATATGAGCTTTGCAAACCAAGCGCTTGCCTGTGAATATTTGGTGAAGAACAAAGGCAATCTAGAACCTGGAATTCACACCATTCCTGCTGAAGTCGATCAGGAAATTGCGCGCCTGAAGCTTCAGGCGATGGGAATTGGGATCGACGCGCTCACGCCTGAGCAGACCGAATACATCAATTCCTGGACCTCAGGCACTTAAACTAAGCTAGAGCCATCTATTTTGAGCGGGGGCGTTGCTTGCAGCGCCCCCGCTCTTTAAGAAAACGCACGAGTGAAAACGCACGGGTGAACCCCGCAATTTATGTAAAGAGATATAGCAATCTCAAATGGTCATGAGCCCGCACCCCAAGGGGAGTGGAGATCACAGCCACAACTTCATTCTTGCGTGTACTACTACAACGATGGGGCGATCAGTCTAGCTGAGTTAGGGATATGCCCGATAGCAGGGGTGCTTTCTGATTGAAATTTGTTAGCTATTCTTAATGAGGGCTCTAGCCTGTCAGATTGGCTCAATGCTTCGCTTTAATGGGACTTTGCAAGGAACAGCTTTATGGTCGAATGGATTACTAACACGATCAACAGCCTGGGTTACGTTGGTATCGGTTTTCTGATGTTTATGGAAAATCTGTTTCCACCGATTCCTTCTGAGCTAATCATGCCGTTGGCAGGTTTTACTGCGGCTCAAGGCGAAATGAACGTCTTTTATGCGGTCCTGGCAGGAGTCATTGGCACTGTTTTAGGAGCGCTGCCCTGGTATTTTGCCGGAAAGTTTTTGGGAGCCGATCGCCTTAAAGCTTGGGCTGACCGCTATGGCAAATGGCTGGGGATCAGCAGCAAAGAAATGGACGAAGCCACAAAATGGTTCGTCAAGCACGGCGGCAGGACTGTATTGCTTTGTCGCCTCGTGCCTGGAGTCCGGACGCTGATTTCGATTCCAGCGGGCACCTGCAACATGCCTTTCATCCCCTTTTTGGTCTACTCAACGATTGGGACTGTAGCATGGGTTAGCTTACTGACAGGAGCCGGGTATCTGCTGGGCGACAACTACGAGTTGGTTGAAGTCTATATTGGACCACTTTCTAAACTGATAGTCGGAGGTTTACTCGTTGCCTTCATTGTTTGGGTTGTGATCAACCGTCGGAAGCAAAACAGCAAACGTCGGCTTAGATGAAGCATGATAACAAGTGCAGCGATGAACACTATTGCTCATGCTTTTTCCTACCACTAACTATCTCTTACTTGAGAATCTAATCTTCTTTGCGATCGCCACTGCTTTCTTTGCGATCGCCGGTTGGTCCTGGCGAGACACAGCCCCTTATGAGCTTCCTAAACCGCTTCCAGGCTGGTTTAGGATCTGGTTTTTGTCAGTTCAGTTTTTGGGTATCGTTCCACCCTTGGTCGCTTTGCTGGTGTGGGGAATATGGCAGGGCAACTTCGATGTAGTCGCAATCTTTGCTGCTTACTTTCTCATGTTGGGGCTACAAATTTTGTCTGAAAGTTTGTCGTTAAGACGCTTTCAATCCACAGTATTTGTCATGGTTCCCTATCTGTATTTGCCCTATCGGTTTTGGCAGCTTTACGAGGGGCTGAATCTCTTGAGTTCTGATCCAACACTGGTTTGGGTTCGATACATTCTTATCCTGGAAATTGTAGTCTGGATCATAAATTATGGTTTGGATTTAGCGCAACTTCCAAGGTTATTCCATTGGAATGGCGCAAACATCGACGATTGAATAGGACGGGGCGATCGCCCCGTCCTATTCAATCGTTTTATTACTTTCTAGGCGATCGCCCAGCGATAGAGGCGTTTTTCTCTGACACCGATAAGATAGCTAGAGGTTCTGTCTGCTGTTGAGGCTTCCGCCTGAAAGGGAAGGGAAGCCATGATAGGATTCAGTCAGTTTCAGGAGGTTTTTGTGGATTTTCGCCAGATTGTTAACTTCAGGCTGGTCAAGCAAGAGGCAAATGACCTATATCGCTCTCTAACTTCCATCTTGGAGTTAGACGAACGGTTTGCAGATCTAATATTAGTTGACTTGGCGAAAGTCGTAAGAATTTGTGGACGTAGCAACAAAGAAATTAGCTCTGCTGAACTGCTAGCCTATCTAGTAATTTATGCGCTGATTAAAAAAGATAGAGAAAAACTGAACGTTGCTGTCAATTCATGGGAATTTTCTAGCGAAGAACGGCTTAAATATCAAAAAATTACTATTCAAATTTTGCTTGATTTAACAGGGGGCGATCAGCAGACTGACCAGCTTGCATTGCCCTCTATTCTGAACAAGCTAGATGAGGAAAAAGGCACAGAATATCTAGGTTATGCTGTCAACGCCATCTATAAGTTTGCTCAAGTAATTACTAAAGCGGATGGTGTCGTGACGATGCAAGAAATGGAGGCATTATCAAAAGTTTGGCAACTCCTTCATTCTTATCAGAAATTAGACAGCTATCAGGCAGGTTTAGCGTCTGTTCCTATTCCTAAACTGACTCAAGCATCGGCTCCAAAACCTGAGCAAACTTCTGAATCTAAACAGCCTCAAAACTCCGGTGAACCTAAGCCTCAAAGTTCTGAACCCACTCTGAAGGAAGACCCAACCAAGATTTTAGAGCAAGCTCTGGCTGACCTGAACGAGCTAGTTGGAATGGAGAATATTAAGGAGGAAGTGCAAACTCTAACCAACTTTCTGAAGGTGCAGAAGATTCGAGCAGAACGAGGTTTAGCAAAAACGCCAGTTTCACTTCATGCGGTCTTTTGTGGACCTCCAGGTACGGGTAAAACGACCGTTGCTCGCCTGATGAGCAAAATCTATGAAGGACTAGAGTTTCTCAGTAAAGGGCATTTGGTGGAAACCGATCGCTCTGGCATGGTGGCAGGCTATGTTGGGCAAACGGCTAAAAAAGTAGATGAAATGGTGGATTCTGCTCTGGATGGCGTCCTGTTCATTGATGAAGCCTATGCTTTAGTGCCGCGAGAAGCGGGGCGTGACTTTGGGCAGGAGGCGATCGACGTTCTGCTGAAGCGAATGGAAGACTATCGCGATCGCCTCGTCGTCATCGTGGCAGGCTACACCGATGAGATGGAAGCCTTTATCGAATCAAATCCTGGCTTAAAATCACGCTTTAACCGTTACTTCTATTTCAACGACTATACACCCGAAGAGCTGCTAGCAATTTTTGAGCGAATGGCTGGAAAAAGTCACTTCAAGTTGACACCAGAAGCAAGAGAGAAACTGCTCAAAATCTTCAATCAGCTTTACGATAATCGAGACAAAAACTTTGGCAATGCTCGCATGGTTCGTAATCTGTTTGAGAAGAGCATTGAAAAGCAGGCAAATAGACTGGCTGTACTTTCTTCTTTGACCGATGAGGTATTAACAACACTCATTCCTGAAGACATTCCCAGCAACTATTCAGAAACTGCCAGAGTTTAGAGGCTGTTTGAGTAGTCTAATTTGTAGCCTACCTCAGGGAAAATATCTGTGATTTTGAATCCTGCTAAACAACCCAACACTGTACGGGTAGGTTTAGCAGACCGAATATTAACAGAGCCGAGGCCCAACGGCAAAATCTCCCCACCAGGAATTACGGTTAATCGAACGGATTTGGTCTTACTTTCCAACCTCCTCTCGAACTGCTCAAAGTCATTCAAAAACCGTTTGAGTAATCTTGCTCACTCTATTTACTCATTCTTTGATTCATCGTTCGGAGTGTTTATATCACTTTATCAAAGCTACCTCTTTGGTTGGGGCGGATGACAGGCAATAGGTATGACGTTTTGTTGGAAAAGATTGCTGAGAATGGAGGCAATCAAGCGGGAACCTGTTCTCAAGTAGCAAAATCCATTCAAAGTAATTTTGGGGCGTGACAATCTTAAATCCCCTTACGAACAGGCTTAGTGGAAATTAAGAGCTTAAGCTGCTTGTCCTTTGAAGCAAGGCGTTCGTAAGCAATTCAGGATTGTTCAAGTCTGTTGAGCTAGTTGATTTTTAAGCGGCTTGATTGGAGATATCAGAAGTCAAATTCATCTGAGTGAGTTTGTTCTGTGTCCAGATTACTTCTGAAATGGTGATAAACAAGTTCGTCAGAGATGAACTGTTATCCATTGCCTTTGAACCTAGCTTTTGAGCAAATTCTGAGCAGATTAGTAACAACGCAATTAGGAGATTTAAAAAGTGTTTTTTCACAACAAACGGATGCAATATTTCACCAAACCGGAACAACCGGATGCGGTTTATGCCAAGAAGATTCAAGAACTGATCGGCGGACCCTTTGGTGAAATGACTGTGATGATGCAGTACCTCTTCCAAGGTTGGAACTGCCGAGGTCCTGCTCGTTACAAAGATATGTTGCTCGATATCGGCACCGAGGAAATTGGACACGTTGAGATGTTGGCGACTATGATCGCCCATCTACTAGATGAAGCACCCCTAAAGATGCAGGAAGATGGTGCAAAAGATCCAATCGTCGGCGCTGTGATGGGTGGTGTAAATCCACGAGACGTAATTGCAGCAAGCATGAATCCTCAACATGCGATCGTTTCTGGCTTGGGTGCAACACCTAACGATAGCGTGGGCTATCCCTGGAATGGTCGATACATTATCGCTAGTGGCAACCTGCTAGCAGACTTCCGCTCCAACTTGCATGCAGAGTCTCAGGGCAGATTGCAGGCTGTGCGAATGTATGAAATGTCGGATGACCCAGGTGTGAAAGATACCCTCAGCTACATGATTGCACGGGATACTATGCACCAAAACCAGTGGCTGGCGGCGATCGAAGACCTGGAAAGCTCTGGATTGGAGACAACCCCTGTTCCTAGCTCTTTCCCACTGGAGTTGGAGAAACGGGATGCAGCCTACCAGTTCTGGAATCTGTCTGATGGCGAGGAAAGCCGCGAAGGACGTTGGGCAAAAGGTCCATCAATGGACGGCAAAGGTGAGTTTGAGTACCTGGCAAATCCTCAACCTCTGGGGCCAGAGCCAGAACCCCCCATTCCCGACCCTCGTCTGCACGGCACAGGCAAGAAATAGGAGTGAGTAACCGTGGAGCAGGTAAACTGCCTGCTCTATTAAAGGATGCCTAAGAAGTCTGGATTTTTAGCCCAATACGGTAGGGGCGTAGCATTCGGTAGATGGGTCTTGGAATACACCGAAAGTCTCTGACCAAATGCTACGCCCTACAGGGCATTGCCTTCTTCCTAAACTTTCTTGAGAACGGGTAAGTTGTCTATTCAAAAGCTTAGTGAGTCGTGGGCAAAGCATTTACAAGTTGGTGGAGGTCAGGATCTAATTATGAACACTGCTAAAGAATTGGTTTTACCTGGAGACAACACGAACCCCGACCTAGAAAATGGTTCGGTTTTCTTTGTGGGTACGGCAACTGTGATTCTGCGATATGCAGGATTTACAATCCTGACTGACCCTAACTTTTTGCATCAAGGCGACCATGTGCATTTGGGATATGGGTTGCGATCGCAACGTGTCACCGATCCAGCGATCGCTATCGAAGAATTGCCGCCGCTTGACCTGGTTGTGCTGTCTCACATGCACGAAGACCACTTTGATCGAGTGGCAGAACAAAAGTTAGATAAATCACTCCCCATTGTCAGCACTCCTCATGCCACAAAATCATTGAAAAAGAAGGGATTCAATGCAACGCAGGCGATTGATACCTGGGAATCTATAACGGTGCGTAAAGGGGAGCAATCCCTCAAAATTACCTCAATGCCAGGACGGCACGGTCCGGGTATTCTTGCGGCGGCATTGCCCCCCGTAATGGGCAGTATGTTGGAGTTTCAATCTACTGGGCAAACTCACTTTTGTCTTTACATCACTGGAGACACACTGGTGTATGAGCAGCTTAAGGAAATTCCAAAACGCTATCCCAATATTGATTTAGCGCTGCTGCACCTGGGTGGGACAAAGGTATTTGGGATTCTGTTAACTATGAATGGCAGACAAGGTGTGGAAGCAATTCAACTAATTTCCCCTCAGGCTGCAATCCCGATTCATTACAACGATTACACTGTGTTCAAATCTCCACTTGAGGACTTTAAAGCCGCTGTGGTGTTGGCAGAGTTAGAAGATCGAGTGAAGTATCTGAAGCATGGTGATACCTACAACTTTCAGGTAAGGACTCAAATTGCAAAGGAGAACTGAGCATGAGTGAGCAAACAAGCCCAAACTCTGATGTAACGGATCAAGATAAAGCGGGGCAGGGTCGGATGTACTGATACTACTGATATAGGTAGAAATGCTGCTCAAATCACTCTTAAGAGGAAGGCGATCGCCTTCCTCTTTCTTGATTATGGGGAATAGTTTGGCGATCGTAGTCCCACCGAAGCTGATCTGGCATTAAACCCTACTTCACTCAAATACTATGGCGTTCCCCAAGCAGCTATTGCAGAAATGGAAGTCCTTTAAGAGTTGGCTCTTTTACCTGGGTTACGCGCCCCATGCGTATGTCTACTCGCGGACTCGCGATCGCCTTGAGCGTGAGTATGCTCCCCCACCTACCTCTGAGGGCTTTGACCAACCAGGGAAACTGCTTCAGGCAGAACCGAGTGAGCGAGGCGCTCGCTTTTACTTTGAGCAGGCTGAGCTTGACATCACATTTCTTACGGCTGATTTGGTGCGGCTAAGTTGGCAGCCGGGAATTCCTCCAGTGCCCTACGGAATTGCCCACCAAGAATGGGACGCAGTAGAAACCACACTAGAAGAAACAACAGAAGGGTGGGCTTTATTCAGTCAGGGAGAGGGCGCTACTAAAGTCACTGTTAGCTTTGAGGGAAGCATCAAGTTCTATGGCAGCGAAGGGCAGTTACTCCGAACTGAACTGCCGCCAAAACTTGAGGGAGAATCCTGGACACATCAGGCGGAACTGTTACCCGACGAAGGAATCTATGGTTTGGGGGAACGGGCAGCACCGTTGAATTTGCGGGTTCCTCGAAAGATAGTTGAGAAGGACAAAACTACATTCAGCCGCTCCTACCGGATGTGGAATTTTGATGCGGCAGGCAAGTATAGTCCTGGTAGCGATCCGCTCTATATCTGCATTCCGGTCTATTTGGGGCTACATCGGCAAGGTAGCTACTTAGTGTTTTATGAAAACACCTTTGAAGCAACTTTTAGCTTTGAAGATACTGCTACTGCTGCCTTTACAGGAGGCGCATTACGGTATTACTTTGCTGCGGGTACCCCAGATCAACTAGTAGAGCGGTATACAGAACTGACCGGGCGATCGCCCCTCCCTCCTCGTTGGGCGTTGGGCTATCACCAATCCCGGTGGGGATATGAGACAGAGGAAGCGGTTCGGACAACGGCTAAGGGGTTTCAGGAACACGATTTACCTCTGAGTGCAATTCATCTAGACATCGATGTACAGGTAGATTACCGCGCCTTCACCATTGACCCCGATCGCTTTCCTAAGTTGCCAGAGTTTATTAAAGAATTGGGTGAATTGGGAGTGCAGTTCATTGCCATCCTCAACCCCGGAATCAAATACAGCCGCAAAAGTCATCTTTTCTTGGAAGGTCGGCTGCTGGACGCATTCTGCAAATATCCCGATGGTGAGATTGCGATCGCTCCCGTTTGGCCCGGTTTAACCGTCTTCCCTGATTACACCAATCCGGCTGTGCGGAAGTGGTGGAGTCGCCAATATGCCTACCTTTTAGACGTGGGAGTGGCTGGCTTTTGGCATGATATGAATGAGCCTGCTGCCTTTGTGGCTTGGGGCGATCGCTCTCTACCCAAACCCATGTTGCACTACATGGAGGGCAGAGGTGGCACTCACTTAGAGGCACACAACGTTTATGGATTGATGCAATCCAAAGCAGGCTACGAAAGTCTGTGTCAGAACCAACCACACCAGCGCCCTTTTATTGTGTCACGGGCGGGCTGGGCAGGGCTCCAGCGCTACGCCTGGACCTGGACAGGCGATATTGAAGGAAGCTGGGAAGCTTTGCGCCAAACTATTTCTACTGTTGTAGGGTTGGGACTTTCGGGTATTCCTTATAGTGGTCCTGACATTGGTGGCTTTCAGGGAAATCCTAGCGCAGAGCTGTATTTGCGCTGGTTTCAGATGTCTACTTTCCTCACGTTTTATCGAACTCACTCTTCAGTGGAGGCAGACCACCGCACACCCTGGACGTATGGTGAGCCAACTTTAAGCATCATTCGAGAACTATTGAAATTGCGTTATCGCTTGATGCCCTACTTCTACACATTGGCATGGCAGGCAAGCCAAAAGGGATACGCGCCAGTCCGTCCACTGTTTTGGGCTGATCCGAGTGACCCCAATCTCTGGGGTGTAGCAGATGCATTCTTGTTAGGAGACAGCTTACTTGTTTGCCCGGTTTTGGAGGAAGGGGGGCGATCGCGCCAAGTTACTTTACCCAAGGGAAACTGGTATAACTTCTGGAACGGCAATCTGTTAGAAGGTGCCACAGAGGTTGATCTGGATGCACCTTTAGAAACAATCCCTGTGTTGGTGAAAGCAGGTAGTATTCTGCCAATGGAAGACTATCAACAACTCACTTTGCACCTTTATCCACCTGTTCAAGGAACTTGTGAAACATCAGTCTACAGTGATGCAGGGGATGGGTATGGAGAATGGCGATTGGATCAATTTCAACTGATTCGATTTGAGCATGGATTAGATTTAATCTGGCAGGAAGAAGGTGAGTTTCCTTTCCCCTACACCAGTATCCAGATTCAAGTTCATGGCTTTGAGCTACAGCAAATGTGGGTTGATGACGTAGAAGTAGAATGTGAAGGGAATCAATGGAAGGGCGATCGCTTCCAAAAGATCTACTTGAAAGGAAACTAAACAATGAACCATCCATTTCATGATGAAAAAAGCCTGTCGCAAGCGGCTGAAGAATTGGGTAATGAGGCATTGGCATTAGGGTTGATTCCTAGTTTTGTTGTGCGTCATTTTTCAGACAGCAAACAGTTTTATATTCCTGATGAAAACCAGTCTGAGCCACTCACCCCAGAGGAGGCATACCTACGTTTGAAGAAGATGGTTGAACAAGCTGCTGCAAAGCGGGATGATGAAGGGTAGAACCTGACTCTAAGAGGACTGATCCATGACACAGACTCGGACTGAATCTACGGGCGTTGGACCCGTGATCGTGAGCCCAATGGATCATTACAACCAGGAGCTGATTGCAAATCTTCATCCTGCCGATTGGGTCAATCCTACACCCACTCAGCGATATAACCTGGTTGTAATCGGTGGAGGTACTGCCGGGCTGGTGACAGCGGCAGGAGCAGGGTTGCTGGGCGCAAAAGTTGCCCTGATCGAAAAACATTTGCTGGGCGGTGATTGCACTAATGTTGGCTGTGTTCCTTCCAAGGCGATGATACGCTCGGCGCGAGTGGCAGGTGAGATTCACCGTGCCAAGCACTACGGAATCAATGTGCCCGAGGGCGTGACGGTAGATTTTTCCGCTGTGATGGAGCGACTGCGACGAGTTCGTACAGAGATTAGCCCAAACGATTCTGCAACACGATTTCAGCAAGAGTTTGGGATAGATGTGTTTTTTGGAGAGGCGCAGTTTTCAGGGGCAGATGCCGTAGAAGTAGCGGGACAAACGCTGCGCTTCAAGAAAGCGGCGATCGCCACAGGTTCCTCTCCCGCTCGGTTGCCAATCGAAGGGCTGGAGGAAGCCGGATATCTCACCAACGAAACGGTGTTTTCACTCACCGAAAAGCCTGATCGTTTGGCTGTCATTGGTGGCGGCTACATTGGCTGTGAATTGGCTCAAACCTTTCGGCGATTGGGGTCAGAAGTCGTTTTGTTTCAGCACGGCTCCCGCATTCTTGAGCGGGAGGACATTGATGCATCAAATATCGTGCAGCAAGTGTTTGTGCAGGAAGGCGTTCGACTGGTCCTAAAGTCGCAAATCAAGCGAGTTGAGAAAAAAGATTCTGTCAAAGTGATCCACTATGAAGCAGACGGGCAGGAGAATGCTGTCACGGTGGACGAAATCTTGGTGGGGGCAGGCAGAACGCCAAACATTAAAGGCTTAAACCTGGAAGCAGTGGGAGTTAAGACCGATCCCAAAAAAGGAGTGATCATCGACGATTACCTGCAAACCACAAACCCTAACATCTATGCAGTCGGTGATGTCTGCATGAAGTGGAAATTTACTCATGCTGCCGATGCTGCCGCCCGTATCCTAATTCAAAATGCCCTGTTTGCGGTTGCTGGAATTGGGCGCAAAAAGCTGAGTGCGCTAAACATGCCTTGGTGCACCTATACCGACCCTGAAGTAGCCCATGTTGGACTCTATCCTCACGAGGCTCAGGAACAGGGGATTGAAGTTGATACTTTCTGTGTCTCTCTTAATGATATCGATCGGGCCATCGTCGATGATGAAACGGAGGGCTTTCTAAAAATTCACGTCAAACAGGACACAGACAAAATTGTCGGAGCAACGCTGGTTGCACGGCACGCTGGCGAAATCATTAGCCAAATCACCCTGGCAATGAACCATCAAATTGGGCTGGGGGCGATCGCCAACACCATCTACCCTTACCCCACCCAAGCAGAAGTGATTCGTAAAGCTGCCAGTCAGTATGGACTCAAGCGCTTAACTCGCTTTAAGCCCCTTGCAACTAAGCTGCTGTCTTGGAGACGTTGACCGGCAAAGCTAAACCTATCGGTCTTGGGTTAGCGCCTGGAACTCTTCGTTGGTTCGCAGCAGTTCTAATGTGTGGTCGGTTCGAGCCATGATGCGGTAAAGGTTTGGGCTGAGAACTAGCGCTCGATGCAGATTTTTGATTGCCATCTCGACATCGCCTTGCAGGGTGTATGAGCAGGCTTTGCCATACCAGGCATTGGGGTTGTCGGCATGATGCTTGAGGGAGCGATCAAAGCTGGCGATCGCTTCCTCGTGTCGCCGCATTCTACTCAACACCAGCCCTCGATAATTCCAGGCATAGTAGCAGTTGCTCTTAATCAAAAGCGTCTTATCTAAGCTAGTCAGCGCTTCTTCGTAGCGTTTTAGGGCAGCCAGAGAGGTGGCCCGATTGTACCAGGCGTGATAATCGTCAGGCTTAAGCTTGACCGCTTTGTCAAAATTTTCGATTGCTTCACTGTAGCGATGCAAACAGGCGAGGGCGTTGCCCCGGTTATACCAGGCTTTTTGGTCTGCGGGATTGAACTTAATCGCGACGCTAAATCCGTCTATGGCTTCTTCATAACGTCCTAATCGTGCCAGGGCAATGCTTCTGCCGTGCCAAGCTAAGGCAAGTTTGGGCTTCAGTTTCAGTGCCTTGTCAAAACTGGTAATTGCTTGATCATGCGCCCCGGACTCATACAGCGCATAGCCCCGATGCATCCAGGCCTCGTAATTCTCCGGATTAACTTCCAGAAGTCGATCTAGCCTGGCGATCGCTCCTTCATATCGCTTGAGTTCGTAGAGCGCACTAGCCTGACTAAACCAGGTGTGCAAGTCTTGATCCTGACTCATGACAAACCTGAGCAAAGACGAAATGGGGTGAATTATTTCTGAAAATACTGGATGCAATGCCCTGATCTGCCTGAGTAGGAGTAATTCGTAAAACTCTCCTACCAAATCTAGCCGAAACTGCGTAACGCCATAGATTGAGTATATGGGTATTTTCTACCTCAGTAGTATTCCCAATTCTCAATATTTGCCACCAGAGCGAGGAAGTATCAGGATTTTATTAGTTCACATATACTGTCGTGGGCAAAGCTGCAATTGTTAAGATCTTGGATTGCACGAAGCTATATCCTATCTTCGGAGCAAAAAATTAATTCAAGAACCGCAACATGGCTGAACTGAAATCGCACCGCATAGAGAAAGATTCGATGGGTGAGCGGCAGCTTCCGGCAGAAGCTTACTACGGCATTCAAACTCTGAGAGCAACCGAGAATTTTCCGATTAGTGGACTAAAACCGCTGCCGACCTACATTGATGCCTGTGTTTTGATCAAGAAGGCGACAGCGATTGCCAATGGAGAATTGGGCTGTATCTCTTCAGAAATCAGTCAAGCGGTTGTGCAGGCAGCGGATGAAGTGTTGCGGGGTAGCCTGCGGGATCAGTTTGTGGTAGACGTTTATCAGGCGGGTGCGGGTACCTCCCATCACATGAACGTGAATGAGGTCTTGGCTAATCGCGCTCTGGAAATTTTAGGGGATCAGAAGGGTAACTATAAACGGGTGAATCCCAATGACCATGTGAACTATGGACAGTCCACCAATGATGTGATTCCCACCGCAATTCGGATTGGAGGTTTGCTGGCGCTGGAGCATTCGCTGTATCCGGCACTAGATGGGGCGATCGCGTCTCTCAACCAAAAAGCTGACGAGTTTCACGATGTGATTCGATCAGGGCGAACCCATCTGCAAGATGCTGTTCCGGTGCGGCTGGGCGAAAACTTCCGCGCTTGGGGACAAATTCTCGCCGATCACCTAACGCGAATGAGAACAGCCGCAAAGGATCTGACGGTATTAGGTTTGGGCGGTAGTGCTGCTGGAACGGGACTGAATACCCATCCTCAATACAGATATCGGGTCGCCGAAATTCTGTCGGAACTGCTGGGGCAACCTTTGCAGCCTGCGCCTCACCTGATGGCAGCAATGCAGAGCATGGCACCGTTTGTAAATGTGTCCGGTGCGTTACGGAATCTAGCTCAGGACTGCGCCAAGATTTCTCACGATTTGCGCCTGCTCGATTCTGGACCCAAAACCGGATTCAAGGAAATTCAACTGCCACCCGTGCAGCCCGGTTCCTCCATCATGCCGGGAAAATACAATCCGGTGATGGCGGAAATGACTGCAATGGTGTGCTTTCAGGTGATGGGCTACGATGCAGCGATCGCCCTGGCTGCCCAAGCCGGACAGTTAGAACTGAATGTGATGATGCCGCTGATTGCCTACGATCTGATTCACAGCATTGAGATTTTGGGTAACACATTAGTCGCCTTGACCGAAAAGTGTATTCAGGGAATCACGGCTAAGGGCGATCGCTGCCTAGCTTACGCCGAGGGCAGTCTAGCACTGGTGACAGCGCTGAATCCTCACATTGGCTACCTGAATGCTGCTGCGGTTGCTAAGGAATCTCTGGAAACAGGCAAATCTCTTCGCCAGATTGTTCTAGAACGAGAACTGATGAACGAAGCCGAGCTAGCCCAAGTTCTAGACCTGGAAAAAATGAGCCTGCCTCCAGAGGTTTGATTCCCAATTCCTAATCTCCTACCTTCGTCTTCGCCTCCAGGCTTTCCAGACGGCTCTTTAGCTCCTGGTTATCTTTCTTAAGCTGGTCTAGATCCTGCTGGAGTTTTTTCACAGCCTGATCTTGTCCAGCATTTTTTTGCACCCGCTGTACAGCTTCTTCTGCGATGCGACGTACCCGACCATCGGGGGTTTGGTCTGCTAGCGTTTGCAGAATGCCGACCGCTTTGATGGTTTCCATTTGCCCCAAGGCGCTGGCGGTTGCCACCTGGGTGAGGAAGAAGGTTTCACCGGACAGTTCTTCTAGGCGATCGAGGATGCGTTCCAAGTTGAGGTTGGACTGTCCGGTGGAGATTGCGCCCAGTGCCCGAATCGCTGCCAACCGCAGCGCTTGCGGAACGCCAGGAGCAGTGTATTCCAGGATCAGATTCAGGGCAGCTTCGGAGGTTTTGAGTTTGCTGAGTCCGGCGATCGCCCCACTCCTCACCGTTTCATTCCAACCTGCCCGTTCCTCTAGCACTGACCTCAACAGCTTCAGCGCTTTCTCTTCCTTAGATTTGCCATTCAGGTTAGAGGCTGCGACCGTTCCCAGCACGCGAATAGCTGCTGCCTCGACGTAATAGCTTGCATCTCCTTGTTCAACGATGGGTTTGAGCGCTTTGTAGCTCTCCAGGGTTTTGATTTTTGCCAGTGCTTCCACAACTGCTCGACGGACTCTGGCTTCGGGGTCTTGCAATCCTGCCACGAGTCCGGTGAATGCCTGGTCGAGTTTGACCGAGGCAAGCTGTCCGGCAATTTCTGCCCGCACTCCCCAGAAGGGATCGGCTTTGAGTGCTTCGGACAAGGCTTTGACTGCCTCTAAACCGCCTTTTTTGGCCAGCGCTTCGGCAGCATAGATGCGCGAAACCGGATCGGGGTCATGCTGAAGTTGAGCTTTCAGTTCTGCCACTGGATATTCCAATGTCACAGTTTTGAGGTAGCGATTGTCTACGTCAAAGCTGATGAACTGAGGCTTTTCAGGCAGAGGGAAGTAGAAGGTCTGTTCTCGTTCATGCAGCCGCACCGTGAAGGTTTGCAGAGAAGGCTTAGCTTGCTTATCTCCGTCCTTGATGTAGCCAAAGCCGATCGGTAGCTTCAAGTCAAACAGGGTGCTGTTGCTGCCGTTGCCGTTTTCCTTTGCCTGGGTTTGAGTGACGGTAAGTTTCACCAGTTTGCTGTCGCCGTCCCAGAAATAGGCGATTTTGAAGTCGGGGTGTCCACCCCGGAAGACATACTGGTCAAACAAGAAATGCAGGTTGCGTCCGGTGGCTTTTTCGATCGCCCTCAACAAATCAACCGTTTCGACGGTTTTATGAGCGTTGTCCTGAACAAAGGTATGAACCGCTTTGAAGAATAGCTCATCGCCTAACTCGGCGCGGATCATGTGATAAACACAGGCTCCCTTTTCGTAGAGGTGGCGATCATAAAGTTCGATCGCTTCTCGGTAAATGTGGGTGACGATGGGGCGGCGATAGCGAGAACTGTCTTCAGAAATGTAGCTGCGAGCTTCGTTCAGCATGTAGTAAGCAGCAGCATCGGCTCCATATTCGTGATCCGTCCACAGCACCTCGGAATAGGAAGCCATGCCTTCTTTGATCCAGGCGTGTGACCAATGTTTGATCACGACCAGGTCACCAAACCATTGGTGGGCTAGCTCATGTGCGACCAAGCTCTCGGTGCCGCGATTATCCAGGGCTGCTCGTTCGTCGATCAAGCAGCGATCGGTGAGCAGCGTGGTGGAGGTGTTTTCCATACCGCCGAAGATGAAGTCATCGACGCAAACCTGAGCGTATTTGGGGAAAGCGTAGGGATAGCCAAATGCCTGACTGAAGAATTCAATCATTTCAGGCGTTTTGCCCATGCTGCGACGGGCATCGTCTTCGCGCCCTTTTTCGACGTAATAGGTGACGGGTTTGCCCTGCCATTCGTCTCGAATTTCGGCAAAGTCGCCAACTGCTAGGGTCATCAGGTAGGTAGGATGCACCTGCTGCTGTGACCAATGGTAAATTTTGTCGTCTCCAACGGCTTCAGTGTTAATCAGTTCGCCGTTGGAAATTGCCATAAATTGCTTGGGGACGCGCACCCGAATTTCGGAGGTGGCAAGCTGTCCGGGATAGTCGAAGCAGGGAAACCAGAAGCGGGAGTCTTCGTCTTCGCCCTGAGTCCAGACTTGGGTGGGTTTGTTGGGATAGTGCTGGTCGGGAGCGATGAAGTAAAGTCCCCGCTGAGGATTTTCGACGCGGTAGGCGATCGCCACTACAATCGGTTGTCCTGCTTCAGTTTCTTGCTTTAGCCGCACCTGAAGCTGTTCGCCATCATAGTCGAAGGGTTGCTCTACTTCATCGACCTGTACCGATTCAATTTGCAGGTTGACGGCATCGAGCGTCAAGCTGTCAATGCCACTGCGAACGGGATTAATCCGAATGCTACAGGTGCCTTGATAGCGCTGATTGGGAATATCTAGCACCAAATCTAGGAAAATATGCTCGACCTGTCCAGGGCGATCGGGATTGTAATGAGGTCTGGCTCCCGGTAGCTCAAAGGACTTGTGACCGTTGTTTTCAGAATCAAAGTAGGACTGTAGCATCGAGAAGTTAATCCTGAGAAGCTAAAAAGTACAGATGGCGGCTAACGAATAAGTCGGAATCAGTCTGACTACCAGATTAGCGCGATTGGGGAAGATAAGTGGAATGGTAGATGTATGTCAAGAGTAGGCTGTTCGGCTATGAGAGTTGTTGAAACAGAGCGTTTAATCCTTCATAAGCTGACGGTTGAAGATAGCGAGTTTATTCTTGCACTCTTGAATGACCCTTTGTGGTTGAGATTTATTGGTGACAAAGGTGTGAGAACACTTGATGATGCTCGTGACTATATTTTGAAGAACCTAGTTGCTATGTATGAGCGTCTCGGCTTCGGACTGTATTTGACTGAGCTAAAGGGCTCGGGTGTCTCGATCGGGATTTGCGGTTTGATAAAAAGAGATTCCTTGGAAGATGTGGATCTTGGATTTGCCTTTCTTCAGGAGTTCCGGGGAAAAGGATACGCATATGAATCTGCTTCTGCCGTGATGGAGTATGGGAGAAGCAGTTTTGGCTTAAGTCGTATTGTTGCGATCGCCTCACCGGACAATTTCGATTCAGCAAAGCTGTTAGAAAAGCTGGGATTTAGGTTTGAGAAAATGGTCAAACTGGCTGATGATTGCGAAAGCGTGAGTTTGTTCGCCTCTAACGTCTAATACCTCACGGTTAGCGGAGGGATGAAAGTCCTCGCCGTTCATCAATCAAAACTTGATCGGCTTGGACTTCAGAAGATTAGCGTGCCTTGCTAGAAACGAGAATTTCGCTCAAGCTCTTATTTGAGATAATAAGCCTATCTGTTTATAAATCCTTGATAGTAACCTTTGCCCTATGACTGCTGTGAATGCTGCGCCTCGATTGGCTTCTCGTTTGGTAAATGGAGTGCTAGCGGTTAAACCGCTGGCAAATCTGGCAAAACACCAAGCCCGCACGATGATGATTAAGCGGGCTGAATCGATTGGGGTGTACTGGCGAGAGGAGGTGAAGGCGTTGCGATCGCGCCGTCCGTCAGGTACGCAATCTGTCTCTGATGCTGAGCTTTCCCCCGACTGGGAAGCAGACCTGGCGCGGATTCAGAATCCTGAGTTGACCTATCCAGAGTATTACTTGCGTCCTTTCCATGCCTATGATGAAGGCAATTTAGGCTGGGAAGCCGCAATGGAGGTAGATGTTGCTGCCCACGCAGTTCACGCTCGGATTTGGCCAGAGGCGGGAGCGCAGGGGGATGCAAAGCTGCGGCAAAGCTATCACGATGTACTTAAGGCGCAACTGCCTACCGAACCTACAGACATTCTCGATCTCGGCTGTAGCATCGGCATGAGTACGGTTGCACTTCAGCAGACGTTTCCTCAAGCAAGGTTGACGGGGTTGGATCTGTCGCCCTACTTTTTGGCGATCGCCCACTACCGCACTTCTTCACTCCCTAACTCTCCCACTTGGCTCCACGCTGCTGCTGAATCCCCGGGTTTACCCGATCATTCTTTTGATCTGGTTTCAGCTTGTCTTCTATTCCACGAGTTGCCTCGTGCGGCTTCGGTTGAGATTTTTCAGGAGGCTCGACGATTGCTGCGTCCGGGTGGACACTTGACGATCATGGATATGAATCCCAAGTCAGACGTTCACGCGAAGATGCCGCCCTATGTGTTGACGCTGCTGAAGAGTACGGAGCCATATTTGGATGATTATTTTACGTTCGAGATTGAGGAGGCGATCGCTTCAGCAGGGTTTACGAGACCAACGGTGACGTGTAATAGTCCTCGTCATCGGACTCTGATTGCTCAGGTCTGCTAAAGCATCTCTGTCTTTTTATTCTGTTTCTCGATTCAAGTCTTTTTCGGGGGCTTTGCCCCCGAACCCCCATTGAGGGACGAAGCGCGTCCCCCAAACCCCCTCCGCAAGGAACTAGGATAGGCGGCATAACGCGCTTCGCATTGCAGGGGTGGCAAGTATTCTGGTGTGGCGTTCACTCGATTGGGCGAGTCTACAGCATGAGGTTGAGGATTGGAATAGGAGGCTACATTGATAGTGATCAGCAGCTCAGCCTAACACTCCAACCCCCAACCTTTAATGCCCAGTCTCAATCACGGGCACATTTTGGCTGAGGCGATGTCAAGTTGTTTAGAGGCTTTATCTCTTCACCTCACCTAAAAAACTATTATGAAAACTCTTTGGCTTTTATCAACGTTGGTTTTACTTGAGTTGATTAATTTAACGACTTCAGCTCAGGCGGCGCAGTCTCAGTTAGACAACGGTTCTGCAGGTCTAAATCAAGGTTCGAGTGGCGACATGGTTGTTGCAGATGCCCGTGAGGATTTTGAAGATTGGCTCGAACGCAATGGACGTGATCGGGATGATGACGATGACGACGACCGTCGTGATCGTGACCGGGATGATGACGATGACGACGATGATGATGATGACCGTGTTCGCGATCGCCAGGATGAGGCGCGTGAAGATTGGGAAGAGCGGCGCGATCGCGGAGATTGGGAGGACGATTGGGAAGATCGGTTAGGCGATCGCGACCGGGATGATGACGACGACGATGATGACCGTATTCGCGATCGCGATAACAACCCCAGTCGGACTGGACGCGAGAACTGTGTAAACCCTAGAGACGATCATCAGGGATGGCGTTGGATCTTAGACCAAATCGGTAGGGGCTGTGAGTAAGCGCACCGCTCAATCCTAAACTTCTGCGAGGACAGGTTCCTGTTGTTCTACTGGATGTTCTACTGTCTCTGTTGCATAAACCTCGCAGGAGTTATTTGGGCTTTCGATCAACTTAACCTTGTGTAGAGATGCCCCAATTTCTCGAATCGGCTCTTGCAGCAGGTCGCGAATGTGGATGGCAATGTTCTCTGCTGTCGGCACTACCTTTTCAAAATAGGCAATATCTTTGTTGAGAAAAGTGTGGTCAAAGGGTTCTACAACGTAATCGTCTACTGCCTTTTGAAGGGCTACCAGGTCAGCAATCATACCAGTGCGCGGATCGATTTCGCCTTTAATCGTGACTTCCAGATGATAGTTGTGCCCGTGTCCATTGACGCGGGCACATTTGCCATAAATTTCTGAATTTTGCTCTAGTGTCAGGTGGGGTAGTGCTAGACGATGCGCGGCGCTAAAGTGAGTGCTAATCGTTAAATACGCTTCCATGTTGTTTCCTTCATATTCAGCCCAAAGTTCGGGATGTTCAAAGAGTTGAATGCGGACAAGAGGCAGGTGTGGTGAAAGTCGCTGCCAAATCACCCGCGCCATATTTTCGGTGGTGGGTAGAGTTTGCTGAAATTCTGGCCAGGCATCGTTGAGATAGGAGAAATCTAGCTGGCTGGTGACTTCTCGCTTGATTACCTGCTTTACATCAGACAGGTTTAGCACCATGCCATATTCGTCTAGATCCCCCTCCATGGAGACATAGAGGATGTAGTTGTGCCCATGTCCAGGCGCACGAACGCAGGGTCCAAACCGTTGAGCGTTCTCTGCATCGCTCAATTCTGGTAGACAATAGCGATGGCTAGCCGAAAACTGGGCACGGCGATTGATAATGCACTTCATAGGTGAGGAAATGTATTAAGTTCCGTAAATCTGCTCCACTGTCAGGATAATCCAATTGCCACTCTATTTTCATCTGCAATTGGATGTTGTGCCATTTCCCAAAAAAGGATTACAGATGGAAAGGCACCCCGCGTCGTGTGGGGCCTTTCCATCTGTAAATTTTTCGGCAATTCTTGCAAGTCGGCATTGTGATGGGAACCAGTCCGCTGGCGCTTTCGCTCGTGCAAATCACACCGGTGGAAGGATGAGAATAGTGTCCATCGCTATAGTGACTAATACTCGGTTGGTTCCTCTACCACTTGAGGCTGGCTTGGTGGAATGCCCTCGATCGCAATTAGGGCCTCCATCACTCCTCTAGCGATCGGGGCAGCAACGGTAGAACCGTAGGCATCTTCCCCTTGCGGCTCGTCAATCACGACTAGTACCACGTAGCGTGGTGATTCGGCAGGGAGAATGCTAACAAAGCTGGTAATGCGAGCTGACTCATAGTAGCCTCCATCTGGGCTGGGTTTTTGGGCGGTTCCAGTTTTGCCTGCAATTCGGTATCCCAAAATTTGGGCTGACTCACCTGTACCTTCTTGAACGGCTACCTCCATCATGCCCAAAACCGACTGGGCTGTTTGGGGGGAGAATAGTCTGCGGGGAGCGGGCAGCTTGGGTCGCCAGTATGCCTGTCCTTCGGCGTTATATAGTCCTCGCACCACATGGGGAACGACCATTTCACCCTGATTGGCTAGAGCACCATGCAGTTGCAGCAGTTGCATCGCCGTGACCGAGAAGCCATGCCCAAATGCGGTTGTGGCTGGTTCTACTGGAGAACCTACAAATTGCTCCAGGCTCTTGATCTGTCCCTGGCTTTCAAAGGGTAGGTCGATGCCCGTAGGTTGCCCCAGACCAATTTTCTCCAGCCAGCCGTAATAGTCTGCTGGATCAAGGCTTTCCATGATGTGAACCATGCCAACGTTGCTGGAATATTGGATGATTTCTTGAACGCTGAGCGATCCCCGTCCGCCTCCGCGTTCATTGTAGTCAGAGTTCTGAATCGGCCAGCCATCGACTTCAATCCGGCCTTCGTCATAGAACACGTCATTGGGGCTGACGGCTCCCGACTCCAAAGCGATCGCCACATTAATTGGTTTAAACGTCGACCCCGGTTCGTAGGAATCGGTCAAAACCCAAGTACGAAATAGGTCGAGGTCAAATTGGTAATATTGGTTGGGATCGTAAGATGGCTCAGTCACCATAGACAGAATTTCGCCAGTTTGCACGTCCATCACCATCACGGCTCCCCGCTTGGCACCAAACTGCTGCATCTGCTGTTCTAGCGCCAGACGGGTGGCGCGCTGCAACCGACCATCTAGCGTAATTTGCAGCTGAAGGTCGTCCTGGTGCAAAAAGCTGCCCGACAGTTCATCGGGAATAATTGCGCCATCTCCAGCACGGCTAACCTGAACAGGCTCTATCGATCGCTCTAAAATACTTTGCTGGCTGTATTCCAGTCCTGCCTGACCCTGCCGCTCTGTGTTGACATAGCCAACTACCGTAGCAAACAGATCCTGCTGCGGGTAAAACCGCTGTTGATGTCGCTCTAGTTCCAGTCCATCCAAGCCCAGGTTAGTGATGCGGTTGGCTGTCTCCTCAGGCAGGTCATACTCAACTCGGATACCACTGTCACTTGAAGAGAACAGTTGAAAAAGCTCTTGCTCTGGGCGATTTAGGATTGGGGCAAGTTGAGTGGCCATCTCCTGCCGCGACTGCTGAAACAGAAATGGGTGAGCGTATAGCGTGTGAGCAGGTTCGTCGATCGCTACTACATTACCCTGGCGATCGATAATTGGGCGACGGGGCACAAATGGACGCAGCGCAACAGTCTGCTGGTTCTCTGCTCGCTGGCGCAACATGGGAGCTTGAACGATTTGTAGCCTCACCAGGTTAAGCGCAAGCCCAGCCCCACCGATCATTAAAACTCCCCAGACTGCTAGCAAGCGCGATCGGTTAGAGGGACTGATGGGCGATCGCTCCCCAATTTCCCGACCTGAACCGTCCTCCAATCCGCGTCGGGGCGATCGCTTCAGCGAAGGCTGAGTCAAAGCGCTAGCGGATTGCCCACCTCGTAGGCGCTGCCCTTCCTTCTCAGCAGCTTTACGGCTACGGAAGTTGCGAAAGGGAGGAAAAGAGATAGCCATCTCGATCAATATCCTAAAGGTGCCGTCTGAATCGGTTGTGTCCCAGGTGCCGCTTGCACAGGTGCAGGTTCGGTGAGAGGTGCAGGCTGTAAAAAGATCGCGTGGGTCGGATCGGGTATAGATAGCCCAGATGCCGGATCTTCTGCCTCTTGAGCCATCCGATCCTTTAGCACCTCGGTTGCTGCGGTCAACTGACGCTCTTGGCGCTGTAGAGCGTCAAGTCGATCATATTCCTTGCCCCAAAGCTGTTGTGAGTAGACTGTCCAGCCATAGACCGCTAGCGCGGATGCAACCAGGGAAAACGTAACAACTGTAGAAGTTCGCTGGGCAAAAGTTAAAGCTCGGAGCCACAGAGGATTAGCTGCTTGAGTGGGTAGCTGCACCGTTTGGCGAACCGCCGCCTGTGAACCAATGGGCTGAAGCTGAGACTGCCCAGATCGCCGCTCAATAGAGGGTTGGAATTGAGCAACTTTAGATCCCCCCGCGTAACTGCCGGGTTGTCTGGGTGGAAAACGTCGGCTAGAAACATTGGATCTAAGTGCAGCAGTCATGACTTTACTCCTCAACTAATGACGATGATGCTAGCCGCCTTTCTAAACATTGATGTCCACAGCAAATGTGTTGGCAACAGATGTCTTTAACAATAAAAGCGATTTAGAGCGCTAGCGCAAATGAGAATTATGCTTTCACAATCTCGCTTAATAGGACTTTTAACCTTACTAATTGATTCGCTAATAGATTCACAAACTAATCAATTCGCAACAGGTTCTCAACAGGGCTGCTCGAATTAACAATACTCAAGTATCCAGGTAATGTAACAAGTAAACTACTAAATTTCCCAAAATTTCCGATTAAACTCTAGCCTTTCGGAAAAACTCTGAGGTTTTGCGACCAGGAGAAATGCTGGAGCAGCAGCTTGCCCTTGCACAAAGAATAGGCTGCCTGCTTTATGAGAACTTCTTTGATTGCTTTGGGTCGTTTAGCGAGGTAGATGATGCCTAGTGCGAATCTAATGCAGACCCGACAAACTAAATAATTACACGATAATCGCTGATTTCAGCAAAATCTTGCCCACAAAATTAGAAGGGGTACCTCTAAGAGATACCCCGATTTGATGATTTAGTTTCGCGCTGAATCCAGTAGTTCCTAAATTTTGGTGCCGCACTTAGGGCAGAAGTTATGAGTCGCCGAGTTCTCGGTGCCACAGCTGCTACATGGGATCACGTCAGGCTGCTGCTTTGACTTAGGACGCTCTGGTAGACCAATCATTTGGGCATTGCTCTTGCCAGGGGCAACCATAGGGTAGCAGTTTTCATCTTTTTTGACGCGGATATCCATCAGCACAGGACCGTCGTGAGCCAGCATTTCGGCGATCGCCCCCTCCAACTGATCCCGCTCAGTCACAATCATGCCCTTGATCCCAAATGCTTGAGCCAGGATGACGAAATCTGGCATCCCAATTTCCATGTTGGAAGAAGAGTACCGTTCTCCGTAGAATGCTTGCTGCCACTGGCGCACCATCCCCTGCCAGCCGTTGTTAAGAATCACGGTCTTGACGTTGATCCCATACTGAGAAAGCGTTGCAAGCTCTTGTAAGTTCATTTGGAAGCTGGAGTCGCCGCTCACGCAGATCACCTGCTCATCAGGCAGTGCCACCTTTACACCCATTGCAGCGGGCATTCCAAAGCCCATCGTGCCCAGACCTGCACTAGAGATCCATCGACGCGGTCCATTTTTGAGAAACTGCGCGGCCCACATTTGATGCTGTCCCACATCAGTCGTGTAGTAAGCATCAGGAGCTTGATGGTTGAGTTCGACAATAACTTCCTGAGGGGCAATGCTGTCTGGGTAGCTGGGCACCACTAGCGGATAGTCCTCTCGCCAGCGGTTTATCCGACCGAGCCATGCTTGCGTCAGGTTGGGATCAGCCGGAACGCCGTCTTCCAGGTCACGGCGCAGCAGATCGGTGAGCACCTGGCGCACGTCTCCCACAATCGGCACATCAGGAGTGCGATTTTTGCCCACTTCAGCGGGATCAATGTCAATGTGAATGACTTTGGCATGAGAAGCAAATTCATCAAGCTTGCCCGTGACGCGATCGTCAAATCGCGCCCCAACTGCGATCAGCAAATCACACTCACTTACCGCAAAGTTGGCGTAGGCTGTGCCGTGCATCCCCAACATGCCGACGGAGAGGGGATGGTTTTCGTCAAAGACACCTTTGCCCATCAGAGTTGTGGTAACGGGCAACTGAAAGTGTTCTGCTAAGGCATGAATTTCTGCATGGGCATCAGCAGCGATCGCTCCACCGCCCACATACAGTAGCGGCTGCTTTGCCTGCCGAAGCAGCTTCAACGCCTGACTCAGCTGACGCGGATTCCCCTTCACCGTAGGACGATAGCCGGGTAGCTTAACACTTCCGGGTTCCACAGGGGTGTAGTCAAATTCTTGCAGCCCAATGTCCTTTGGCACATCAATCAAAACTGGTCCTGGACGACCCGAACGGGCAATGTAAAACGCTTCTGCCACAATCCGCGCCATATCCTGGGGATCGCGCACCACATAGGAGTGCTTGACGATGGGCAGCGTAATGCCGTAGATATCTGTCTCCTGGAAAGCATCACTGCCAATCGCAGTACTGGGAACCTGCCCAGTCACAATCACCATTGGAATCGAGTCCATCTGTGCTGTCGCAATGCCTGTAACCAGGTTGGTCGCACCAGGACCAGAAGTGCCAAAGCAAACGCCAACTTGTCCAGTTGCCCGTGCGTAGCCGTCCGCCGCATGGGAGGCTCCCTGCTCATGTCTGACCAGAATGTGCTGAATGCCGCCAGCTGCCTCTGCTCGATAAAGCTCGTCATAAATTGGTAATATTGCGCCGCCGGGGTAGCCAAAAATGTGCTTTACCCCGTGACGCTTCAGGCTATCAATTAAAGCAAATGCGCCAGTTGCGCGAACTGCTGTCGGTTTAGGAAAGGGAATTGTGGATGCAGACGTAGTTTGAGCAGGTGCAGCAATTTGGGAACGCACAGGGAAAACCTCACGCATAGCTTAGATCTGTATCTAATGATGCACTAAATCGTTAATGATCCAGTCTAGTTCTGATACTAGCTCCTGTCGAGAGTTGTAGAGTTATCTCGCTCAATGTCGCTCAGAGTGCTACAACCTCCTGCAGGCTCGGGTTTTGACGTTTAAGCAAGGCTTGAACGGAGTGATGCAGTTTGTCAGTGTTTTTTGACTTAAAAATCAGCCCGTCAGTCTGGAATCAATTTGACGAGTTAGCAGGTCGATCAAAAATACGGCAGCAGTGATAGGGGCTCGGCGGGGGCTGTTAGGAAACAGAGATGGCGATCGCTCCTCCCCTTTAAGCTGATACCCCCAAACGGTTTGGGGCGATCGCCATAGTTCTAGATGCGGTACGGGTGGGTCAGCATAAAAAATTTCTGCTGCCGCACCCAAAGGCGCTGAACTCCAGTGCGTAAAGAAATCGTGGCTCAGGCGGTATAGCGGAAATTCACCCCTCAGAGGTACACCCCAACCATCCACTGCAATAAATGCTTTCACCTGTCCACCTGATCGCTGCCAGGTTCGGGCTGCCCCAATTGCCCCGACGACTCCAGCACTAAAACTGAGAAAAACTAAAGAAGCATGAGAGGAACTCGGTAATAGATTCGTGGATAGATTTTGATCAGGCTGTTCTGAATTCTTGCAAGGTTTCCCTATCCACGCGTAGAGCGTTTCTAGAATGTGAAATGCGGAGTAGGGGGGATAGCGATCGGATGGAAAAATGAAGTAGTTCGTTAATTCTCTCAGAGGTGTCCGAGTGACATCTTCTAGACCTGCCAAAAAGCTCGCAGTTAGCTCTGGTGGATGAATTCCTGGACAAATAATTAGGCTCATAAAAGTCAGGAACTCGAACTCGAACTCGAAGCCAAAACTGGCTCTGGTTGGGGTGTGGGTTTGCGACTATGCTGCTTGCCTCTGGGAGTAATTAGCCAATTGTTGTTGCCATGTAGGTGATCGTATAGCCCCACCAGCGCGATCATGTTTTTGAAGGTGATATACGGGAAAAACAACAGCATGTGCTTGATGTAATAGGTCACTGGGTAGCGCACAAAAGCAATCTTTGCTGTTGCTAAAGTTTGATAAATTCCGCTAAACAGCGCCACAACTGTACTCAAAAATAGATACTGATTGTCAGAAGATTCAAATGATCCCTGATAAAGGAACAGACTTAGGACAATCGGAATAATTTGGATGGCAGTTATGGAATAAAGCTCACAAAAATAGAGTAAATAAGTCCAGTAAACCTTTTGCCACAGACTCAGCTTGGGCGATCGCCAGACTCGGCGCTGATATTTGAGGCTAACTTCTAACCATCCCTGTGCCCAGCGTTTGCGCTGAAACCAAAAAGATTGTCCATCAACAGGTGCAAGCTCCGTGGTGATGATGCTGCGGTCATGCAAAATGCGATAGCCGTTCAGCAAGGTTCGCAGTGAAGCATCAATGTCTTCAGTCAGCATCATTGGGTTAAAGCGGATCTGCTTTAAAACCGAGGTACGCCAGTAGCCGTTTGAGCCACCAAAAATGCTGGAGTCTGTCAAGAAAGATTTGGCAGGATGGCTAATCCCATAAAGCGTCTCAAATTCTATCGCGACGTTTTCGGTCAGCAGGTTTTGACCGTGATTGCGAATAATGTTGCGTCCTTGAATGACGTCATAGCCCCGCTCAATCCAACGCCAGGCCCGAAAGAAGCAATCTGGAGCAGGATGATGGTCTGCATCCAACACACACGCAACTTCACCCGTAACAATATCTAATGCAGCATTGAGGTTTTCGGCTTTGGAGCGACTGCCCTCAACTCGCAACAAACGTAACTCCGGATAAGACTGAGCAAGACTGTGCAGGTCATCTTCCACAGGCAGGTCTATCGGCGTGTTGTAGGTGAGAATCACTTCTAACCCACCTTCAGGGCGCTGTACGTTGAGCAAGATGTGCCTGAGTGTATCTAGGATGATCGACTGCTCGTTAGGCAGATAGGCCGCAATCAAAAACGAGCAACGCGGCGTGGGCCGCTTTGGCTCGGGGAGTCTGGAGCCACCCATCCCTAACAGTGATTTGGTGCGTTGGTGAAATTGCCCCAATCCTGACTTGACGTTGTACTGGTCTGTGGCAAAGCGGCGAAATAAGGCGTTGGTGGTTTCTGCAATGATGATCAATGCACTAGCCATGTAGAAGGTGGCGATCGCCATGTGCAGGTTCATCAAATCCCATCCTCCTACTCGCAAACAGTAGTAAAAGATGGTGGGGACACCAATCAACACAACGTGGGTATAAATCAGCTTGTGTAGCTCGATTGTCCACTTCGTCACTTAGTTACCCTCCGGAGGTTTTTTAGATAAATCTTGAATCGACAGGTGTTTGATGGCTAGAGGAGGTGAAAAGAAAAGGTGAGGGAAGAAGGTGCCTAGTAAAGTCGGTTCAGGGACATAGAATGCGACAAAAAAATAATAGTGTGAGGAGTAACTAAGAGAGTGAGTTGTATTTGGAGCCATTGCGACTGATTGAGGAGTCGTTCAAGGAGGAGTGGGTGTCCGGTTCCAGGTCATCCTCGTTTAGCCACAAAATTCTTTGACCATCAGTAATCTGACAGAGAAAAACCTCCTTGTCGTCTAGCAGTCGCTCTATTTTTATCACGGTCCAGCCTGCTTCGTTCCGATATCGGACGCGATCGCCAACCTGAGGCAACCAGGACCGAATTTGAATCTTGGGGGCGATCGTCAGCACATAGTCAAGATCACGCAGTATGCCCATAACCACTCGCTGAAGCAGCGGAGTCGCATGGTCTGCCACCATAGCCAAAAGTAGCGTTGCGACAATCATGGCTGGCAGCAGCAGCCAGTACAACACGCGGCTATCTTCAACCACCAGATTGATGGTTCGATCCAGCACAAAATCGTGGATCAGAAAGTAGCTGTAGCTGTGTGCCCCCAGCCAAAGCATCGTTGATTTAGCGAGGCGAATTTGTGCTAAAGCCTGAAATGCCACCATGCAGCAAAGGGTTAGACCAATCGGCAGCAGCAAATCAGCAAATACCCAGCCCAGGCGCGAAAACTGGCAGATGAAACCCATTACGTAAAACAGGATGCCAAATCCCAGCACCCATCGTGTCGGCCAAAACAGTGGCCCTTGCCCCGCGCGGTAAGCCCGTGCCACCACCATGCCTAGAACAAAGGTGCTGAGCTTAGCAATAAACGGTAGAAATGGCAGCCAATCTGTGGCTGTATCTAGAACAACATAAGTGGGATGTCCGTCAAATTTGTAAACTGCTAGTGCCCGATAGCCAATCGTTAAAGCAAGGCTGACAATCAGCAAATTGCGAGATCCCCACCGCCGGAGCAGATGCCACAGGAAAGGGAAAATCAGGGCAAAACTGAGAATGAGAGGCACAAACCACCAGGGTCCACTGCTCTTTAGCAGCAGTTCGCCGGAGTACTCAAACAGCAGCGGAAAGCTAGCACCCGCGAAAACGTACCACAAGTCGGGTCTGTAGCTGTTTGTTGCGATTCCAATTGCCCATAGGAAGGGGTAAGACAACCAAGCAACTGTCCAAAGGGGCCAGAGAATCCGTAAAAGCCGATGCTGCAAAAAACTGCCGACTTCTAAGGGTTTCCCTTTTAAGGACAACACCAAACTAAATCCGCTGATTAAAATGAAGATATCAACAAACTGAAACCCAAACCAGGCTGGAAAGCTAAGAATATAAGTTAGCAAGTTGTGCCCCAAGCGATCGCTTGCTACCTCAATCAAGCGGAGATTCGCAGCTAAGCCCAATGGTTTTGGGGTAAATGCATAGTCTGTAAACAGAAGCTGAGCGTGATAAACCAGAAGCATCACTGCGGCAAAAATCCGAATTCCTTCTAGCCACGCTAACCGTTGTGATGATGAGCTTTTCACAGCAGCCATAGATCCTTACACCTCTTCAAGAAGGGCTTAAATTTGGCAGTACAAGCTGTCTGGAAAAACTTGCATTTCCAGACACCAAATGCGGCTACTTGCGCTAAAAGACCAAACTCGAAGCTAATTGGGTTAAACGGTTTGAACTAAATCAATCTGAATCCAGGATTTGAGACTAAAAGATACAAAATCTCAATGACAAGCTGGTTTCAAAACAGCCTTTTTGTGCAAACAAAAGGGCGACCCTACTTGGCTGAGAAAAACTCTCAGCATCTACTCACATATGCTTTTCTAGAAAATTGTCACGGTTCATAACGGGTCTTCTCGCTAATTCGTCACTTGTAACAAAAATACGTGTATATTACATCACTCCGAAGTTGTACATATTTCTTCATGTGTTGATGAAGAATAATTGAAGAATAATACCATTTTTCCTTTGGACTGCTAAGTTTCCAGTCCGCGACCGCTGAAAAGTATTGCTTATCACCCTTGGTGAAATTTTTGGGGACAAACAAATAGCAGTAGCAGGCGCAACCCCCTGCCAAAGCAAAGGGATTAGTTCAATTGCTTCTGCTATCAAACAGAGAGTGCTAGCGGGGCGCTTCGTCTCTACCAAATCTTGAAGCCTAACGACAGTCTCTAATCATCAACCTCACTGATGCGGCGCAGGTTGATGACATCGCTCATTTTGCGGATTTGAGTGAAGGTGCGATCGAGCTGCTGATGATCGCGAATGTCAATTCCCAAATCGATAATGGCGGTCTGCCCAGGAATGGTTTTAACTTGAGCACTGCGAACGTTAATATCGTGGTCGGTGAGGCGAGACAAAATATCCTTTAGCACGCCCACTCGATCAATCACTTCAATCTGGATTTGCACCAGGTAGGTGTGGACGCGACTGCCATTTGTAACGGTTGAATTCCAGCTAACGGGAATCAGGCGATCGCCCGGAATGCTCTCCGTATTTTGGCAGCCCTGCCGATGAATGGAGATGCCGCGACTGCTGAGGGTAACAACGCCGATAATAGACTCGCCTGGTACTGGGTTGCAGCAGCGGGCCAGGTGATAAAGCAACCCTTCTACGCCAGTAATAGGGGAGTCAGACGGACGTGTGACTGGACGAGGGGCAGCGGTTGTACTGCTGGGCAATAAAACCATCTTGCCATCATCTACTTCAATCGCAGGCGCGATCGGTTGTTGGGCTTTAATGGCTTCTCTGATGCGGTTTACCACCAGATTAAGCGTCATTTCCCCGTAGCCCAGAGCAGCCAGCAGGTCTTCTACAGACTGGTAATTACATCGCTCTGCCGCACTTTGCATCGGGTCAGACTTGAGTAAGGCCTCAAAACCCTTTTTGCCTAGCTCTTTCTCTAACATCTCGCGGCCGCGCAGGATGTTTTCGTCCCGGTGCGATCGCTTGTACCACTGACGAATGCGGTTTCGTGCCCCCGTCGTCACCGCAAAATTGAGCCAATCTAGACTGGGGCGAGAATTTTTCTGGGTAATGATTTCGACGATGTCGCCATTTTTCAATGGAGTGTCCAGGGTGACAATTCGACCGTTGACTCGTGCCCCAGCGCAGTGATTGCCAATCTCAGTGTGAATGCGATAGGCAAAGTCCACAGACGTCGCACCCCGACTCAGCGGCACCACGTCTCCGTGGGGCGTAAACACATAAACATCATCGTCGAATAGATTGTCCTTAACGCTTTCCAGGTATTCCTGGGCATCTTTAAGGTCACTTTGCCAGTCCAGCAGCTGTCGTAGCCAGGTAAATTTTTCATCTTCAGCAGTCATTCTAGAACTGCTGCTGCCCGTCTCTTTGTATTTCCAGTGAGCTGCAATCCCGTATTCTGCAACGTGGTGCATTTCCAATGTGCGAATCTGCACCTCAACGGGTCTGCCTGTGTTACCGATGACTACCGTGTGCAGCGATTGATAGCGGTTTGGTTTCGGCAACCCGATGTAGTCTTTAAACCGACCAGGAATGGGTCGAAATGCATCATGGACGACGGCCAAGGCGCGGTAACATTCATCATTGTTTTCCACGATCATACGAATTGCAGCAACATCATAAATGTCGTGGAACTCTTTCTGCTGCCGCTGCATCTTTTGGTAGATGCCGTAGAGATGCTTGGGGCGACCGCTGATGTCATGACAGTGAACCCCTAGTTCCTCAAGGCGATCGCGCAACAGTGCTGCAACTCGTTCTAACCGCGCTTCTCGATCGGCTCGCTTGTCGCTGACAAACTGCTGCATCTCGCGATAAGCTTCAGGCTCCAAATATTTAAACGCCAGATCCTCAAGTTCCCACTTAAACCGACCGATCCCCAATCGGTTTGCGAGAGGGGCAAAAATTTCTCTCGTCTCTAAGGCAATGCGGCGGCGTTTGTCGTCCGGTAGGTGTTCGAGCGTCCGCATGTTGTGCAAGCGGTCTGCCAGCTTAACGACAATGACACGAATGTCTTGTGCCATTGCCAGAAACATCCGGCGAAAATTTTCTGCCTGACGCTCTTTCTTACTGGAAAAGTTGAATTTTGAGAGCTTGGTCACGCCGTCTACCAAACGCCGCACTTCAACTCCAAATCGCTGCTCAATTTCTTCGGGGGTGACCTCTGTATCCTCTACCACGTCGTGCAAAAAGCCCGCTGCAATCATGACGGGACTGCCGCCTAAATCTCGCAACAGCCCTGCAACGGCGATCGGGTGGCAAATGTAAGGTTCACCAGAGGCACGATATTGACCTTCGTGAAGACTGTAACCAAATTCAAATGCCCGACAAATTAACCCCGCATCAACCGGGGAGTCACTTGAATCACCACTACTGGAACTGGCACCGTCACTTCGCGTCCGCAGGCATTCTTGTAGCCAGCTGGGCAAATTCAAGCTGATAGGGAAGGGGGTAGTAGCCGTCACGTTCATGCTGTCACGCTTTAAGAGCTTGGAGGGCTCTGGAGTAGATGTTTGCTGATTCTACGGTATTTAATGTGATTTAGTATACAAACCGATGAAGCAGGTTTTGGTCCGCTTCAAATCTGGTGTGCTGCTGGAGAAGGCAGCTAGTGCAGCTAGTAAAGTTAAAAAGTTTCTTCTAGAGAAAAACCTTGGCATCTAGCCAGGTCACGATGATAGAGAAGTTCTACCAGAACTATGCTGGAATCTCGTGAAACTGCTGCTTGATTTTACAGTTCACCTTAAAATGCAAAACTTTGAAGTCCCTGTTCTACTAATATATACAAACTTCTTTACGTCTGAGCCTGATTCAGAAGTTCTAATTCAAATTAGACCTTAGAGGTGTTTTATGTTGTCGGGCTTGTCTTATCAACACTATCAACAGTTTCAAAATGCGCTGCGGCAGCTAAAGCTCACGGTAACTCGGTCAAACCCTGACCTTGCTTCGCTTCATGCCGATTTTTTGGAGGTGCAGCAAATGTTTCAATTACGAATCATGGGAACAGATTTGGATCAAATTGATCCGGCGGTGGTGTCGCAGGTGCAGTCTTATCAGACAGAGATCAATAAGCAGATGCGGCTGTTAGGGATGGATGTGATGTTCTTGCAGGCAGCCCGCCAGCCCACTACAGCCCAGCAAAGACAAGCTCAAATGAGCGATCGCATTGTTACCCTGATCCGCTATTGCGATGCTCTGTTGGGGTCTGAGTAGTGCTAAAAATGTCATGATTTTGTGAAAAGAGTTTGATTGGAGAAGTCGCTGTGCAGTGCCCTAAAGATAAGAAAGTAACCCTAACCGAGAGCCGCTTGTCCAGCGAACTGCCAGTGCAGTGTTGCCCCGACTGCAAGGGAACCTGGATTCCGGCTGAGGAATATCAGTCTTGGCAAAATCGCCAGCCCCGTTCAAATTCCTATCCAATGCCTAAAACGTTGGATGTCGATTACGTGCAGTCTCCGTTCGATACAAAGGCTGCTCTTTGCCCAGAATGCAACTGTTATTTGGCGCGGGCTAGAGTTGGGCTAAAAACTCCGTTTTATGTAGAGCGCTGCCCCAACTGTCATGGTATCTGGTGCGATCGCGGCGAGTGGGATGTTCTAGAGAAATTGGGGCTACATACCTCAATCGAGCAGCTTTTTTCTAGCGAATGGCAGGCACGGGTAAAAGAACGAGAATACGCTGCCCGCGAACGCCGTGCCACTGTCGAAAAATTGGGCGAAGATTTGGCTGAGAAAGTATTTGAACTAGCAGAATTACTGGAAAATCATCCTAACGGTGATTTTGGCGTAGCTTATTTGATGCGACGGTTTGATAAATAGGGGTTGGGGATTGGGGATTCGGGACTGGAGTTAGGAATTAGAAATAGCGACAGATGCAGGAGCGACATCTGGCAAAATTAGAGGTGACGAACTAACATGAGCCAGGGTTCAGTCTTTCCTAACTCCCAATCCCCAATCCCTAACCCCCAAGCTCCTCATGCCCAGCTATCAATTTCCTAACTCCTTCCTCTGGGGATCTGCAACTGCCTCTTATCAGATTGAGGGAGCGGTGAAAGAGGACGGGCGTAAACCCAGTGTTTGGGATACGTTTAGTGCGAAATGGAGACGAGTAATAGATCGGCAGACAGGGGCGATCGCCTGCGACCACTACCATCGCTATCCAGAAGATGTGAAGCTGATGGCAGACTTGGGGATCAAGCACTATCGCTTTAGCATTGCCTGGCCACGAGTCATTCCTGATGGGCGGGGAGCGGTGAATGAAGCGGGGGTGGACTTCTACAGACGGTTAGTAGACTGTCTGCGAGAGCATGGGATTACCCCACATGCTACGCTGTTTCACTGGGATAGCCCCCAAGCGTTGGAGGAGCGATATGGCTCCTGGCGCAGTCGGGAGATGGCGCAAGATTACGCTGATTATGTGACGGCGATGGTAACGCGACTGGGCGATCGCATCACTCACTGGATGACAATTAACGAAATTCCCTGCTTTACCCACATGGGCTACGGCACCAAGCAACCGCCCCACGCTCCTGGAACCGTCGTCAAAACTTGGAAGGAAGTTTGGCAAACGTCTCATCACGCACTGCTGGCACACGGGTTAGGCTGTCAGGCAATTCGGGCAGCTTCTCCAGTTGCCTGCTCGGTGGCGTTAGTGGATAATCCTGCTGTAACGGTGCCCATTGACGAATCGCCTGCTAACGTGGCTGCTGCTCAAAAAGCCTTTCCCACCTGCGGTCAAAACGGTGGAATCACTTTTCCGGCGCTGACGGGTGCCTACAGTCCCGCCATGCTAGAGCAGCTTGGGGATCAGGCTCCCGATATTCAGGATGGCGACTTGGCAACTATTCACCAACCACTCGATGCTATCGGGTTAAACATTTACACCGGAACTTACGTCCGAGCGGCAGACAATCCGCAAGGGTACGAACTGCTCAGCTTTCCTAAAAGCTATCCTCGACTGCACATGCCCTGGCTGCATGTCGTGCCGGATGCGCTGTACTGGGGCATTCGCCATGTCAGCGAAACGCTGGGGCGGGCAGATTTGCCCGTGCTAATTACAGAAAACGGCTGTGCGGCTGAAGATGAGTTGACTCGCCAGGGAGAGGTGCTGGATTGCGATCGCATCCTCTACCTGCGCGAGTACCTCAAAGCCGTTCACCGAGCCGTCAGCGAAAACTATCCCATCCGAGGCTATTTTGTCTGGAGCCTGATGGACAACTTTGAGTGGGCATGGGGCTACAGCCGCCGCTTTGGAATTACCTACGTAGATTACAAAACCCAGGCTCGGATTCCTAAATCCAGCTTCAACTGGTACGCCGAGTGCATTCGGCAAAATCGAGTGGTTTAGCCAATGCCTTCAATAATGGGATGGAAGAAGAATGCAAGCCCCAGGATCGCGTAGGCAGCTAAGAGCAAAGTTCCTTCCAACCAGTTCGATCGCCCATCTGAGCTGATCGAGTTGGCAATCAGCACCGCGACCGCGACTGCAACTAACTCAAATGGATTGAAATCTAGATCCATCGGTTGTCCCATTGCCCAACCTGCCAGCACCAGCACAGGTGCAACAAACAGAGCAATTTGCAGGCTGGACCCGACTGCAACCGAAACAGACAAATCCATTTTGTTTTTGATTGCCACCGTTACGGCTGTCGCATGTTCAGCCGCATTGCCAATAATAGGTAGCACAATCACCCCCGTAAACAGTTCCGTTAGCCCTAAGCCAGAAGTGGCCTCTTCAAGCGAACCGACTAAAAACTCAGATTCGATCGCCACAAATACTGTAGCAACGAGCAATACCACCACCCAAAGCCACAAATTTGGCTTTTCTGCGTGTCCTGCCTCACCTGCCTCGCCTGCCTCAAATTCAGCTTCTCCGACATCACATAGATAGCTGTGAGTTTTCATCGAAAACAGCAGGGTCAACCCGTAAACCAAAATCAACACGATCGCCACTGCAACAGACAAACGTTGCTGCGTCACCTCATCAATCCCGCTAGAGGTGAAATTTACTGCCGTAGGCAGCAACATCGCAATCACCGCCAAATTCATGGACGACGCATTCACCCTAGCTACCACAGGCTGAAAGCTCTGCTCCTTAAACCGCAACCCACCCAACAGCATCGCAAGACCCATCACCAATAGCAGGTTGCCAATGATCGATCCGGTGATACTCGCTTTGACCACGTTCACCAGTCCGGCTCGCAACGCAACTAAAGCGATAATCAGTTCTGTCGCATTTCCAAAAGTCGCATTCAACAGTCCTCCCAGTGTAGAACCTGCAACCACAGCGATTTCCTCGGTTGCCGCACCCATCCAAGCTGCCAGTGGCAGAATGGCAATGCTTGCAGTCACAAACACTGCAACTGCCCCCCATTCCAAATAGTGAGCCACGATTGAAATCGGCACAAAAACCAACAGGACAGTGAAAATCAAGTTCTTTGTTGACATGCAAGTCTCTAACCTTTTGGAAATGAACGAAGAACTATCGCTTGGCTAAACAGAAACCGCTGTAAACCTCACGCAGTTAGCATTAGACCATATTACTTCGCAGAAAAATGCCGTCCTGGAAAAGACAAAAAAAAGGAAGGCTAAACCCTCCCTCTTTTCTGCCCTAACTTAAACGTGTGCTTAGAAGTTGCGAGAATAATTACCGCTCTTATTGCCCCAACCGCCACCGCCGCCACCAGAGCGTCTATCGTTACTTCCTTCTTCGCGGGGTTTGGCTTTGTTGACGCGAAGGCTGCGCCCCATCCATTCAGCGCCGTCTAGCGCCTCGATCGCTGCATCTTCTTCTGCCTCAGCAGACATTTCGACGAATCCAAAGCCACGCGGACGGCCTGTTTCTCGATCGGTAGGTAGGTGTACTCGTTGAACGGTACCATACTCCGCAAAAACAGTACTCAGATCATCCTGAGTAACATCGTAGGAAAGGTTACCTACATAAATTGACATGGAATATCTCCAGAACTTGAGAAAAAGGGTGTAGAGAGAACTTGATCCGGAGAGTAGCCTGTCATACTGAAAGCCAACACTGCAACCGAATTCATACTCGGCTAGTAGTCTAACACAACCGATTCAATCGGCAAGGTTTTCAAAGTTTTGGATTGATTAATCTCGCAGTCCTAAGTTAGTTGTGAAGTGAGTGGTTCATGAGAGGCAAACCCCCAAGGAATGCGCCTCTTATCACCTATTTCGGCTTGCCATTTTTTCCTAAAAGGCCGTTTTGCAAAGCTATGTTAAGTTGCTGGGTCGGGACTGGTTTCGTCAGCTGTAGTGACTTTGGAAGAGAAAAATTGACTAATCCAGTGAGTGAGGATGTGAGAGAGCAGACCTAGAGGACCTGCAAACAGGCAAAGAATGAGAGAGTGAACCGTCCAAACGCCTGTCCGCTGACCTTCCCCGTAAATCCAGCGACCTACAAATAGATCCATCACTAGAAAATGAACCCAACCTGTTGCAGCAACCTGTTCACTCGAGAATAGGCGAGCAATGTCAGCCAGTTGAGGGTTAGAGAAATCTTGAGCAGTTTCAGGAGTAATGCTGCCTGCAAACAAGTAAACGTATAAGCTGGCCAGCACCACAAATGGCAGAAAAGACTGCATGACTTTGCGAGTCACGCCCCAGTTGGGCAATAGGATCATCAGCGCCCAAAAGGGCAGGACAAAAAGGTTGGCAACGTTAAAGAGGAGGTCGAGAGACATAAGGGAGAAATGAGGAACGAATAGTAGGTGGGAAGTAGTAGGGAAGACCTTGCTTTTACCGATCACCTACCTTAATAGTGAGTGCCTGTTTTGCGATGATGGATAGCGGTTTTAGCTTCGGGGTCTAGCACTTTACCGCGATCGACCGTGGCGTAAACGACCCAGTGGTCACCACATTCCATTCGTCCACTCACGGAGCATTCTAGATAGGCAGAAGCCTGATTGAGAATCGGTGAGCCATTTGGTGCTGTATCTGTATCTACGTCAACGAAGCGATCTTCTGCTGGGGCAAAGGGTTTGAGGAAATGCTTCATTAAACCCAGGTGCTTCCCTTCTGCCAAGATGTTGAGGACAAAGGAAGTGCCAGGATACATTAAGGATTCGATCGCCCGCTCTTTTGCAACTGCAATCGTAAGTCCGGGTGGGTTAAACGTAGCTTGAGAAACCCAGGAAGCTAGCATGGCACTGGCAACATCGCCTTGTTTAGTGGTGACGATGCAAAGCGAACCAACAATGCGCCCAACAGCTTGTTCTAAAGTGGTGGCGGGTTGGCGTGGCTCTCGTACTTTTTTCGCTTTTTTGAGAGCCTGAGCGAAGTCTGTACCGGCTTCTTCGCAGTATTTTAGGGTTACGTCGGTGGGTGTGAATTTAACGCGAATGGGGTCAAAGCCAAACCGAAAACCAGCATCCTTTAGCTTCCCTTCGAGCAGATCGATCGCTTCCCCGCTCCAGCCAAAGGAGCCAAATACGCCCGCCAATTTGTCTTGCGGCACGGTGGAGAGAATCAGACCCAGAGCGGTTTGGATTTGGGTTGGAGCATGTCCGCCCAAAGTTGGAGAGCCGATCGCAAAACCATTGCACTTTTCCAGGGCAGTCTGAATTTCGGTCGATTCAGCCGCTTCACAGTTAATTGATTCGACGGCGACTCCAGCTTTGGTGATGCCACGGGCGATCGCCTGAGCAATCGTTGCGGTGTTGCCATAGGCAGAGGCATACAGCAAGGCAACAGATAGATCTTGAGCCTTTTGCTGCTGGCTCCAGTTTTGGTAAGCGTGCGTCAACTCGGTAAATCCATAACGCACCAGCGGACCATGACCCGGCGCGTAAAATTTGACCGTGAAGGGAGCAATTTTTTCCAGTGCTGTGGTGACCTGACGAGCATTGGGAGCCATCAGACAGTCATAGTAATAGCGACGGTCTTCGCTCAATACAGACCAGCCTTCGTCAAACACCTGATCGCCACAGACATGCGCTCCAAAGAACTTATCTGTATATAAAATTTGGGTCTTGCTGTCGTAGGTGCAAAGGCTGTCGGGATAGCGCGGACTGGGGGTAGGAATGAAGCTCAACTGGTGTCCTTTGCTCAAATCAAGGACTTCGTCAGGCGTTCCGCGCATGATGCTAATGGTAAGCGGCACGTCTGGCAATGCAGAACGGAGGGCGATCGCCCCTGGATTTGAGCAAACAAAAGTAATCTGAGGTGCCAGTTCTAAAAGCACCTTCAGCGTTGCCGCCCGGTTAGGGTTGACGTGCCCCAAAATGACGTAATTTATCTGCTTGGGGTCAACGTGGCGCTGTAGCGCGGTCAAATAGATTTCAGTGAATGATTCACCGGGTGGGTCAACAACCGCAATCTGGTCTGCCGCAATCAAAAAAGAGTTGGCGGTCGTGCCTCGCTCCAAAGCATACTCAATCTCGAACCGGAGTCGATTCCAACTGCGCGATCGCAAAATCGTCGTATCCAGAGCGATCGGCAAAACCTGCACATCCCTCGGCTTTGACTCTGACATAAACACCTCATCAGCTAAGCAGTTGAAACCACAGCAGCACTGGTGGCAAGATTCATTCCTCCTCACTTTATCGTCAAATGGAGATATCAATGGGGGATGGTTGATTTGCAATACTTTCAGCTCTCAGAAGCATTGCAAATCAAAAGCGAATGTTTCCTCTAAGGGCGTAGCATTCGGCAGGTCAATCCCGGAACAGACCAAAAATTTCTGCCCGAATGTCACGCTTCGACAAAGCCCTGGGTTACACCAGACTCCTCAAACATGCTCTAAAACTAAGCTTTTCAGCCAGAAATTTCTGACTCTTGCTGGCTAACCTCTGGGATTTGAAGTTGCCTTGCATCTCCGTTTGTCTCTTCCCTAGAAGGGTCAATTTCCGGTAAAGGATGTTCTGCTACCGGATGGGTATGATCGTCTCGATGAGTCACAGTACGAACTGCAATCAGGAATTCTTTGAGCAACACTGCAATAGGAACGGCGACGACAACGCCCAGCAATCCTCCAATCCTGGCTCCAGCAAGAATGGCAATGAAGACCCAGAACGGATTTAAGCCTGTAACAGTGCCTAATACTCTGGGGGCAATAAAGTTCTCAACAATTTGCTGCACAATCAGCGCAGCTGCCAAAAGTTGAAATGCCAGTCCAATATTTTGCAACGCGACGAGTAGTGTTACTAGCACAATCCCAACGGTGCCGCCGAATGGCACCAGTGCCATCAGCCCAATCGTCAAGCCAAACAGCAACCCAAAAGGAACCTTGAGCAGCAAAAATGCTGAGGTGAGTCCCAACCCCATGCAGGTAGCTGAGATGATTTGCCCAAAGAAATAGTTTTGAAAGCTGAGCCTTAACGTTCGAGAGAAGGGCTGCTGAAGGCGGGCGGGCAACCAGCCAATCAAACTGCTCCAGATGGCATGGCTGTTTTGCAGCAGGTAAAATGTCAAAACTACTGTCAGTAGAATGTCTAGCAGCCTGACTACGGTGAACACAGTCAGGTTTAGCGCCAGATTCAGGGTTTGTCCGGCAACACCCTGCAATTCCCCGGTTAGTCGAGCATTAAGCTGGGCCGCTAATCCATCCAGGCTGATCGGCAAGCCTAATACACTGATGCGCTCGTCTAGCATGACGAGTTGCCGTCGCCCAGAGTCAATCCATTCGGGTAATCGTGCGACTAGCTGTTGGGCTTGCGTAAAGGCAAGCGGCACCAACGTCACGCCTAATGCCAACACAATTAGAATCGCCACCAAAAAAACCAGAATCGCTGCCTGCCCTCGCTTGATTCTGCCCTTTTCTAACCAGCGAACTGGGTAGTTCAGCAAAAAGGCAGACAGAGCTGCTGTCAGCAAGACGATGAACAGAGAGCGAAAATAGCCAAAAATTTCAGAAAACGCCCAGGCATTCAGCACAGTCAAAGGTGCGGCCAAGGCGATCGCCAATAGCCGCGAGAGTGGAGTGAGCGCTTCCCACCACCTGACCAATCTGCTTTTGGATGTGGATGACCTGGAACCAACCATGAAATCTGATCTTGGAGTGTCCTATTGGTTATTATGCGGGACTCCAGTACCAGATGCGTGTGTCTGAAGAGGAATACCAATTTTCAACTGCCTCCAACCCGCAAACTCAGTCTGAAGGAATTAGCGTCCTCAAGGTTCTCCCTTGCCTGAACTATCGGGCTGGAGAGCTTGACATCAGCAAGAATCGCTATAAACAGCCAAGAAAATGGATTCAGAAGAAGCGGGTGATGGGACTCGAACCCACGACATCAAGCTTGGGAAGCTTGCGTTCTACCACTGAACTACACCCGCAATTTAAAGCACTTTCAACCAGAATTTGTGCTTATCAAGAATAGCATTTGTGTGATGCTATTCAACAATTAAACGGCTGTCTGGATGCCGTAAGAAACTGTAACAAGATTACCCTGTGAGGCTAGCCGAGGGGGTGAAGTAGAAGGGGGAGCGATCGCCCTAAAGTAAAGGAAAGATCACCCCCTATACACAGGTGTATTGACATGGCATTCGGTATTGGCATTGACGATGTTTTTGGTGGCGTTGGCGATTTGATTGATTTAGTTGACCTTGATGACCTGATTGATAACATCGACAACATTGATTTGGATGACTTAGGCAATCTGTTTGATGACTTAAGCGGCGACATTGGCGACGTATTTGACGACCTGATTGACGACATCGACAATGCCATCAACGGCAACAACGGCAACAATCGCATCCGAGGCAACCGTCGAGACAACCTTCTGGCTGGGCTCAATGGCAATGACACTTTGCTCGGTCTGGGTGGCGATGACTTGCTTTTGGGTGGTGCGGGCAACGATCGCCTGGAAGGTGGTACAGGGGATGATGTTTTGCTGGGTGGCAGCGGCAGTGACACCTACGTCGGCGGCAGAGGCAGCGAAGTTTTTGTCTTAGAAATTGGCAGAGGGCGAGATTTGATCACAGATTACAAAGACGGAACAGACAAAATTGCTCTGCTGAGTGATTTAGAATTTAGCGACTTGAAGATCAGCCAAAGAGGGAGCAATACCTTAATCAATAAAGGCAATGATCTGCTTGCAGTTATTCAAGGAGTAAGAGCCAGTACCATTACTGCAAACGATTTCACAAACTTCACCGTATAGCAGAATGTGTAGCAGCTTTTGGAGCAATATAAAGCAAAGCGTGGGATTGAGGCTGTTTCCTGGAATGCATGCTGAGTCAGGTTTTTGGCGATCGCTCCGCCTATCTAATTCCACTTGTCTATGCCATTCAGCCTACTACAATCCCTCATTTGGTTGATGCCTCTCTTGGAGTAGTTTGGTGAGCTAGTAAATGGAGTCGATTTGAAAATACCTAAAGCAATGCGTAAGTTAAACATAGGTCTCACTGACGAACAGCGCCAGGGCGTAATTACCCTGCTCAACCGGGATTTGGCAGATGCTTACCTGCTGCTAATCAAAACAAAGAAATATCATTGGGATGTTGTTGGTCCTCAGTTTCGCTCTCTGCATCAGTTGTTAGAAGAGCACTATGAAACATTGACTGAGACCATTGATGCGGTCGCCGAACGTGCCCGCGCTTTGGGTGGCTACCCCATCGGTACGGCAAGAGAATTCTTGGAATACACTTCGATTAATGAGCATGTAGGTGACCTGCCTACAGCTACGGAAATGGTAGCTCGCCTGATGGAAAACCACGAGCAAATCATTCGCAACCTGCGTGGACACATCGATCAGTGTTCTGAAGAGTTCCATGATGAAGGAACCGCTGACTTCCTCACCGGATTGATGGAAGGACATGAGCAAATGGCTTGGATGCTGCGTTCCTTTATTGAAGGCGAATCAATTCAGCCTTCTGGCGATCGCGTTGGTACAGAAACCGTCGGCATGAAGTAAGGCAGTCTCTTAGCGTCACTACCTCCTCCTAATTCAATCTTCTTAACACAGTAGCTTAGCAGCCCTTAACTGGGCTGCTTTTTTGATCCGGTTAATTGTAGACTGCGGAAGGATACAAGGGTTGATGCGATCAATGAAAAAATATTGGCTGCCCTTAGGTTGGCTGCCCTTAGGTTTGCTGCTAGCACTAAGCTTCCCTGATGCAGCAAGACAGGTAGACGCCCAGTCTCTCCAGGTTCGGGTAGATCGCTGGCTAGAGGTGCGCGAAGCGACAGGGACAGTCACTTATCAACAGGGGCAAAATTCCCGCAACGCCAGGGTGGGCACGAGGTTACAAGCCGTAGGTGAAACAATCCGCACGGGACAGGGAGCAAATGCCGTATTAGCGGTAGATACAGGGATTGGGTTCGTCAACGTTTCGGAAAACACGACCTTGCGGGTGCAAAGCCTGGAAGCGACAAACAGCGGCGGTCGAATTACGCAACTTCAGGTTTTAGGTGGGCAAGCCCGTTTACAAGTGCGGCGATTGACTAATCCTGACTCCAGGTTAGAAATTCAAACACCTGCAGGCGTGAGCGGCGTTCGGGGAACTGATTTTGGCGTGAGTGTTCAGCCCGACGGTAAAACAGGGGTAGTGACCTTAGAGGGAGGGGTCGTTGCTTCTGCTCAAGGACAGTCGGTTGCTGTGAATGCAGGATTTCAAAGTCTGGTCATTCCAGGTGAACCGCCTTCGCCTCCGGTGCCCTTGAGAGATGATCCAGGTTTAGATTTGCGCCAGCTTACCGCAGAACCAAACCGAACTGCCCGCATTGCTGGTCAGGTTGACCCGGTAAATTTAGTGCAAATTGAGAATGAACCGTTGGTGCTCGATCGCCAGGGCAATTTTGATGTAACCGTTCCTCTACCTGCCAACAGAAGCATTGAGGCTGTCGTCACAACTCCGCTGGGCAAACAGCAAGTTTATCAATTGTTGATTCCCTAACACAGAGCATTTCAATCGCAGATCATGAATGTGTAGACCCTGCCTAGATCAAAAGTAAGCGACTCGTGCGTCCAGTCCTCGCGATCGCAGTACTCGCGATAGGTTCTCTGCACTAGAACGATTGGGAAATGCCCCCGCCTGCACATAGTCCCCTAATCGTGAATCTGCTAGAAATGCATCAGGTACACACTGCCGCACCACATTCAGGGTATTATCTCGGCGTGCAGGCACAACCACTACATACCGAGAGGTAGGCGATCGCCCCAACACAATCACATTTCCCTGCTGTGTCGTGTTAAAGCTACTGCTTGTTGCACAGACCGACTCAGCAGTTTGAGCCTGCACGGTCGCTGTAAATAGCCCAGACAAACAACTGAATGCAGCGATCGCAAGCAATCCATGCAAAGTTTTGTGGATCATAGACCAGAGGCAGAGTAAGTGCGTTCTACCTTTATACCAATTCCAAAAATTAGGGCTACAGATGGAAGGGCACCCCGCTCCGCGGGGTGCCCTTCCATCTGTTTAAAGAAACGCCCTTATAAACGCTGCTCTGCAGGACAGCCAGGTTTACGTTTAGCCTCTAGATACTCCACCGTGATTTGCTGATAGCGCGATCGCCCAAAAATGCTGTAGTGACCTGGATAAACAGTGTCAACCGGAAGTCTTTGCAGCCGCTCATAGGTCTGGATGTAAGTCGGAATGTGGCTGCAATGGAGTTGGTCTAACAGTTCGCCGTCATAAACCACATCACCTGAAAACAGATCTTGAGACTTAGCATCGTACAACCCAATACAGCCCGGTGAATGTCCTGGCAAATGCAGCACCTCAAAGGCGCGATCGCCCAGATCCAGCACATCCCCCTCTTTCAAAACCTGAGTTGGCTCAGCCGCATGAAGCGTGTATTGAGTCACGGTGAAATCAGCATGGGGCAGTTGCTCAAAGTGTTCTTCTAACACCCAGCCTTGCTCAGCAGTACAAAGCGCTTCGTGGTCATCTCCCGTTTCCAGGGCTTTTGCCTCTGCTGCATGAATGGCCCGGTGGTCAAACTCATGCATTCCACCTGCGTGATCAAAGTGAATGTGAGAGGCGATCGCCAACAACGGCTTATCGATCAGCGAAGCAATGTGCTGACGCAAGCTAGAAACGCCAAGCCCCGTATCAATTAGCAAGTCCTGCTTCTGACCTTTGATCAGCCACAAATTGGCTCGATTCCACCAGTAATAGTGAGGCTCGCTGATCAGATAGAGCCAGTCATTAATCTTTTCGGTAGCAAACCAGCTTTCACAGACAGGTTTTAAGGTTGACACAATAATTTTTCGAGGTGTAAAGGATGTTTAAAAAAACAGTGAGAAGTCAAGCTTGTACTCAAGCCTTTAGCACTATGTAATCAACCCGCTCCAGATGCGACTTTTCAAGGAGAATTTTCTTGCCCCAGGGCGCAGTGGCAGCTATTGTCAGAATGACAGGCTGACCGCCATCTAGGTAAGTCATAGGGTTTAAATCGAGAATGTAAATACCTTGTTCTCGCAGGAAGGAATCTGTGAAGTCATATTTGTCCCTATCTTCAGTCTCAATATCTTCAATTGTCAGCGATCGCAATTGAGACTGAAATGTGTTGCCGTTCTCATCAAAAAGCAGGATTTCTAAGAGCTTACCGTTTTGAAAAAACTGATATCCAAGGCGCTCGCTGCTATCACTTACTTGATAGTACATTGCACAAGTTTGCAGAGAATCAGAAAGCGCTTGAGCATCCTGCTCATTACATCTGTCGATCCAACCTAAATTATGAATTAGTGTCCAATCGTTTCCTCGCAATTGAAGAATCAGCAAGCCTCTATGCCTGATATCCACGTTGTCTGCGTAGACATCACGCTTCCAGAAAATTACTTTCTTCTCCTGGTTGAGGAATTGTGCAACTGCCTCAACTGATGCTCGAACAAGAACTACAGAATGGATTCGATCTATAGACCCAATTCCGCGCCATTGTTCTACAGGTTGATTTTCCGGTTCCTCAAATAGCACAATCTCTTTCGTTTCTAGCTGCTGGTTTGAAGTGCTTGTACATATTTTGGCTCAAGCCGCGCCTCCAGATCCGCAGGAGCCTCCGGAATTTGTTCTTGTGTGACCAAAAACTCACCTAAAGACTGTAAGTGTTTTGCTAAGTAGATGTCGCTATCAGGGTTGCTCAGCATTTCAATATTCTTTTCTAAACTGGTCAGGTCAACCCCTTTTAGCTCAGTTCCAACGTCTTCTGGCGCTAGCTCTAGGCGATCGCCCACAATCGCATACGCTTCGTCAGAATTGGTTTTCAAAAACTCGATGCCTTTGAAAATCCCGCTTACAAAAGCCTCGCCCGCAGTCGGATTTTCCTCCAAGAATTGAGGACTAAAGATGTACACATCCAAAATAGCGGCTGGCATCTTGGAGGTGTCATAGATAATTCGTCCATCCGACTGAGCATCATTGGCTTGCTTTAAGAAGGGAGAATAGGTCACGGCAATATCAATTTGACCTGCCTGATAAGCCGCCGCTGCTGCATCGGGCGTGACATTCAAAATCGTCACATCATCAGCGGTCAAACCCGCTTCTTCTAACACTTGAAGCAAGAAAAAGTGACTGACCGCACCTATTTCAACTGCAATTTCTTTCCCCTTAAACGCAGCAATATCGGCAATGCTATTGCGGGCTAGAATTCCATCTCCCCCTAGTGAAGAGTCTGCAACTTGGATAATGCGATAATCCTGTCCTTTTGCCGCTAATGCTACTGCTTCGGAGGTGACGTTGTTTTGCCCCTGAATTTGGTTTGAGGCAAACGCCGCATCTGCTTCTGCGCTGGCACTAAACACGTTGTAGGTAAGATCTAAGCCACCTTCTTCAAAAAAGCCTTTTTCCAAGGCTACATACAGGGGCGAGTAGCCAATCCAGAGCGTGCTGCCTGTAGAAGCCGCAACGGGTTCTGCTGGTGCGCTGGCAGTGTCTGTTGCTTCAGAAGACGCTTCTGAGGTCGTTGGTGTAGACTGGGCGCAAGCATGAAGGGTCATCCCTCCGGCAAAGCCACCCATCAGATACATCGCTTGACGACGACTAAGACGACGAGTAAAAATCTGTGGCTTTTGTCCCATTCTTGCTACGCTCCTCTCTTGAGTGCCTGAATCACACCTGGGATGTGTCCGAAGCAGTGATAGGGACTAATTAAGCTGATTCTGTCGAGAGAAAATGTTAGGGAAACTACAGTTTGCCGTTTGAATATTACGGTTGTCATAGAATCAGGTTTGATAGCATGAGCATAATTCTGTATTCATGCTCCAATGTCAATTGCCATTACTGAAGCTATTACAACAATTGCCGAGGCAGAACGACGATTTCAACTGTCGCGGATGGAAGACGAGGCATTTTTCTTAGAATGGCAGACCCGTTTACCTCAAGCCAGGAACTCTATGCAGCTTTGCAGATTTTGAAGCGGATTGGGCAGGTGATTGGGGAAGCAGGAAGGTAGGGGCGATCGCTCATACTCGTAAAATCTGCTCCGAATCAATACCTTGCGATCGCCTCTCAGCTCCTTCATTACAAATCAGCGTATGATTCAAGTCACTCAAAGTGCCTTCATTACAGTTCAGAACTGCTCAATTAGGTCTCGGGAAGCGATTCAAGTCACTCAGAGTGCTTTTGTTGGGGTTCAGAACTGCTTCGTTGGGTAGTCATTGCCTTCTGTTGCAGTTTCAAGAGGCTCTGTTGGTAATCACAACCTTGTGAATGCGATCGCCTTCCTGAAATTTACGGATAGTTTGTTTCTAATAGCGTTGTTTTTCGTAGTACGCAATTCGTAATCAATAAAGCAGTAATCTTTCTCTCTCGTGACTAGATTAGAAGAAAGTTTTGAGAGGGCGATCGCACCATGCACAGTCTTAATACCTGGCAGCCTCAATCCTTACATACAGAAGCCATAACTCTTCCCGCAGAACTATACACCTCTGAAACAATTTATCAGTTAGAACAAAGGCTGATCTTCGGCAAAACCTGGTGCTATGTCGGACATGTGAATCAGCTTCAGGGTGCAGGTTCATACTTTACGGTAGAGCTTGCCGAACAGCCCTTGATCATTGTGCAAGATCAGTCAAACAACCTGCGCGGATTCTTTAACGTTTGCCCTCATCGTGCTGCACCTTTAGCCACAGACAGCGGCAAATGTAACCGTCTCACTTGCCTTTATCATGCCTGGAGCTTTGACTTGGAGGGCAATCTCAAAGGCATTCCTGATATGCAAGAGGCAGAGAATTTTAGTTGGGCAGATCAGGCGCTAACACCCATCCAGGTTGATACATGGGGACCATTTATTTTTGTCAACCTTGACTTGCATGCGCCCCCTTTGGGGACTCAGTTAGGGGAATTGCCAGAGTTATTTAAGTCTTACCAGTTTAATGAATGGGCGAGAGTTCACAGCGTTGACTACTACACCGATACAAACTGGAAGCTGTATGTAGAAAACAACGTGGAAAGTTATCACGAGTTTTCGGTTCACTCCAGCATTGCCAAATACTATAAAGCGACAAAAGCTGAAGCCAGACATCACTACTATTTACAGTACGCCCCTTTCCCACCCGATGATGAGTACTACTCAATGGACGCAGATCTGATCTTTTCAGGATTAGGAGACGTGGAGAAACACGGTAAATGGACCGTTAGTCTGTTTCCTAATTTTGCCTGGATTATTCGTCCCTGGATTGCAATTATTTACCTGATTGAGCCACAGGGGCGATCGCGCACTCGTATTCGTTGGGATTGGCTGGTGCCAGATACAGAAGCCGCAAAATCACCCCAAAATTTGGAGCCACTGATTCAGTTTTTTGACAACATTCAGCAAGAAGATCTGCGGCTGTTGCCTGCAATTCAAAAACGCATCCAGTCCTCAGGCTATCGTCCTGGTCGGCTATCGCCCACTCGTGAAGTGGGAACTCACTTGTTTCAAGAATTAGTCATGCGGCACTTGACTCAAACTGTAGATTCTAAGTGATTGGGGCAACTTCGCTATCCATTAATTCTTCTAATTCTTCAGAATCTGCTTCACAGGCTTCGGGGTCAAGGATGCACTCAAGCTTGGTGTTAGGCTCATCGGGGTCAAGCGGATTGACGAAAAAAGCCCCTGTTTGCGGCGGCAAGGTTGGGTCGAGCAATAGTTCTGCGATCGTTTTCACCATTCCTGCCAGCGGAATTGCCAAAATTACGCCCAATAACCCGCCAACTTTGCCACCCACCAGCAATGCAGGTAACACAATAGTGGGGCTCAGTCCTGTCAGGTTGCCCAGAATGCGCGGTGCAAGCAAGTTATCTTTGACTTGTTGAAGGGCGATCGCCGTTCCCACAACCTGCACTGCCAACCACCAATCAATAAAAGCCACCACCAGTCCCACCACCACAATTCCCAAGGTTGCGCCAATGAAGGGAATCACTTCCATCAAGCCAATAAATGTGGCAAACACCAGGAAAAATGGAACCCGCAACCACCAAAACGAGAGTGATAACGTGACTGCCATAAACAGCCCTAACAACAGTTGCCCTGAAAAGAACCGCTGCAAATTACGCCGAAAGGAGTCTGTCAGGTATTCTTGAATGGGGGGCGCAAAAAAACTGGTGACACCGTTCCACAGTCGCTCTCCATCAAGCAACATGTAAAACGAGATCACCAGAATCAGAATCAGATCTACTACCCAGTTAAATGTGCCTAACAGTAGCCCTACCCCACTAGACGCAATGGTTTCAGCTTGACCCTGTAGCTCAGTCAAAAGCTGCTCCTGCAATAGCGGAATTGCAAATCGTATTTGGTGAACCTTGCTCCAGTTTTGCAGCCCTTCTAATTGTTGTTGCCCAGAGGCGATGAGTTCTGGTGAGTCGACGATGAGTTGTTGTGCTTGAGTCAGAACAGGAGGGGCGATCGTAACTCCAATTAGCCCAACGGCAGCTCCAGCAAGCAGGTAGACCAGTCCAGCAGCGAGTCCACGCGGCATGAGGGTATGCAGTCTTGCAACCAGATAGTTGAGCAAAAAGGCAATTAACCCAGCCGTCACCAAGATGCTGATTAACTCACTAAAATACCTCAATGCATTGAGGGTCATCCATCCTGTAATTAAAATCAGCGCCCAAGTGATGAGAAGTCGCTGTAGTGGCGTAAATAAACGATCCATTATTTTCAATATAAAAACTCAATTCTAGATCTATTACTCTAGACTCACCTGAGCGCCAAGTTGATCCTGCGCCAAAAAAGTTCTATCCATTGGAATAGGGGCCACAGACTCAGTTAGAGTGAACTTTCCGGCTTCTATCCATTGCTTTAGCTCTAGTGCGACCTGCCGCGACAAAAAGATACTGGCAAGAGGAGCAACTCTTACACTTTTACCGTCAATGGTGAGACGACCCGTTTTCAGCTGAGCATAGCTAACCAACCCGAACGTAGGACGAACTCGTCGCGGAATCGAGAAGTCTACCACAGGAGCTACCAGGTCTTGATCCTGAACAGCACAGCGAACGACGACTTCCTCATTCAAAACGGGTAGCGGAATGCCTACGCCAATCATGATCGACGGTCCGTAGCTTTTGAAATAACAGCCTTTAACCCAACGGGGACTCATCTGTTTTGCATCGCCGATCAGGGCCAGGGTAGCGGCAGGTCCAATAGGGGTACGGTTAGGCAAGCGCTTTTGTAGCGGAAAGTGCTGAGTGCCTTCCCAGGCAACATAGCCTTCACCACCGCCCAGGAAGACGCGAGTGCCAATGCCAATCAGCTTCAAGTCGGGGTCATTCAGCAACGGGGAAACAGCCCCAGGGTTGGAATAAACAGCATTTGCTAGCTGCGGTTGGAGTGGACCTAAGTAGGTGAAGAGAGGGCGATCGCCTCCATTCACCCCAACGATAAAATTTTGGTAGACGTTGCGCGGGTTATACAAATAAAACTGATTGATCGTTTCGCGGGTAATCGTCGTTTCCAGAGAAGCGCGAGAGTAGCAGTCAGTGACCTGCCCGATCGCCCGTAGATGAACCGGTTTGCCCGCAATCAGGTCGGCGATGACATGACCGCCGCCGCGATCGCGCACTGCATTACGGGAGCGAGAATCGCGCTCATCTGCGTCAGCCAATTCGCCCATGCTAGAGTATTCTGTCATTTGGGTTGCGCCCAAATACAGGTCAACCGCGCCAAACCCAGAATAAGCTAGCACCCCATCCATCCAACATTGACGAATCTTGATCGGCGGATCAGTGTGTCCCAGGTTGAGTACCGCGCCTGAAGACTCCATCGGCTCAAAGGTGCCGGTGGTTACTACGTCCACTTCTTTAGCTGCCTGAGTCACGCCTACTTCTTTAACTCGCACCTTGAGTTCTTCAACCGTCCAAACGACTGCCTGTTGTTGCTTGATTTTGTGATTAATTTCATTAACGGTACGCATGAGTAAAGCGGCTTATTCCTTGAGGCAGTTGTAAATGCAGAGTCAAAAGAGGACACTCTGTGCAATAGCTTTATCACAATTCTGCAGAGCAATGCAGGTCAAGGCATGGTAAAACCGAACGGAGTTGGGAGAAAACTAAACAGGGTTGGGAGAAAAAGACGAGACGAGACTGGAAGTGAAGGTCCCCACCAGAGACCTCGGCTACTCTTACGAGTTCTGAGCTTTTTGGCGATCGCACTCTGTATTGGTGTCATCGCAGGTTTTCTCATTAGCTTCATTGTTGAAGCCTTTTCGATTAGTTTAGGACAGGGAATTCAGAGTTTGTGTGCGGGTGCCCTGCCCTTGATCGTGATTTCCTACATCACTTACTTCACACCGCTTCTGCAGCCCCCTCGCATCATTCCCACATTCAATATCTACTTCGTGTTTGCCCTATGGACGCTGGCACTGTTCATTTTGTCGGCACTGTGGCGAGATGGAGGAAATGATATTCCAGTCGCGGAAATGCTATTTTCATTCACGCTCAGCATGATTTTGTCGATTTCTAATCGAATTTCTTTCGAAGCATTTCTGGCTTGCGCCTACGGTGTTCTCACTGGTTTTCTGCTGTACGTCGCACTTTCAAATTAACGGGGCAAGGAAATCTCCTACAGAGAGGTGGAGGCGTTATGCGCCTCCACCTCTTTCATTTGTAGCTGGTTGAAATGAAGCGGTAACAACTAGAAATCTAGCTCAGTAGACCTCCTGCATGAATCACTTTTTGAAGCGTGAATGGTAGCGCGGCGGAGCCGCGCTACCATTCACGCAGGAAGTCTAGTAAACAGTTCTGCTACAGACAGCGTGAAGCCTGGAATGATATCTTCTCCTTCCAAGCTGTCAGTCAGTTTGAGTAATTTGTCGGGTTAGGCAAGAAGCATCATCGTATTCTTCAGCAATGCCGAGTGGGTCTATGTTTATGCTAACTCCGGTCAGGATTGCCTAAGCGACTAGTTGACTGCGATACCCCGTTTTGCTTGGCGATCGCGAATATGCTCCAGATCGCCCAGCGGAATGGCTGAAATCAGTTGACGCGTATAGGGTTGCTGGGGTGATCGGTAGATTTGGTCGGCGGGTCCCATTTCCTCAATCTTGCCTCGGTTCATTACCATGATGCGATCGCTCATGAACTTCACCACCGCCAAATCATGGGAGATGAAGATGTAAGTGAGTCCAAACTCCTGCTGCAAATCCTTCAGCAGGTTTAGCACCTGCGCTTGCACTGACACATCCAGCGCAGACACCGACTCATCGCAAATGATGAACTTAGGATTCAGCGCTAGGGCACGGGCAATGCAGATCCGCTGTCGCTGTCCGCCAGAAAACTCATGGGGATAGCGATCGATGCACTGAGGGTCTAGTCCTACCCTTGCCAGCAAATCTGCCACTCGTTCTCGCTGGTTGCGACGACTTGCGCCGATTGAGTGAATCTTCAGCGGCTCCATCACCGCTTCGCCAATCGAAATACGTGGGTCGAGCGAACTGAAAGGGTCTTGAAAGATAATTTGCATATCCCGGCGCAGTTGCCGCAACTGCTTTGCGCCCAGCTTTAGCACATCTCGCCCTTCAAAGAAGATTTGACCGCTCATCGGCTTTACCAGTCGCAGCAGCGTTCGGGCCAGGGTAGTTTTGCCGCAGCCTGACTCGCCCACCAACCCCAGCGTTTCACCCCGATAGATATTAAAGGAAACGTCATTCACCGCCATCATGTAGCGCTGAGTCTGCCCAAACATGCCGCGCAGAGGAAACCCAACTTGCAGATTTTGCACCGAAACGAGAGCGTCTTGCCGCTGCAACTCACTTAAGCGCTGGTTGATGTCTGCTTCGCTGACCTCAGCATTCATCCGCAAAGCCTGATTCACGTCCAGCGACTTTTCTCGAATGATCGGCTCACCTGTAGGTGTGGTGGTGACTTCCATGAAATCCGAGATGGTGGGCAAATAGCGCAGACGCCGGTTCGGTTGCGGACGACAAGTTAGAAGTCCTCTGGTGTAAGGATGTTGCGGGTCAGAATAAATTTGCCAGACAGAGCCGCATTCGACGATCTTGCCCTGATACATCACAGCAACCGTATCAGCAATTTCGGCAATGATGCTGAGGTCGTGAGTAATGAAAATCATCGACATGCCGCGGCGATCGCGCAACTCTCGCAGCAGGTCGAGAATGGTTGCCTGCACCGTCACATCCAGCGCTGTAGTTGGCTCATCCGCAATCAGCAGCGAAGGGTTGCAAGAGATCGCCATTGCAATCATCACCCGCTGGATCTGCCCACCCGATAGCTCATGCGGATAGCGTTCTAAAATCGCGTGCTTCTGCCGGTTTATTTCCTGTAAAATTTCCCGTTCCGAAGGCTGCTCAGCCACGGGTGCTGAAGCTCGTCCTGCTCGGACGGGCACATCCGCAACTTTTTTCTGCCATTCCTCCAGACAGCGCTGCTTGAGTTCCTCATCGCTGGGCAACAGCTTTACCTCTTGCAGCAAATTAATTGCCCTACGCCGCGCCTCTGGCACAGGAATATCCTCATGCTGCCGAATCGCCTCAATCAACTGAAACCCACAGGTAAAAACCGGATTCAGCGAACTCAGCGGTTCCTGAAAAATCATTGACACCGCTCCGCCGCGATATCGCTGCATCTGTTCTGGAGCTAAAGCCAACAGATTGATGGGTGCTGCATCCTCTTCCAGGTTGCGAAACCAGATTTCGCCGCCCGTCACCCGACCGGGTGGGCAGGGAATTAACCCCATTACAGCAAGGGAGGTGACTGACTTGCCCGACCCCGATTCGCCCACAATTCCCAGGGTTTGACCACGCTGTACTGTAAATGAGATGCCATCAACCGCTTTAACCAGGCGATCTTCTGCGCGAAACTGCACCTGGAGATTGCGAACGTCGAGAATAGTGTCACTCATGGGAATCAAACAAAAGTCAGCACACGAAATTTAGATGGATCTTAACAGTGTCAACTGGTTTGTGCTGTTAATTTAGGTATGTTTTGTTGGGGGCAGTAGACAGTACTACTTTCCATTCCCATCCTTCATCCCTCTAGTCATATACCCTGCCATCGGGCAACGTTGCGCCTCTCAAGTCTGCCCCCATCAGGTTGGCGCTGCTTAACTCTGCCCGGACCAGGTTGGCGTTAGTTAAATCAGCGTTCGTCAAATTAGCTCTGGCAAAGTAAGCATCAACCAGTTCTGCCTCCCGTAGATTGGCCCCCTGGAGGTTTGCCCGACTTAAATCAGCCCGAGTTAACCGAACTGCGATCAGCATTGCCTGCCTCAAGTCTGCTTTGATTAGCTTGATGTCCGGCATTACGGCTCCCTGGAAATTTACGCCTGCCAGGTCAGCTTCGGTCGCATCAGCTCGCTCTAGCTTAGCGTTTGCCAGGTTGGCTCGACGTAGATTTGCGCCCACCAGCTTTGCTTCGGTTAGGAATGCTCCTTTCAAGCTAGCTTCATCCAGATCGGCTTCGCTCAGATCGGCTCCCCGCAGTGTTGCTTCGCTTAAATTTGCACCCCGCAAATCAACTCTAGAGAGATTTGCGCCTGTCAGGTTTGCGCCGCGCAAGTCTGCCTTCCGCAAGTTTGCGCCACGCAGGTTGGTGCTGTAGCGGCGATTTTCTTCGCGCATGTTGGCTCCCCGCAGGCAGGCTCCGGTCAAGTTTGCGCCGCTCAAGTTGGTGTTGCGTAAATCTGCATCGATCAGGTTGGCATCCAGTAAATTCGCCAGGGTCAGGTCAGCACTACGGAGGTCGGCACTTTGCAGCATGGCTCCGTGCAGGTCGGCATCGCGTAACTTAGCCCCGATTAAGTCGGCTTGGCTCAGGTTGGCACCACTCAACCGGGTAGACAACAAGTTTGCCTTGCTTAAAGTGGCTCGATTGAGATAGGCAAAGACCAAAATTGCATTGTGTAAGTCTGCTTGGCTCAGGTCTACGCCGATTAAATCTGAACCTGATAGGTCTGCTCCAGATAGGTTTGCACCCACAAATTTTGTTTCACCAGTTGCATATCGACTGAGCAGTTCACTTGCATTCATGTCCGCAGTGTTCCGAGAACGGTTGAATCTGATTGGTTGGAATAAAAGATTTTTGGCTAAGCCTAATTCTTAAAGAGATCTTCAACTGCGGTTAAAAAGGCTTCATAAGCCTGTTGATGAGAGTTTTGTCGCTCTAGCGAACTGTCAAGAATGGTGCTAGGAATCACTGGTGAGTTTAGTCCAGGTTGGGGATAGTCTAATGGGTTAGATGGTTCAGCAACGGGTGCAGTTGGTGGATATCCCTGAATTGGGAGCTGGGGTGGGGAGTTGATTTGAGTTGTAGAAGTGGAACGGGGCGATCGCTCGACCATCTGAGTTGAGCTGGGTATCTGCATTTGCTGCAGACCAGCAGCATAAAAGGGTTTGGCAGCTCGGAGAATAGCACCTGCTGCTTGATGGTACTGATCAGGCTCCGCTAAAGCTTTAGCCGTATTTTCTAGCTTTACCTGCAGGTCATTCAAGCTGAGATGATTGAGGAACAGGTCACGCAAGAGGTCATCCAGAGTTTGTAACTTGAAGGCCGTCCAGCTTTCATCATTTTGGTCAAACTGATCATAAAGTGTGGAAAAGATCAGAACTTTGGCCCTGAGTGGATTGGTCTGTTTCATTAATTCCAGGCGCAGATCAAACCAGTCAAAAGAGCGCCTGATCTGCTCAAGCACCTGTGGATTGGAGTCGGGGTTAAATTTGGGAGCAGTCGTAAGCTTTGAGGGAAAGGTAGGAAGCTGGGGCAGATTGGTAATTTGAATAGGCTCTGGCTGGTCCATGCCATCGGGCAGAAGTTCGTTGTAGAGCGGCCCAAAGGTGACGACAATTTTGTTGGCGATTGGGGTGTACTTTGACTGGCGATTGAGCGTCTTAACGATGCTGTAGAGGACGTTTTTTAGCTCTTCTAACGTAGGTGCCAGTTCGTGAATGTGCTGAACTAAATTGAGGAAATCAATATTGTCTAGAATTGCTGGATTATTTTCCCAGTGGTTGCCGCTGGCGCAAAACAACAGCTTTTTGATACCTAGCTGCTCGCGATCGCGAGCTAACTCCCGTGCAATTTTGCGGTAATGGCTTTGGAGTGACACCTCTTGAGGCAGCGGCTCATAGTCGGGATAGGCTTTCCTCAGCGCGTTGGTGATGGCATTGGCGACTAGCGTATATTCTGCTTGCTTGTTTAAGGTTTTGACTACTCCGTTCAAGAAAAGCCTGAGTTGCTCCACCGTAGGGGCAGTGTCCAGCAGGCTTTCCAGTAAGTTTCGCAAGTCAAACTCATCTAGACGAGCTTGATTGCTCTCCCAGATATCCGTACAGGCATAGACGAGCAGCTTCTTAATTCGCGTCAGGTTTTGATCCTGCGCCAACTCCTGTAAGACTTCATTAAGGGAGCATGGGGTTGCCATTGTTTCCTCTAGAAAAAATGCACCAAAAGAATTTACTTGATCACTTTTTCCAACGTCAGACCGATTTTATCGGGAACTTTAGGTAGAATGCCAAGACCAGTCTGCGCCAAATCGAGCTACATTCGATTTAAAAACACTTTCTTTACACCATCTTTAAATAAGCTGCCCCAGATACTACTGAACCTGAGGATGAATTTGGGTGTAGAAGAGCTTAGAACATTTCTTTCGTACGGAACTTCTACAACAGTGATCCGACAAGTCGTTCAGAGAAGTCCGTTCGGACAAGTCTGTTTGGACAAGTCTATCGATGTGGGCAGGATGAGACAGCGCGAAACCTATTGCTCACCTAAGATTCGCTGGGTCACGCAGTCGCTTTGCCCAGCCTGTATGAAGTAATTTTGAGAGCTACCACGACGTATCATTCGTGGATAGCAGCGCTAACTGGTTCCCACTTCTAGCTCTAATTTCTAAAAGTCGTTTGTCAGCTTTGACTGAAGCCGGACACTCAACCCGTTCGCGATCGCACCCTTCTACCTACGTACACCCATTGTAGAGGTATTATAAGCTTCATTTTCATGACTACAGCTATATCTTTAGTGCAGTAGGATGAGGGCGGAAGTTGAAACCACCGGGGGGAAGAACTACGCGCTCTCTTAGAAGGTTAAGGATTTCTAGCTATTCCAACGGTCGCATTCTAGTGATGGCGATCGCCCTGCTGACCTTTCTGTCCTATGGGGTCCTGGTCGTTAGTCTAGTGACACAGCAGTTCATGGTTTCTACGTCCAGACTTTTAACCGATCCGTTTTTGCAGCTACCGACCGAAAACTCGGTGCAGGTAGTTTGGTTTACAGAATTTGAGGGCGATCGCCACCAAGTGGAGTATGGAGAAAATTTTGAGCAAACGGCGATCGCAGCCACCACTAAACTGAGCCGAGTCCGAGAAGATCAGAAATCTCGGGTCGGCGAACAAACCGAAGATGGACAGATTTACAACGCGCCAGTGATGCGAGAGATTTGGCGACACGAAGCTGAAATCACAGGGTTAACTCCCAACATTCGGGTGCCCTATCGGGTGAAGAGTACGGAGGGAATCGGAACCGTTAGCAGCGACGAGTTCACCCTTGCCGCCCGCCCCCAAGCAGGCACCCCGCTCAAAATTTTGCTGACTTCCGATCACCAGTTGATGCCACTCACGCCAACCAATCTGCAAAAGGTGGTAGAAACCGTCGGGCGAGTCGATGCGGTGTTTGCAGCGGGCGACCTGATTAATATTCCCGATCGCGCTTCAGAATGGTTTGACGACAACCGGGGTGGGGCATTTTTTCCTAGCCTCCAGGGACGCGCCAATCGGCAGCTAGATCAAGACGACCTAAAAATTTCCTCCAATGGCGGAGAAATCATTCAACATGCACCATTATTTACGGCGATCGGCAATCATGAGGTGATGGGTCGATTTTCGATGGAGTCTGACTTAAACGAGCAGTTCAACGATCCTTACCCTCAGCAGGCGGCTGAACAGCTTTATGCTCAAATCAAGACCCAAAATTCTGCTCAGAGCAATACTCAAAACGCGAAGCAGCTTGACCCTGAAGAGCAACAGACCCGCGAACTGTGGCTAAAAGACAACACGTTCAATACAGATATTTATCAAGAGATTTTTACCCTGCCAGAGAGTCAATCGGGTGGCGAAAAGTATTACGCTGTGAGCTTTGGTGATGTGCGGCTGGTGGTGCTATACGCCACTAATATTTGGCGCGTTCCCAGTCTGGAGCCAAATGCTAAAGGCAGATACCGGGAGCGGCAGGATGACCTGGATGACTCGACTCGCTGGGGCTATGGACAGCATATTTTTGAGGCGATCGCCCCAGGCAGCCCGCAATATACCTGGCTGGAGTCAGAGCTAAACAGCCCAGAATTTCAGCAAGCCAAATACAAAATCGTCATGTTTCATCACCCTCCTCATTCCCTGGGTGACAATATCGTTCCGGCTTACACCGATCCGGTGCAACTCATTGACCGCGATGTTGAGGGGCGCATTCAGTCTGTGCGCTATGAGTATCCCAAAGAGGCAGACTATCTGATTCGAGATGTGGTGCCGCTGCTGGAGCAGGCAGGCGTTCAGCTTGTATTTTACGGACACTCTCATTTGTGGAATCGTTTTGTCAGCGCCAGCGGCATGAATTTCCTGGAATCCTCTAACGTTGGCAACACCTACGGAGCCTACCAGGAAAAGCAGCGAGCAGTGCCTACTGGTTACCAGGAAGAATATGTCGCAACGGGTAATCCAAATAACCTTCAGCCCGTTGTTCCTAGCCTTGCTCCCCTACAGGGAGACAATGGTCAGTCCTTGCCCTACATTTCCAGCAATAACATCACCGTTTTTAGCATTCTGGATACGGAGACGGGAACTGTGGACAGCTACCGCTTTGATGCAAAACAACCAGAACAAGGGGTAACCAAGTTTGACGAATTTTCACTAACAGAAGGTCGAGAGTAAGGGTATCAGTCGCCAGTCATTTTCTATATAAAGCTGAATATTTTGGAGCGTGTCCTGCGTACGCAGGACACGCTCCAAAATATTCAGCCTTGAAGAGTCAGAATTACAACAATGGGCTAATACGATTTCGGTAAGCAGCATTGTCTAAGCCAGTGCCACTATTTGCCGTTGCTGGATCGATCGCCGCTTCTAGTGCCTCAATGCGAGCGTCCGTTGCGGGGTGAGTACTCAGGAAAGTCGGTACGGAGCCTTGCCCCATTAGTTTTTCCATGAACGCAACCATCCCACTGGGAGCATAGCCTGCTGATCGGAGCGTTTCTAGCCCGACGGCATCTGCTTCGAGTTCGTCTTGGCGGCTGTTAGGCCGGCTGATCGCGAGTTCTACGCCAATGTTGACGGCGGTGTTGCGGTCGAGTCCGGCAGCGCTTGCAACCCCAGAGGCGATCGCCCGCTGCCGCATTTGTTGAACCGCGTGTCGCTCTGAGATATGACCAATTTCATGGGCAATGACGCTGGCTAGTTGCGCCTCATTGTCTGCAGTTTTGATCAAACCTGTGGTGACGTAAACATAGCCACCCATCGTTGCAAAAGCATTCACCTGATCGTCACTCACGACCTGGAAAGTATAGGGAATATCAGGGCGTCCACTATTAGGGACTAATTGCTGCCCAATATCATCCACGTATTCATTAATGCTGCTGTTGGTGTAGCGTCTAAACTGTTGGCTAAGTAACTGCTGATTAATCTGTCCGCCTAACGTAACTTCCTGGTTATCAGACAGGCTAGAAAGCTGAATCACCTGAATTCCGCGAAAAATCAGATCGAGCCAGGGAATTGCTTGTCCAGGTTGGGGTGTACCGATGATGCATCCCAGTGATACGATGACCGAAATTAAGCCATAAAACCAGCGCCGACGAATTTGGTAGGAGAGGCGAGAAAGAAGCTGGGACATAACAGGTTTATGAAGCGAATGGTAGAAGGATTTACTAAAAAGTTCTAGAAAGCAAGGACGAAATCTTGGATACTTATGTTGCCATTCTAAAATTTCTGGTGGCATTCAATTTGGGCTTGAGGGGTTGAGTGATGCCCAGTTGTGATAGGCTGACCAGTGTTAAATCAGTGTTCTTGGGCTTTTAAGGCGATCGCCCCAAAGCAGAATGCTGTCATAAGTTTGAGATGCGTCTGATGGCTATTCTGGATTCTCAAGGTCGATTATTTGGCAAACTCAGCATCCTGGACATTGGAGCTGCTCTGATCATTCTGCTAGTTGTGGCAGGTATTTTTCTGTTTCCCGGCACGTCTGGCTCTGTAGCTCAGTTAGGCATTCCCACCAAGCCGATTGAGGTCGATGTGATGGTGCGAGGGTTGACGGTTGCTGACCCTGAGGGTCTGCTGGCAGATCTGGAGGAAGCCGGAGAAACCAGCATCATTATTCGGAATCAACCGTTTGGACGAGTCGACATAAAATCAATTCGGACTTTGCCCAGAACAGTTGCGACGCCTCAGCCTGATGGTTCCGTTACTGCGCTGGATGACCCCAGACCGGAGCTAGATTTTACAGTAGACATGCTGATGACGCTGGGTGGCGATGCCGAAATCACCAGTGATGGTCCGGTTTTAGGTAACAACAAGGTCAAAATTGGGGTGCCGATTGAGGTCGAAGGCCCAACCTACCGATTCAATACCTCTGTTGTGGGCGTGCGGGTGCTAGAGGAATAAGCTTACCAACAAGTTACCAACAAGGCGATGTGGCGATCAGGGTTGCGGCAGCTTCGTGACTGAGCGGTTCTGAGAAAAGGTAGCCCTGCCCGTATTCGCAATCCAGCGATCGCAACATTGCTAACTGTTCTTGAGTTTCAATGCCTTCAGCGATCACGGTCATGCCTAAGTTGTGGGCCAGCGTGACGATGGCACGAACGATTTCATTATTTTCCTCGTCTAGCCCAATGCGGCTGATAAAAGATTGGTCAACCTTGAGCGTGTCTGCTGGAAAGCGGTAAAGATGACTGAGCGAAGAATAGCCTGTACCAAAATCGTCGATGCCTAACCGTACATTCAGCGCTTTAATCTGCCCAAGGGTAGCGATCGCCGCTTCAATATCCTCCATCACCATGCTTTCTGTGATTTCTAACTTTAGAGTTTGAGCATCTAGCCCGGTTTCTGCCAGGACACATTCAACCTGGTTGATCAAATTGGGCTGAGCAAACTGCCTGCTAGAGAGATTAACGCTGATCACCATCGGTGGATCAGCCGGAAACTGCTGCTGCCAGGTTCGCAGTTGTTGACAGGCTTGCAGCATCGCCCAATAGCCAACTGAGGTAATCAAGCCGCTATCCTCAGCGATCGGGATGAATTCCGCTGGTGAGATCAGTCCGTGTTTAGGATGCTGCCACCGAGCTAGTGCTTCAAAGCCAGTAATCTTACCTGTTTGGAGCGACACCAGCGGCTGATAGTGTAGGCGCAGTTCTTGTCGCTCTACGGCTCGCCTCAAGTCGGTTTCGATTTGCAGCAGCGTCACGGCCTGTACTCGCATACTCGGCTGAAACAGGGCATAGCGTGCCCGTCCCAAACTTTTGGCGTGATACATTGCCGTTTGAGCATCGCGCAGCAGATCGTCAGACCAAACATAGCCTGTCGAGCTGAGCGCAATGCCAATGCTGGTCGTCAAACAAACTTCGTGCGCATCAATTTCAAACGGCAAGTTGAGCTGAACTTGCAGGTGATGTGCCGCCCAGCTTGCCTGATCGGTAGACTGCACCTCGCGCAGCAGGATAGCAAATTCATTACCTCCCACCCGTGCTAGCAAATCCTGGCAGCCGATGCCGGTTTTGAGCCGATCGGCAATTTTGACCAGCAGGCGATCGCCATTCTTAGAACCTAATTTCTTATTGACAGACTTAAACCGATCAAGATCCAAAAATAGGACCGCAAACCCATCTTGCTTGTACTGATTGGTTTGCCGAACGCTGCACTCTAGCTGCCGCATAAACAAGGCACGATTGGGCAAGCCCGTGAGGCGATCGCGAAATGCGGCATGGTGCGATCGCCAAGCTAGCAGAATTCCCCCTGCCACAATCAACCCCACGATTTGCGTCAGTAGAATGCCTTTTAGCAGCAACAAGACTAGCCCAACCCCAACTGAGATACCTAATAGGACAGGTTGCAGCGAAAAAACGGTAACGCCACTCAGGTTGCTCAGCGTTGAGCGGATTAAATTAGGAAATCCAGATAAGTTGGAAACCACAAAGATTTAGAATAAGCCAAAACTGTAAACTAACTTTTTCTTTTAATCGAAATGTAATGAAATGTGAATAAACATGCAAGACCTGGGTGAGCAAAAATTCTCCCTTCCTTTTTCCGTTCACCCTTCCGAACCCCTATACAATCTTGAAGTCCTGGCAAAATTAAAAGTATTGTTTCAGTGAGGCAGTTCGATTGAAAGTTGTGCCTGAGCAGCGTATTTCTATTTCCCTGTCGAGCGTGTTGCTCATTTTTGGGATCATCCCGCTGCTAATCGTACTGTGGCAACTGCGAAGCCTGATCGTGCTGTTGATGATCTCGGTTGTGCTGGCAGCGGCGATCGCCCCTGTAGTGGATTGGGCCGAGCGGTGGCGGATTCCTCGCTGGCTCACAGTTGTTTTGGTTTACCTCGCCCTGATTGGTGGACTGACTGGGGTCAGTCTCTTGATCGGCCCAACCGTCTTTACCCAGATCGAGCAACTGATCAGGCAGTTGCCCATCTACATCAACAACGTACTCGCTGTTGTAGAAGATCGGCTGTTTACCCTAAACAACACCCGTCCAGAACTGGTCAATCAGATTGAGCAGTTTCTCAATTTTCAGGGAATCACGGCCTGGGTGATCCGATCGAGTCAGCAGCTACTAATTCGGTCCTACAGTCTGACTACAGGGATCGTGGGTGGAGCTTTTAGCCTAATTCTGTCGATATTTGTCTCAGGCTACATGCTTTCCGATAGCCGCACCTTGATTAACAGTTTGACTCGCCTCCTGCCAAAGCCTTGGGATGAGCGACTGGCTGCACAGGTTGACCCCATTGCCTATCGAATCGGTAGCTATATCCGTGGGCGAGTACTAGTTTCAGCAATTTTAGGAGTGGTGATTACCACTAGCTTGAGCTTTCTTGGACTGTCGGATTTTGCGTTGGGTTTGGGGGCGATCGCCGGGGTCACCAACCTGATTCCTTTCCTTGGTCCAATTTTGGGTGCTGTCCCTGCTTTAGTTGTAGCCCTCTCCCAAGGCTGGTGGACATTGCTCTGGGTATTCCTGCTATTTGTAATCATTCAAAATGTCGAAACCTACGTGCTAGACCCGTTGCTAGTTGGCAGTTCAGTTGGAGTTCATCCGCTGTATCAACTGCTGGCAGTACTAGGTGGCACTCAGGTTTTGGGAATCATTGGCGCAATCATTGTGCCTCCCTGGGTCGCTGGAGCCGCCGTTTTGTTAGAAAATCTCTACCTGCAACCCAAACTTGCGGCTGAAAGGCAGGCGAGGATCAGCTCAGACAGTCCAACATCAGACAGTCCAACAACTGTTGCTTTAACAAAATAGAAGCTTATCTATTCTGGTTCAGCCAGGTCACCAAATCAGTCTCGTCAGAAAAATCGAGCAGCGCTTCCCCTAAATCCTCTACCCGCTGAATCGGAAGATTGCGAATTTGTGCTTCCAAATCAGGATTAAGCTGCCCTAAGCGGCGGTGAAGTTGACGCAGGATAACAGAGACTTCACCTTGCTGAATGCCCTGCTGAATGCCCTGCTGAATGCCTTGTTCCATCCAACTTGTAACGATCTCCATGACTTGCTCTCGCTCGGTTAGCCCCAGTTTATCAATCTCAGCCTGGAAAGTTTGTTCTTCGGCTGCGTTTAACTTTAGATAGGTATCGACAAATCCAGAAATCAACTGCATTCGAGCCGGATCAAGGCGCAAGGTTGCTAGTAAGCGCAATCATTCTGCCTTCACTTTGGGTCTATCCTTTGGAGCAATCTTCATTTTTGCCATTAGTGCAGCAGCAACGGGATTACGCTGTTGAAGGAAGTCTCGCCAGTTCAGGCGATTAAGCTGAATTGCAGCGTAGTTAAAATCGAGAATTTTGCGATCGGGAAACTGCACTTGATAACGGGACGGCTCTGCTCGCTGAGGTGCATCAAAGGAGAAAATTACGACTGGGTAAACCGGCAGCTGATATTTTTCGTGAAGCCGAGCGAAGTAGTGAAACATTCGTCTAGCAAACTCGGCTTGAGCTTTGGACTGATTTTCTAAGTGAATCAGGAAACAGGTTTCTTGTCCTTGAAATCGAACTTTTGCCAGCATGTCAACTTCTCGACGTTCCCCAGAAGTTAGGTCTGTGAAGATTTCCTGATTGAGAAATGTGGTGGAATTGGGTTCTAAATAAGCAAAAACTTCGGGTAAGAATAGCTGAATAAACTCGGCAAAAAAGGTAGAAAGCAATTCCTTAAACAGCCGATCGTGGTCAATCATGCTATTCCTTGATCCGGTCAATCGAAGCGGCTGATGGTCGAGCAGAATTTTGAACGGGAAAGAACTTCAGTGCCGAATTTGTGACGGATAGCTGCACGGATTGTCCTACAGAAAGCAGCATGGAGGTAGGCGTGCGGGCTTGAAGGACGCGGCCTGATGAGGTGTAGAGACGGTAGCTGTATTCTCGTCCCAGAAATTGGCGATCGCCCACTGTCACGTTCCCTTCTGCATCGGGATGCAGAATCAGGTCTTCCTGCCGAATCATCAGGTCGCCACTCATGTTTTCCAGTTCTGAAGGGCGATCGCAACTGCAAGCACAAGCAACACTGTCTGCATCAAAGTGACCAATTTCGGTTTGCCACCTTTGGTTGTGATATCGGGCAGGCACAAAATTAGCCTGAGTCACAAAGTCAGCCACAAAGCGCGAGGCAGGTTCCCGGTAGATTGCCTCGGGAGTGCCGATCTGTTCTAGGTGCCCTTGTCGCATCACAGCAACCTGGTCAGAAATAGAGAGGGCTTCTTCCTGGTCATGGGTGACAAAAATGCCAGAAGTGCCTGTTTTTTTGAGAATATCTCGGACTTCCTGGCGCAGATAAAGTCGCACTTGCACATCTAAGTTGCTCAGTGGTTCGTCGAGCAGCACCAGGGTTGGACGCGGGGCTAGGGCGCGGGCTAGGGCGACTCGCTGCTGTTGACCCCCAGAAAGCTCGTGGGGATAGCGGTTTTCCAGGCCCTGCAAGCCAACCAGGGCGATCGCCTCAATTGTTCGCTCTTGCCACAGTTTTTTGCTGTCTCGCTGCTTCAAGCCAAACGCAACATTCTCGGCAACGTTTAAGTGAGGAAATAGGGCAAAATCCTGAAAAACCATGCCAATCGAGCGATTTTCAGGCGCGATCCAGGTGCCATTTCCAGCGACGAGCCGTCCGGCTAGCTCAACCCGCCCGGTTTGGGGTGACTCAAACCCTGCAATCATCCGCAGTAGAGTCGTTTTGCCGCAGCCAGACGGACCCAACAGCCCCAACACATCTCCTTCCTGCAAAGTAAGCGTTATGTCATTGACCGCAGGCGCGGCAGCCCTGGAAAACTGCTTTGTGACGTTTTCGAGATGCAGGATGGCAGAGGGCAGCATAGAGGCGCAGTTTGAATTGTTCACCCTTCCCATCATTCATAACTCCGGCTCCGTAGTAAAGTAGGATTTGCCAGAAATTCTCATCAAGGGCGATCGCCTGGAGGGGTGGAGTGTCTTTATTATCTAGACGAGCTGAGCGCCGCGCTGTCGCGTTTCGGCTACCGCTGGGTGGTTGGACGCTGCTGGTTTGGGCGATCGCTTGCCTGATCTCGGTTCCGGTCATTTTTGTTGTAGGCAGCATTTTTACGCCTGCTGCGGATGTCTGGAGTCACCTTGCTTCAACCGTTTTGCCTCGCTATGTAATGAATTCGATCTGGTTGATGCTGGGTGTAGGCAGTGGCGTTTTGCTGATCGGAGTTGGAACGGCCTGGCTGGTGACGATGTGCCGCTTTCCGGGTAGCCGCTGGCTAGAATGGGCACTGTTGCTGCCTTTGGCGGCTCCAGCTTACATCCTGTCCTACACCTACACGGAACTACTGGAATTTTACGGGCCAGTGCAGCGATCGCTCAGAAGCCTGTTTGGGTGGCAGACAGTGAATGATTACTGGTTCCCAGACATTCGTTCAGTTTGGGGTGCGATCGTCATGCTGACGTTGGTGCTCTATCCCTATGTTTACCTGCTGGCACGGACTGCCTTCCTGGAGCAATCGGTTTGCACATTGGAAGCTAGCCGCAGTCTAGGTTGTAATCCCTGGCGCAGCTTCTTGAAAGTAGCTTTGCCATTGGCACGTCCGGCGATCGCCGCAGGAGTAGCTTTGACGCTAATGGAGACTCTGAGCGATTTTGGCACAGTGCAGTTTTTTGCGGTAGACACCTTCACCACGGGCATCTATCGCACCTGGTTTGGTATGGGCGAACGTCAGGCTGCTTCTCAGCTTGCGGCTTGTCTAATGCTGTTCATTTTGGGGTTAATTCTGCTAGAGCGCTGGTCACGCCGTCAGGTGCGCTACTACCAAAGTGGCAGTGTGCGGCAACCGCCAAACCGTTACATTTTGCGAGGAATTCGAGCCGCGATCGCCCAAATTGCTTGCCTGATACCCCTTTGTTTGGGTTTTGTCGTTCCAACTGCGCTCTTGTTGCATATGACTATCAAGAATGCAGATGTAACGATTACCGATCGCTTTTGGCAGTTTGCCAGCAACAGCTTTACTCTGGCGGGGCTGACAGCAGTTTTAGGTGTGGCGATCGCCCTGATTGTGGCTTACGGGGTGCGGCTGCGTCCCACTCCTGCAATGTCTCTAGCAGCCCGGATCGCAGCAATGGGTTATGCCATTCCCGGTTCAGTCATTGCTGTTGGTGTCCTAGTTCCGATCGGGCGATTAGACAATGCCCTGGATGCCTGGATGCGCTCGACGTTCAACATTTCTACCGGGCTGTTGCTCAGCGGCACGATCATTGCCCTGGTCTTTGCGTACCTGGTGCGCTTCCTGGCAATTTCGCTGGGCACCGTTGAGGCGAGTCTGGGCAGAATTAAACCCAACCTGGACGATGCGGCGCGATCGCTAGGGCACAACCCCACCAGCACATTGCTGCGCGTTCATGCACCGCTCTTGGGCAGCGGACTACTCACCGCCGCCATTCTCGTGTTTGTCGATGTCATGAAAGAGCTTCCGGCAACGCTGATTGTCCGCCCTTTCAACTTCGACACGCTGGCGGTGCAGGTCTATCGCCTAGCAGCAGACGAACGGCTAGCAGAAGCTTCTGCCCCAGCGCTAGCGATCATCTTGGTGGGAGTCTTGCCTGTGATTTTGCTGAGTCATCAGATTAATCGCAGTCGGGGCGATCGCCTCAACTGAAACTCAAATTTTTCATCGTTTAAGGGGTTGATTGAATATGAAATCCAAAATTTTAGTATTGAGTGGGGCGATCGCCCTTTGTCTATTGGCTTTCGGCTGTACTCGGGCAAAACCCGAACAACAGTTACTCGAAAATAAACAGTGCCCTGAATGTGATCTGCAAGGAGCCGAGCTAAGCCAGGCTGATTTGAGTCAGGCAGATTTAACCAAAGCAGTTCTAAACACGGCTGTCTTATCTGGCGCAGACCTGACTCTGGCAAACCTGAGCGGGGCCCTGCTCGACAGCGCCGACCTCAGCAACGCCAAGTTAAATGACGCAAACCTCAGCAGTGCAGGTTTATCAACTGCAAACTTGAGTGGGGCAGACTTGAGCGGCGCGAATCTCAGCAACGCCTTCTTAAGAAATGCCGACTTGAGCAATGCCAACCTCAGCGGAGCCGACTTGAGCAACGCTGACCTGAGCGGCGCAAATTTGCAGGATGCCAATTTGGAAGGCGCGACCTTTAAAGGAGCAATTATGCCGGATGGGAGTATTAGGGATTAGGGGTTGAGGTTGGGTTTGGGAAATTAGGTTGAGGGGTTGCGGCTCAATATCGTTTTGTGGCTGGCAATGCCTTGTAAGGGCAAACAGGCGATCGCTCCCCCAACTAAGGTGACTAATCTACAGCTGAACTACGTGAAGTCCGCTTATTTCCCTAACCTCCAATCCTTAACCCTTAACTCCCTTCTTGAAAGATTCAAATATGCTGCTAACAGAGTCATTTAAACTGAGTGTATAAATGATGCGCTAGACAAACTTTTTATAAACATGGTTCAGGCACCTTTGCCCGATAACGAAGCTGTCAGGGTCAAAGCATTGTGTCAACTGAATATTTTAGATACGGCACCTGAGCCTGCTTTTGATGATTTGGCTCGTTTGGCGGCTTACATTTGCCAAACCCCAGTTGCCCTAGTCAGCCTGGTGGATCGCGATCGCCTGTGGTTCAAGTCAAAAGTTGGCTTAGATACCTCAGAAATTCCCAGAGATGCGACGTTCTGCGCCCAGGCAATTCTCCAGACTGGACCGCTGGTGGTGAATGATGTGCAGCAAGATGAGCAGTTTGTCCATATTCCCTTAGCTCAGGCTGACCCAGCAGTGCGCTTTTATGCAGGGATGCCCCTGGTTACTGGCGAGGGGTATGGGTTAGGAACCTTGTGTGTGCTGGACTATGTACCCCGTCAGCTAGATTCTGCTCAGTTAGAGGCTTTGCAAGCGCTGGCAAGGCAAGTGATGGCTCAGTTAGAACTACGCCGCAGTCTGGCTGAGCTGACCGAAACCCAAACTCACAGCAGCGATATTTTGGAGAGCATTACGGATGCGTTTTTGGCGCTAGACGACGAGTGGCGCTTCACTTACATCAATCATCAAGCAGAAGTGCTGCTACACCGAAGCCGCACTGAGTTGTTGGGTCGATGTATTTGGGAAGAATTTTCTGATCTGGTTGATTCAGCCCTTTATCAAAAGTATCAGCAGGCTGTGGAAACTCAAACCAGCGTCGAGTTTGAAGAATTCTACCCGCCGCTGGAGACTTGGTTTTCAATTCATGCTTATCCTTCTAAACAGGGTTTATCTGTTTACTTTGAGGATATTAATGCGCGAAAACAGGCTGAGGCAGCATTGCGAAGTTCAGAAGAGCGGTATCGACTGCTGTTTGAGAACAATCCCCAGCCAATGTGGGTGTATGACCTGGAGACGCTTGCGTTCTTGGCAGTAAATCGGGCGGCGATCGCCCACTATGGCTACTCTCAGGAAGAATTCCTATCCATGACTCTGTGTGACATTCGCCCACCCGAAGACATTCCAGCACTGCTGCAAAACGTTGCAAACCTGACTTCTGGCATCGGACGGGCAGGACTTTGGCAACATCGCAAAAAAGACGGCAGCTTGATCGATGTGGAAATTACGGTTCACGACCTGGTTTTTGCCGAAAGGCGGGCTGCGTTGGTCTTGGTCGATGACGTCACCGATCGCCGTCGAGCAGAGCGATCGCTTCTAGAAACAACGCTACTTCAGCAAGCCATTCTGGATGGCGCAAACTACACGATTATTTCAACCGACCTTGATGGCACCATTCGCACCTTTAACCGAGCCGCAGAGCAACTGTTGGGCTACAGCGCAGACGAGGTGGTAGGGAAAACACCTTTGCTGATCCACGACCTTAAAGAGGTAGAGCAACGAGCCAGGGAACTGAGTGAGGAACTGGGGGAGACGATCGCCCCTGGTTTTGAATGCTTTGTCCACAAAATCCGATCGGGTGGAGTCGAGGAGCGAGAATGGACTTACATTCGCAAAGATGGTTCTCGCTTTCCAATCGTGCTTTCAGCCACAGCGCTACGTGACTCCGATGGAAACTTGACCGGCTTTTTGGGCATCGGCAGTGACATCAGCGATCGCAAGCAGGCAGCAGAAATGCTCCAGCTACAAAGTATGCGATCGCAGCTTTTTGCTGAAATTAGCCTGAAGATTCGCCGATCACTCCAACTTGGCGAAATCCTGCAAACAGCCGTTACCGAGGTACAAAAAATCTTTCAGTCCGATCGCGTATTGATATTTCGGCTTGACTCCGAAAGCAAGGGACAGGTGATTCAGGAGGCAGTTGCGCCAGGGTGGTCATCTACCCTAGATCTAAAAGTTCAAGATGATTGCTTTGGAGCAGACTATCTCAGAAAATATCGACAGGGACGCGTCTACACCGTCAACGACGTTGGTACGGCAAAGTTAGAACCCTGTTTGGTGCATTTTTTGGAATACCTTGACGTAAAGTCAAAGCTGGTAATGCCAATTTTGCTCAAGGATCAGTTTTGGGGTTTGTTGATTGTCCATCAGTGCGATCGCCCCCGCCAGTGGACACCCTCAGAAATTGAATTAACGCAGCAGTTGGCAGACCAGATCGGCATCGCTCTAGCTCAGTCTCAGATGCTAGAGCAAGCCAACCTTCAAAGCCAGGAGCTTGCTCGCTCTAATGCTGATTTGGAGCAGTTTGCCTACGTCGCCTCCCACGATTTGCAAGAGCCGTTGCGAATGGTTGCTAGCTATCTGCAACTGCTAGAGCGGCGCTATCGAGGGCAGCTTGACGACACGGCAGATGAGTTTATTAACTACGCCGTAGATGGTGCGATGCGAATGCAGACCTTGATCAATGACCTGCTCGACTATTCTCGCGTTGATAGTCGCGGCAAGTCCTTTGTGTTGACCCCCTGCTCTGCTATTTTGGATCGGGCGATCGCCAACCTTCAAACCACAATCAAAGTCGCTCACGCAAACGTCACCTGTGGACCTCTCCCCGAAATCATGGCAGATGCCACCCAACTGACCCAACTGTTTCAAAATTTGATTAGCAATGCCATCAAATTTTGCAGCAACCAACTACCTCAGATCCACATCAGCAGTCAGCGTCGTGCAGATGCATGGCTATTCTCCGTGCAAGACAACGGAATCGGGATAGACTCAGAATATGTTGATCGAATTTTCTTAATATTTCAACGATTGCACAGTCGTGGCGAGTATCCCGGCACTGGCATTGGGTTGGCAATTTGTAAAAAGATTATAGAGCGTCACGGTGGAAGCATCTGGGTTGAATCGCAGCCTGGACAAGGCTCAACCTTCTACTTCACTATTCCAGACAGGGGAGGGAACTCGGCATGAGCCATGCGATATCCGGTAGACCGATCGAAATCTTACTGGTTGAAGACAATCCTGGCGATGTTCGTCTGACACGAGAAGTGCTTCGAGATGGCAAAGTTAACAACCATCTCAACGTTGTCCAAGATGGCACCGAAGCGTTGGCATTTCTCTATCGCCAGGGCAACTATTCATCTGCTCCTCGTCCTGACTTAATTTTGCTAGACCTGAATCTGCCCAAAAAAGATGGGCGAGAGGTTTTGGTTACGATCAAGGAAGACAACAGTTTGAGGCGCATTCCGGTTGTGATTTTGACCACCTCTCAAGCTGAAGAAGATATCCTTAGAGCCTACAACCTGCACGGCAACTGCTACATCACCAAACCTGTTGACCTGGATCAATTCATCCGGATTGTGAAATCTATTGAGGAATTTTGGCTAACCATCGTAAAACTGCCGATGGAGTAGGGGTAGATGGTTGATCAGCGACTCAAAGTCTTGTTAGTCGAAGATAACTCCGGCGACGCTCGTTTGCTGCAAGAAAGTTTGGCAGAGATATTGGCTCCTGTCACCCTGGTGCATGTAGAACTCTTGAGTGAGGGAGTGCAGCAGATGCAGCAAGAGGACTTTGATGTAGTTTTGCTTGACCTATCTTTGCCGGATAGCCAAGGTTTAGATACGTTGCTCCAGGCTCAAGCGCGTGGCTCAACTGCCCCAATTATTGTGTTGACTGGGCTAGACGATACAGAGCTAGCGGTACGAGCGGTGCAGGATGGCGCTCAAGATTACTTGGTCAAAGGTCAGGTGACGGGCGACCTGCTGGTACGCTCGATGCGCTACGCGATCGAACGCAAACGGTCAGCAATGGCTTTGCAAATGGCTGCGACTGAGAATCTATTGCAGGCTCAGGCGATCGCCTCCGCCTCAGACGGCATCCTGATCTGTGACCCGAACCAGCCCGATGATCCAGTCGTTTACACCAACCCTGCCTTTTCTCGAATTACGGGCTACCAGCCAGAGGAGGTGCTAGGGCGAAACTGTCGGTTTCTCCAGGGTCCAGCCACAGATCGGGAAACTGTTGCCCAAATTCGGGAAGGCATCAACGCCCAGCGAGAAGTTAAAGTCACACTGCTTAACTATCGCAAAGACGGACAGCCCTTTTGGAATGAGCTAAAAATCTCGCCCGTCTTTTCTGCTCAGGGCAAACTGCTTTACTTTGTTGGCATTCAGACGGACGTAACCGACCGTAAACGCGCCGAGCAAAAAATTCAAGAACAGGCTGCCCTGATCAACATTGCCACAGACGCAATTTTAGTCAAAGACCTGGGCACTCGAATTCTGTTTTGGAATCACGGTGCAGAGCGGCTCTACGGTTGGACTGCCGCAGAAGCCCTGGGAAAACCTGCCAGTCAGCTTTTGTACGCCGAGCCATCTCCTCAGTATTTAGAAGCCCAAGCGAGCTTACTGGCGAATGGTGAATGGCAAGGTGAACTGCGACAACTCACAAAAGACCGCCGCCAGATTATTGTCGAAAGTCGCTGGACGCTGGTTCGAGACGAACACGACGTGCCGAAATCGATTTTGATCGTCGGCACAGACATAACTGAAAAAAAGAGCCTGGAAACGCAGTTCTTAAGGGCACAGCGGATGGAAAGCATTGGCACGCTAGCAGGTGGGATTGCCCACGACCTGAACAATATGCTGGCTCCAATCTTAATGGCTGTGCAACTGCTTGAGACCAGAGTTCGTGAAGACGACGAGCAGGCCAAGCAATGGCTCGAAACCCTGGAAACCAGTGCTCGACGGGGAGCTGATTTGGTTAGGCAAGTTCTCTCATTCGCTAGAGGCATTGAAGGAGAACGCACGATGCTCCAAATTGGTCATCTAGTCAAAGAGATTGAGAAAATTGCTAAAGAAACTTTTCCCAAATCTGTTGAAATTTGGACGGATATTCCCATCTGGGACTTGTGGGTAGTATCAGGAGACGCAACGCATCTGCATCAAGTACTCATGAATCTCTGTGTGAATGCCCGTGATGCCATGCCCGATGGCGGTAGGCTCAGCATCGTAGTTGAAAATCTGGTCGTGGATGAAAACTATGCCCGCATGAACATTCATGCGCAGGTCGGACCTTATGTGGCCGTGACCGTTTCAGACACGGGGGTAGGGATTCCGCCTGCTGTTTTAGATCGAATCTTTGAACCTTTCTTCACTACAAAAGAGGTGGGCAAAGGGACTGGGCTGGGCCTATCCACAGTCATCGGCATTGTCAAAGACCACGGTGGCTTTGTCAATGTCTATAGTGAAGTGGGTAAGGGCACCCGATTTAAGGTTTACCTGCCTGCAACTGAGACAACGTTGTCCCAAACGGCGGAAGAAAGTAATCGCCATCTACCCGGAGGAAATGGCGAGTTGGTGTTAGTCGTTGATGATGAAGCGGCGATTTGTGAAATCACGAAAGCGACCCTGGAAGCGTATCGCTACGAAGTGATGACTGCGAATGATGGAATTGAGGCGATCGCCCTTTATGCCCAGCATCGGGACAAGATTCGGGTGGTGTTGGTAGACATGATGATGCCATCAATGGACGGCTTCACAACAATTCGCACGCTACACAAAATTGACCCCCAGGTTAATGTCATCGCCGTTAGCGGACTGAACTCTAATCAGCAGTCTGCAATGCTTTCCGGCGTTGGAGTCAAAGCATTTTTAGCAAAACCCTACACGGCTGAAAAACTACTCAAAATCCTGCGCGACGTTCTACCCTAAAAAACTCAAAACTTAGAACCTAACGGTTTTACTGATGAAAAGCATTCTACCGCTGTCCGTTTTAATATCTGGAATACTTTTGCTAGGTCTGGGAAGCTGTTCTCAGATTGAGCCAGGGGGCGATCGCCCCAACCCCAACCCTAGTACTTCCATTCAAGCCAGCTCTGAGTCTCCATCGGATGCAGCACTTGTTTCTCCCACTGCTGTATCCGAAGTCTCAACCAATAGCCAAGCTAATAATCAGGCTGATACTCGGGTAAATTATCAAGCTGATGGTCAACCCGCCAACCAGACCGAGGCTCAAACCAACAGTGCTGCAACTCCTGAACCTGTTGCAACAGTCAGCGCTAAGCTTTACACGGCGGATAGTGAATGTGAAAGCTTTGTCTCAGAAGATATTCAACTGCCAGCCGACCAGCCCGTCACCGCAGCCGTAAGTAAGGTTTTGCAGGCGCAAACCAGTAGTGACTTTGATTTGTCTGGTTTTCGGGTCAGTGTTGATAAGGGCGTAGCAACGGTTGATTTGCGTCTGGTGCCCGGTTCTCCTCGTAGAATTACTTCGCTCTCAACCTGCGAACAATTTGCTTTATTTGGCGGCTTGCGAGAAACCCTAACCCGCAATACTCAATGGCAAATTAAATCGGTCCGGTTCCTGGAAAGAGGTGTGGCGATCGCCCGTTAGACCCAGCCTATGAGTTGTAATTAAGCGTTAAAGAATTAAGCCTTGAAAACGCAATTTATCGTGTTCGCCCAAGTCTATCCAAAGAGTGTTTGAAAAATTATTAAATACATTTTGTAAGAGCAAAGCAGTCAATAGATAGACCCCAAAACGGAGCAAGGATATTTGCTTGAAGGCTATATCCCTAAACAGGTTTGGGGTAAATTGACCTTCTTAAACCTCACTTTAAGAAGTGTAAAAGTCTCTCTTTAGACAGACAACATTTTGATTTAGAAGTGTCAGAAACATCCGACTCTCGGTAGTGTGTACTTCACTACTAAAAACCTTAAAGTAAGTCATCTCAAGTTAAGTAATGCTTTCAAGAAACTGGGGGCAGCGTGATTTGAGCCGGCTTAAAGCGGTAAGTACTACATTTCTTTGGAGAATTAACTCATGACTAATCAAGATTTTAATCGGGCTGGCGATCGCTCCGTTGACGTGGACAACTACGACAGAGGTATTACCCCGGCTGAAACTGGCGCACGCAAAGATCGCGAAGGTGAAGGCTACAAGCAGCCTACCAGTGATCCTGAGGCTGCTGGCAGAGGCAGTATTGATACCACAGGAGGCTACACGGTCGATAAGGAAGGTCTGGCAAACAACTATGCGATCGAGCCTGAGATGTACGTTAACGAACCTGGCGACCTGAGACAAGAAGAAGAAGCAAATGCCGCAGAGCGAGCAGAAGAAGTCCGTGAAGTGAATGAAAACGACGAGACCGGCAAACTGACGATGGACAAAGATACTCGCGGCAAGGGAACTGGCTTGATCTAAAATCAATGAGCTTTTCGGGCGCTTAACGCCCGAAAAGCTTATCCTTGTCTAATACTTGTACGGTCTAATACTCATACGGATTCTCTGGTTCCTCAATTTCCTCTAGCTCACTTGCCTGAATGGTAAGGTGACGCTGCCCATCAAGGGTTTCAGTGATCATCGAACCTTTAACGCGCAGCCAGGTGTCCTGCGGGTAGGTGGAACGGCTACCTTCAAGCTTCACAGGCAACCCAACCGGATAGGTGTCGGCTGCACAGCAGGTAATCACAAACCGGGAAATCATCAGATAGTTGTTGGGCAGTTCGGGTGGATGAATCACAAAGCCTTCGACATTGGCTTGCTGTCCGGTGTAGGCATCAGGTTCGGGATACACATCCAGGGTGCGAATCCAGTCAATTACCGATCGCTCCTCCGGACTGGTGGTCGAGCGAAAAGACTGAGGCTGCGATCGCGTCATCGCCAGCGTATCCGTCACACCTCGATTAAGCGCCACTTCACTGGCGAACGGCTGAGGCGTAAACTGTAGCCCAAACACTGCCACCGCTAACAGCATCGCACTGCTCCATCCCCTTGGAAACAGCGAAAAGTGCTGCATCGTGGGCAAGCTTCTAAAATGATTGCGGGCACTGCGCTGAGTCGTAATTTGTAGAAGCTGCACCGCCTTGATCAAGCTCAGCGCCAGCAAGCAAATCCCAGCGGTGTTTGCCAGCCACATGTAGTTCGGGTGCAGCAAAACGTTGAGCTTACCAGTCAGCCAGTATTTCAGCAGCAAAACGCCCCAAGTGGCAATCGCCAAAATATCCAGGACAACCAGCCAGAAAGCACTGCCAAGCCGTCGAGGTTGGGGTTGAGCGATCGGTTTAGGTCTAACAGTCATGCAGTTTCCAAAACACGCAGTGTACAGGTTTAGGGGCTAGAGACTAGAGATTAGAGAGGTTAGAGGTTTTGTGAGCTTCATCCTTCATCCCTCTCTTTCCTAGCTGACATACAAATTGATGATCAGGGTTAGCAAAAATGTCAACTGTGCCGCCAGCGCAAATAGATAGACGATCGCTCTCCCCCGGAACACCGATAGCAATAGCCCAATGTTTTTCACATCAATCATGGGACCAAAGACTAGAAATGCTAGCAAAGAGCCACTGGTAAACGTCGAAGCAAATGATAGAGCAAAAAAGGAATCAACCGTTGAGCAGATTGATACGACCCACGCCAACAGCATCATCGCCAAAATCGACGTAATCGGCCCCTGCCCCAAGCTGAGAATGACTTCACGAGGAATCGCTACCTGAACGATCGCAGCGATCGCACTTCCCAAGATCAATACGCCGCCCAGTTCGCGCAATTCCTGCACCACGTTGTCTAGCATGAGCTGGAGGCGATCGCTCAATGGCTTTGTCGTCACTGAGCTAGCTGCCAAAGCCGCCTGCGCCCCGACTGCTTCCATTCGCATTGGCTGTCCTGAGGAGTTAAGTAGGAATGTGCCAGATTGCAATAGCTCCGAGGCAGGTTCCGCAGATTGGGCAAATTTAGACCGACGCGATCGCCTTCCTTGGGGTGCAGGCATCGACTGAGCCACCGCTGGTTGCAAAAGCGGTCGCAAATCTGCCTGCGAACTAAACACCCAGCCGATGATCGTCGCAATCAGCAGCGAAAACCCAATTCTCAAAAACACAATTTCCGGTTGACCACGAAACGCCGTCCAGGTTGCCCAAAACACAATCGGATTCACTGTCGGCGCTGCCAGCAAAAAACCAATCGCCACCGAAGCAGGCGCACCCTGTACAATGAGTCGCCGCGCCACGGGCACGTTACCGCACTCGCACACTGGAAATAGAAACCCAACCATGCTACCTGCCAGCGCTCCCAGCAGTGGATTTTTTGGCATCATCGCCACCAGCTTGCGCTCATCCACAAACAGCAGCAACGCGCTGGAAAACACCACGCCTATCAATAGAAACGGGATTGCTTCAACCAGCAGGCTAAAAAACAGGGTCAGGGCATTATTCAACTGAGTCATTCAGTCCGCTCACTCCTCGGTGTCTTCACCCGTCAGCGATCCCCGTTAAGGGTACAGACAGCCATTGTACCGGATCGGTATAGACACCTTCGCCTTTTCCCTCTCGCAGTCAGGATAACCTGGACAAAATCACCTCAATTTGCAGCTTCAATTTTGAATTACATATCAAAAAATTCCGTAGCTCAATCGCTTGACGACAAGCCATTCCTCCAGATATGCTCTCACGTTAAGGTTGTCTTTTTTACCCAAAAGCAGCCCTGCTACACCCAAAGATCTAGCGCCGCTCAGAGCTGTTACCAGCAGCAATGAGCGACTGACCCCCAAACTGAGGTACCAGTCTGGCGGCTAATGGTGAATTTTAACACTCCCTTAGCCACCCCGACTTGTCATGTCAAAAAAGCCGTTGCTAACCCTTTAGGACATGAAAGTGAAAGTATCACTTTTAGTTCTCTCACTGGTTTTGTACAACGTGTGAATGAGTGCGGGGTGGCTAGGTTTTTGGGGTTTCCTCAAAAACCAAAAGGAGTCACAACTCATGTCTCAATGTTTCTTGGAATCTCCCAACGCACCCACCGTTGAGAGAGAAGTTTCTGCACTTCACAACCCTGACCGCGATCGCCTGCGAGTTCTCATCATCGGCTCTCGTGATGGTGTGATTGAAACGATTCACGACTTATATCATCGCGGTTTTGCTGAAGTGAGTGCCTGGAGTCCCCTTTTACCTGCACCGAGTTCTGGTGAAGTGATGAGTATCTTGACTGGCGATCGCAGACGAGGAGGCTAGGAGAAGAGGGGCGATCGTTTGAGGAGGAGCGATCGCCCTCTAAACAAATCTTTAGAATGCTCGGTTATTATCTCCGTTTATTTTGAGAATCAAGGCAACATATTTGAATTGAATCTTTAAGAGGAATATTTTGTGAGTTTGTAAGACCATCACACCTACGCATCAGCTTATGGTAAATTCCTTACTTTCCTCATCTCTCTCCAATTGAGGAACTAAAATCGCTATGGGGATACCCAAAAAGACAAGTGGGCTTAAGAAAAAGATCGCAAAAAAGTCAGCTGGAGCAACTTTTTGGGAAATAACATTTAAGTATATCTCACCTAACACTATATGCACGCAAAGAACCCGTGTAAAAGTCCACATTTCTGTTCTGAGGTTTGTATCATGAGGAACAGTTTTTTGGAGAAAATTCAAGAGCGGGAAAGAAATAATAAAAAGACCTAATACCAAGCCACCACTCCACGCACTGTTTACCCAAAATTCTCTCATCAATAGTGTTCGCTCATATATTTCCTGTGTGTAAAAGGTGAAACATATAACTTGTGTTCCAATTAACGTAATTCTGTAGTCTAATTTATTCCATATCTTTTTCTTGAATTCAGATTCACTATTAAGCCACTCTATAGTCAATCTATATACTGTGTAGATAAGCACACATATCAAAATGCAAGGTATTGCAGATAAATTTTTCAGCATGACTGCTGCGAACCCAAATTTAATTGCTGCTTCTTGAATGGCATCGACACCAAGGAAAATGCATACTAGCAATAGGACGTTGACTAGAATTACCTGATTCCTTGCATCATTGTATGGGGTAGACATCAACCAAAACCTTGCATTTGTAGGTATACGGAAGACAATAGGGCAAACACCCCTATTCTATCTGTCGATAAAATTTTGTCATGATAGGCTTGTTGAATTCCAAAACTTTCGTGCAGAGAGATCACATTTTGCTGGTTAGTGCGATCGCTATGGCTGTAGGGTGCGTTCCTAATGTAAATCCTACTGCTCTACCGATAGATTTTTGGGAACGTACCACACCTAGTAAATTCCTCGAAGTAAGTGATCTCAAGCTAACAGTGCTCATGCACACCAACTGCCGAAAAAACGATGGTTTGATGCAGATTGTATCTGCTACAGGTGATGGGCGATATTGTCCAATTTAATTTCATGTTTAAGCCGAGTATTCATGTGAAGTTATTTATGATCATTGGTGATCGCCCTTTCCCACCTGCCCCTGCATCCTCACCAAACCAAACATAGAGGCAAAAGCATAGGAGGGGCGATCGCACTTCATCCCCGTAAGCTCTGATACTTCTACACCCAGGGAGTTCTGGTAGCGTTAATCCGTTGTTACAGAAGCAATCATTTATGGTGCGGGAAGTGGTGGGGGCGATCGCGTCACTCTGGCGTTATCCAGTTAAGTCTATGTTGGGAGAGGAAATAGAGGTTTCAAAAGTAACTACTCGTGGACTAGCAGGCGATCGGGCTTATGCACTACTAGACACGCAAAGTGGCAAAGTAGCTAGCGCCAAAAATCCTAAGAAATGGGCAAAGTTACTGGATTTTCAGGCATCTCTTACCGCCATGCCACAAGGCTATGAGTCTCTTCCACCCGTGAAAGTTTCCCTACCCAATGGCGACTCGATTACCAGCGAAGCACCCGAAGTCAGCAAAGTTCTTTCAGCCGCATTGGGGCGAGAGGTGGAGTTGCTCTCTTGCCCACCTGAAACCCCCACTCTAGAGCAGTACTGGCCCTCTGTTGAAGGCACAGCTCATCAGGATGCAGTCACTCAATTATTAATGCCAACAGGAACCTTTTTTGACTCTTGCTCCATCCACGCGATGACGACCGCAACCCTCGCTCGGTTGCACGAGCTTTACCCCGAAGGGCAATTTGAGCGCTGCCGATTTCGCCCGAATTTTGTTATTGAACCTACTTCGCGTGAAATTGCGTTTTTGGAAGATGAGTGGGTAGGAGGAATTTTGGCGATCGGTGAAACAGTTCGTCTCAGCATCGATACTGCCTGTCCCCGTTGTGTGGTGACGACCTTGGCGCAATCTGGTCTACCCGAAGATTTGAATATCCTCCGCACCACTGCTCGCTATAACAATGTTATTGCTGGCATTCGAATGTCTGTCTTGCAGGGCGGCACGATTCGCCGTAATGACTCCGTATGGTTAGAAAAGGCTACTTAGCCGATCTTCAGAAGAACCTTTTCAGAATTGGTTACTATAGCAGTCCCAAATGATTTGTGAGAAGTTCACCTAAAGAGGTGAGTTTCTTATAACTCGCTCATCTCATAACTGATTTAGGATTGCTATTCTATCCAGGGAAAGTGCTATGAAACGACTATGGATTGCTCTAGGTGGCTTGCTGCTGAGCGTTGTTTCTGGCTATAGCTTGTATTATTTTTCTCTGAGTGCTAGAGCAGCGATTCGTCGAGAGCTAAGTACCATCTGTTCAGAAGATTGGACAGCAAAAGATTTTCATCTTGTCGGAACTCAAACACAGTTACAGGAGACGATCGCCATCTATCGGCTCAATTGCTTTGACGGAGATAGCAGTATTAGTCGAGCTAGAAGAAGCTTCTTAGGCTACGAAGTTCTGGAGCGCAAAAGTTTAGGGTGGCGATCGGCCGAACTTGGGTCTCACCTTGAGGTCTTACCAGAGTTTTCTCAAGAATACGTCGAATACGGGACGGTGAACCGTGAGAACAAACAGAGCGATCGCCCTCCCATGATCTATGGTGAAATTCTTAGCCCTGATGTGACAGCTATAGAAGTCATCTTTGATACAGGAGAAAGCTTGCGACAGGAGAACAAAGATGGTGTGTTTGCAATAGCGTCACCAGAAGCCACTGAGGTTCGTGAAATCAGAGTCTTAGGTGAAAACGGTCTGATTCTACAGCAGGATAGTAACCAGTTGCCAACGGTTGACAACAATTTTACCTACGCGCCTGTTGCATCTAGTCCTGAAGATATCGTTCGTCATTCTTACTTCTCCGGTGACCTTTGTCCCAATCGGGAAATTCGACAGAAAGCTCAGGTTCTTGGAGACTTTCGGATTCTGCATGCAGTTCAATATCCACCGTACCAACAAGTTGTGTTTTTCAGGCTGCTTTGTCGCACTGACAGTAGAGCAATACAGTCTGCTGTGATCGGAATGGAAACTGTTGAGCAAAGGAACGCCAGTTGGCAGCAAGTGGAGGCTCCTTATTTTGAGCACCCTATAAATTACGACTTCAAATCTCTAGTTCGACGAGGAAATGTCTGGAGAGGCTTTAGCTATAGTCCTCTCTTGAGTTTTAGTGCGCCCTTTTTATCAGAAGGAGAAACTTTAAGAAGTACTTCTCTTATGACGTCAAATAAAACCCAAGATGGGAACTCCACCTTCTACTTCGGAAGCACCTTTGAATGTAGAAATCCGTTGAGAAATCCGTCGGTACCTGCTGCAACTGCTGCTGATGAAAGCTATACCTTCTATGCTGGCAGTACTTTTGAATATAGAAATTTATTTGCACCCGCCGAAGCCGTTGCTGTCGAAGTAACTTTTGGTACTGGAGAAACCTTAAAGGATCAGGTTATTAACGGGATTTTTAGTGTGATGCTACCTAAAAATGCAGGAGTTTGTCAGGTCAAATTTTTAGGAAGTGACGGTCGAGTTTTAGCGGAATTAAGTTGACCTTTAGCAAATTTAAAATCAACGCACTGTAGGCTTTCAAAAAGCTAACTCTGAGCACAGGGTCATTAGTCAGATGTGCCGATTCTGATTGAGTTATTGCTGCTAGCAGTGTATAAAGTTCTGGATATAGACAGATGACAAGCTGTATTGGGATATCCAGGTGGAGTTTATGAGCGGGTCTGGTTTTGCGGGTCGGTTTGGCTTTTCTCGGCGGGGGTGGCGATCGCTCCTCCAATTCTTTACGCTATTCAGCCTTTGTATTGCACTGATTGTCGGCTGTGGTGGTGCGCTTGATACCGAGCAACCCGCCAGCCCAGCCGCTAGCGGGGAAGCAGGCAGCAGTCGGATCACAATGGGCACGACGCAAAAAGTGGAAACGCTTGATCCGGCAGATGCCTACACAATTTTTACAGGCATCTTGCTCTACAACATGGGCGATCGCCTCTACACCTACGAACCTGGCACCACAGACCTAGTTCCCCAACTGGCAACCGAGATGCCAACCGTTAGCGATGACGGATTGACCTACACCATTCCGCTGCGAGAAGGCGTAACGCTGCATGATGGCACTGCCTTTAACGCCGAAGTGATGAAATTTTCTATCGATCGCTTCATTCAAAATGGGGGCGGACCAGCCTTCTTGCTAGGAGACGTAGTCAATTCGGTTGAAGCTTCTGGTGAATACGAACTGACCATCACACTCAAGGCTGAGTTTGCTGGATTCCCGGCACTCCTGTCCTTTTGGGGCGTAACCCCAGTTCCACCTGATGCCTACGAAATTGGCGAAGGCAGCTTCAAACCTGACTCCTTCATTGGCACCGGACCTTACAAACTCGCTTCCCTCAATGCCGACTCGATCAAGCTGGATGTGAACGAGGACTACTGGGGCGAACCTCCGGCTAATCAGGGCATCGACATTCAAATTTACGCAAGCCCAGCAAACCTGTACAACACCTTCCGCACGAGCGGATTAGACATTGCTTACCAAACGCTTGACCCTGACCAGATTGCCAGCCTGCAACGAGAGGAGGAAAGCGGCGGTTGGGAAGTGATCGAAGCTGGCACGAATGTAATCAACTACATGACGCTAAACCAGAAGATTGAGCCAACCAGTGATCTAAATGTAAGAAAGGCGATCGCTGCGATGATCGACCGCAACCTGATCAACGAGCGAGTCTTTCAAGGCAACGCAGAGCCGCTCTACAGCATGATTCCGACTAGTTTCGAGATTTATAAACCTGTCTTTGAGCAAGCTTACGGGGATGGCGATTTCAACAAAGCCAGAGCATTCCTGGAAGAAGCCGGATATTCGGAATCCAACCCGCTCAACCTTGAAATCTGGTATCCCTCTGCCTCCACCGAGCGCAGCATCATCGCCAACACGCTTAAGGAATCGATTGAACAAGGGCTTCCAGGCTTAGTCACCGTTGCTGTCAACAGCGCAGAACGTGCCACGCTCTCTGAAGGGGTTGACACCGGGCTCTACGAAACCGTTTTGCTCAACTGGTATCCCGACTTCTACGACCCGGATAACTTCACCCAGCCTTTCTTTAGCTGCGACCAGGGTTCACCCGAAACGCTTTGCGAGAAAGGTGCAAGTCAGGGCAACGGCTCCTTCTACTACAGCCAAAAAGCAAATGACCTGATCACGCAAGAACGGGCAGAGCAAGACCCCGCTGCTCGTGATGCCGTCTTCACTGAACTGCAAGACTTATCTGCTGAAGATGTTCCTTACATTCCCCTCTGGCAAAACAAAGATTATGTCTTTGTTCAAGACGGGATAGAAAACGTCAGCATCGAGCCAACTCAGCAGTTCTTGCTCTGGCAAATTTCTAAATAGGAATGATGTGAGGGAGGGCGATCGCCCTCCCTCACCTTCCGATCTGTTCGTAATTTGAACTTATTAAAGGCAAATTAAGAGTTTGAAGATGAACAGAATCAACGTTTTTAGAGCAGTTGTCAAGTGTAATCGCTACAGGTTTACCCTGTTCGTCATAATCCAGGATTAGATCATGAGTAATTGCGTCAGTAGAGGCTACAGGTTTGTTGGTTAGCTCGATCGCCAACGTATCGGTTTCAGGAAAATATTGAATCTTCACTGTGACTCCTCTCCTCGCTGTTGTCGTTTATAAAAGTTACGGTCAAAAAAACATTGTGAACAGTTTCTCCATCGTCTAGCGTAATGACTCATAGAACCCGACCTTCTGCTTCTTCAATGTTGCCCCAGAAGGCGATACGGTTATGAGGCTGCATTTCTTGCTTAATTGGATTAGCTAGCACACGCTCTATCCATTCTGGTAAAACTTCAGGATGCTTCTGAGAAGCAAACTCCCTAAAATATTGAGTGCTTTTCATGTTTCAGAATAGCTTAGTAAACCGATACCAATAAGTTTCATGTCTCGTTCTACCGCCCTGGGTTACTATATTCTCTCTCGTGTGTTGCTTGCGCCGTTGATGCTCTGGACGATCGTGACGCTGGTGTTTTTGTTGTTGCGGGCAACGCCAGGTGATCCGGTTGATGTGATTTTAGGCGGCAGGGCACCAGAGGCGGCGAAGGAAGCATTACGATCGCGCCTCGGTTTAGACGACCCGCTTTGGCTGCAATACGTCGATTACCTGAAAGATTTGCTCAGGCTTGATCTAGGCACATCGCTCACCAGCCAGGGACAGTCGGTTTGGGAAATTATTCTGCAATATTTTCCGGCTACCGTCGAACTAACGGTGTTGGGTGCAATTATCGCAGTACTGGTGGGGGTGAGCGTTGGTGCATTGGCTGCATCCAAACCAAACACGCCTGTCGATGCAGGAGGACGGCTGTTTGGCATCATTACCTACGCCCTGCCAACCTATTGGGTGGGAATGCTGTTGCAGCTTGTGTTTGCTGTGCAGTTGCGCTGGTTTCCGATTGGCACTCGCTTTCCGCTGTCGTTCACGCCTCCCGATCGGCTAACTGGGCTATACGTGATTGATAGCCTGTTGCAGGCAAATTTTGGAGCGTTGTTCACAAGCTTGTATTACTTGGCGCTGCCCAGTTTGACCCTAGGAATTCTATTGAGCGGCGTGTTTGAACGAATTGTGCGAGTAAACCTGAAGCAAACGCTGCGGTCAGACTACGTAGAAGCGGCGCGCGCGCGAGGCATTCCTGAACGGCAAATCGTCATGACTCATGCGCTGAAAAATGCGATGATTCCGCTGATTACAGTATTGGGATTGACGATCGCCTCACTGCTGGGAGGCGCAATTTTAACGGAGGTGACTTTTTCCTGGCCAGGACTGGCTAATCGGCTATACGAAGCGATTGGGTTCCGGGATTATCCTGTCGTACAGGGGATTATGGTGTTTTTTGGCGTGATTGTGGCGATCGCCAGCATTTTGATTGATATCTTCAACGCCTACGTCGATCCTCGGATTCGCTACTAATGCAGAACAGTTAGTTAAACCGCATTGAAACGAGGATTGGCTCTTAAAATAGTCGGTTCAAGGTCTTGCATCCAGTGAACAAAAGAGCTTGAAAGTTCTTTAAAGTCAGCTTGACGCACCAACAAGGCTGTATAACGTGCCCGCTGCCTGACTACAATTGCACAGTAGCCCGCCCCATGAATCACAGCATGACGGAACCCTTCTAACTGTAAAGACGAAACGAGTAAAGACTGTAGCCCCAGCGCCTGAAAAATCGTCTGCACCCAGCCAATATCACCACTGTCAGCCGTTGTGAAATATTCTTTAGGCAAACCGCTTAAATCAAAAATCGCTGCTCCAATAACGGAGTCTGAATAGTTCACCTGCACACCCTGCGGGTTGATGTGATGCTGTGTTGATTCGGCAATTTTAGTGTGGATCACCTACGGGCCTCAGGAAACTCTGGATTTAACTTGAGAAGCGCATTGTTACTTGCATTCGTGCAAGTGATGCACAAGTTAAACCTTGCTATTAAATAGCTTAAGAAATAAACGTCCTTTCCACGACGGGAAAAATACCCATTTAAAGTGGGTAGATTCAACAAAATAATAGGAATTATTTGAATTTGAATTGGACTACAGCTCTGAAGGGGTGTCGGGTGCTACTTCTACTCCCTCCCCTTGACGAATGACTTGCTGATCTGTAATCAGATCGCTCAACTCATTAACCTGCACACCAATTTGACTACAAGCGTGTTGAAGCTCCTGCTTAAAGGTGTTGAGATCCCGACCATAACCACACAGTCCTGCAGCAGTTTCGATGCCTTGTTTGGCATTGGCCTTAGCGCAGTCGATCAGCTCTATGCCTTTTAGCGGTGTGGATGATGCCATAGTTCTCAGGAGATTATTCACTCTTGTTTGGAGCAGTCTACAAAGAAACTTAACGCCAGTTCATCTTCCTAAGGCAGCAAAAAGAATGTCCTTGCCTGAAGGATGTTGGACACGGGGTTGGGGAGTTAAGCCCGCGATTTTAGAAACAAATTTTGCTGCGCGATCGCTTTGCTCACCCTAAATAGCTTTAGTTTTGCCAATACTTATAGGCGGCATAGGCCATTGTGACCACACCGGTAACGATCGCCGCTTCATTGACGTGAAACTGAGGATGATGCAACGGGTAATTGGGCTGGTCAGGGAAGGCGACGCCGAGACGAAACATTGTGCCTGGAGCGTGGTCTAGGTAAAGAGAGAAATCTTCAGCTCCAAGGGAGGGTTCTAGTAGAAGCTGCACGCGATCGCTTCCCCAAGCTTCGTGAGCAGCGGCTTCTACCAACTGGGTAAGTGCCGGATCATTTTGCACCGAGGGAACGCCTCGCCGGTAATTGATTTCGTACCGTGCCCCAAAGGGCTGGCAAACACTAGCGACAATTTGCTCAATCCAAGTTGGCAGAGCAGCACTGGTTTCAGGATGGAGCGATCGTACTGTTCCTAGCATTCTCACCTGATCGGCAATCACATTAGGTGCCCTGCCGCCTGTGATTTGTCCAATCGTCAGCACAACCGGACGCAGTGGATTGTGGGTGCGACTGATTGCCTGCTGAAGTGTCGTTAACACCTGGGCCGCAATCCAGATTGCGTCGATTGCTTCGTGCGGTCGGGCCCCGTGTCCCGACTCTCCTAAAATGGTGATTTCCAAATCATCGGCCGCAGCAGTCAGTGCCCCATAGCGAATGCCAACACAGCCACCGGGAATAGTCGGAAAAGTATGCAGTGCCAAAATCGCGGACACATCCTGCATGACTCCATCTTTGACCATCCATCCTGCTCCCTGGGCAGTTTCTTCAGCCGGTTGAAATAGAAATCGAATCGTGCCTGGTAGTGTCTCACCTAGCTGAGCCAACACCATTGCCGTTCCTAGCCCTACCGTCGTGTGGACATCGTGACCACAGGCGTGCATGATGCCAGTTTGTCGAGAGGTATATTCCAACCCGGTTTTTTCTTGAATAGGCAAGGCATCCATGTCTGCACGAATTGCTAGAAGGCGACTATCAGTACCAGAGCCGAGCATTTCACCCACAACTCCCGTTTTACCAACTAGTTCTTGCACATGCAGACCACAAGATGAAAGGACTCCTGCGACGTAGGCAGCCGTTTGATATTCCTGACCGCTCAATTCAGGATGACTGTGGATGTGGCGACGAATTTCTATCAGACGGGGGGCAAGATTCGCAGCAATATCTTTAATCCGACTCAACATCATTCCGGGGTGATTGGTTTTACCTCATGATAAGCAGTTGTTAAAAGAAATACTGTAAACGCAGTGTTAGATTCCCGCTAAATATAGTCTCTACTCAGGGGCGATCGCCTCACCTTAGTGCCCCATCCCTAGTCCCCAACCCCCAACCCCCAACCCCTATCTCTAGTGCAAGTAGTGCAAAAGTACCCTGTTCTAATTCTATATCTAGTGCCATGATGGGTTGAGAAGCGATGGCTGTACGAGCACCTATCCTTCTCTCCAATCATTCAGCTTGAGTTGGAACCCATGCCCTACACACTGTCTGCCGCTAAACTGCAAACCTACTATCACTGCCCTCAGGCTTATTATTTCCGCTATGAGCGGCGAATACAGGGAGCAGCGTTTTTTGGCTCAGCAGCACTGGGGACTTCGCTCCATCAGGCTTTAGCGCAAATTTACCAGGAATGGCACTACCAGGATGCGATTCCACGCTATGACTGGATTGAGTACTGCTGGAGCCGACAAACCAAAGACCTGACGGCAAACCAGATGGCAGAAGGGCGATCGATTTTGAGGCGTTATTACAACGACTTTATTGTGAGTCAGTCGGTGATGCGCCGACCTGTAGCAGTTGAAGGCAGAATTCAAGGAACGCTACAGGTGCAGAATTTGGAGTTTGTTCTGTCGGGACGGTATGACCGCCTGGATTTACTAGAAGACGGGTTGGAGCTGATTGACTACAAGTCAACCAAGGAGGTTGAGCCACCCCAGCCTGATGAAATGGATTTGCAAATTGGGCTGTATTATCTGGCGCTAGAGCAGCGCTATCAGCGTAGTTTGCGACGCTTGAGCCTAGTGTATCTGCGAACTGGAAACAAGGTGAGTTTTGAGGTCACGCCTTCTCATCGGCAGCAGGTCGAGAGTGTGATTGGCGAGCTAGCCCTTGAGTTGCGACACGATCGCAAGTGGCTTCCCTTCCCTGGCGAACAGTGCGATCGCTGTGCCTATGCGCGATATTGTTCTGCAGTCAGAGCCGAACCCGATCCATTGCCCGAAGATGCCAAACCAGAGTCCGAATTGCAGCTTGTTCTTAGCCTCTAACTCCACTTCGAAAATAGGCATGTTTAATTAGACTCCCTGCATGAATCGTTTTTCGAAGCGTGAATGGGGACGCGGCTTTGCCGCGTCCCCATTCAGCAAGAGGTCTATTGTTTAAGGTGTAAGCGGCAAAGCTACAGTAAATTTGGTGCCAACGTTGATTTTGCTGCTGGCGTGAATCCTGCCTCGATGCAGATCGACACACTTTTTCACGATCGCCAATCCTAACCCTGTCCCAGGAATCCTACCCACGTTGCTACATCGGTAGAAAGTTTCAAACAGACGGCTTTGATCTTTATCGGGAATTCCAATTCCCTGATCCTCGATAGAAAAAAAGGCAGTGTTATTTTGACAATTTAGATTAAATTGAATCCTACTTTGTGTCGGAGAATATTTAATTGCATTGGAGATGAGATTGATAAAAATATGCCTCAGTAAAGCGACATCCATCTCAGCTTCCGTGCAGTTTCCTTCACGGGTAAAAACAATAGAATGGCGATCGCCATCATTGAGCTGCATTGCTTCAACTAATTCCAGGCAAAAGTTTTCTAAATTTAATGGAACAGGATTGTATTCTAGTCCACCTGCTCCACTGCTGCCTAATAGTAAAACTTCATCCAATAGGTCAAGCATTTGATCAATTGACGTCTGGATTCGGTTGAAATATTGCTCTCTTTTTTCTGGCGTAATTTGCTGTCCGAGACATTGAAGCAACTCTGTAGAAGAACGAATTGTTGTCATCGGTGTGCGAAATTCATGGGAAACCATTGAGATAAAGTTAGTTCTCATTAGGTTCAGTTCACGCTCTTGATTAAGCGCTTTGAGCATGTTTTGTTCGCTGTTTTTGAGGCGTTTTAGAATCTGTTCACGCTCGATCGCATAGCGAATTGCTCGCACCAGCAGTTGAATCGTAATTTGGTCTTTGACCAAGTAATCTTGCGCGCCGCTTGCCATGACCTGCAAAGCCAATTCTTCATCATCTGTTGCAGTTAAAACCACAATTGGCAGACTAGGAATAGCAGCACGAAATTCTGTGATGGTCTCTAGTCCACTGGAATCTGGTAAATGTAGGTCAAGCAAAACGACATCAAAGGGGCGATCGCAACAAGCGTCAATTGCGTAGCTTAATCGATCGACGTGTGTCATTTCCCAACCTAGTTGATTTGCCCGTAAAAGTATTTGACGTAATAAGTTTGCATCAGTGGAGCTATCTTCTACTAATAAAATTTGAATGGTAAATTTTTCCATAACGCTTCTTTGATAAGAGTTGCGATAAATTGAGATGCTAACTCTTTAAAAATTAGGACTCAAGAAATTTTAAGCAATAGGAGTCTGGTATCGTGTTAGCTAATTCTAATTGGCTTAAAGAAAGAAATCGCTATTCCCGATTAGGTAGAGTGAAATAAAAAGTGGTTCCTTCGTCTGGTTGAGATTCAGCCCACAGGCGACCTCCATGACGGTCTACAATCTTTTTGCAAATTGCTAAACCGATTCCAGTACCGGGAAATTCCTGACGAGTATATAAGCGCTTGAACACCTCAAAAATTTGCTCAAGATAACGAGGTTGAATGCCAATTCCATTGTCGCGAATACTAAAGATTTGCTCTGAGGCAGTTTGCTCTACCCGAATATAGATTTTGGGCGGTTCCTTACGCCGAAATTTGATAGCATTACCAATCAAATTTTGAAAGAGTTGAATCAATTGAGTTTTATCTGCAATAACCATAGGAAGTGAGTCATGGAAGATAGCAGCATTATTTTCGGCGATCGCCACCTGCAAATTACGTGAAACTTGCTCCAGCACCTCGTTGCAATCGGTTGGAGTAAGCACCAAATCGTGAGTGCCTACCCGTGAGTAGGCGAGCAAATCATGAATCAACTGCTGCATTCGTTGCGTTCCGTCCACAATCCAATGCATGTATTCTTTTGTTGATTCGTCCAGAAGATCGGCTGGCAAATCTTGCATCAGAAGTTGAGTAAAGCCCGAAATTGCCCGAAGTGGCTCCTGCAAATCGTGGGAAGCTACAGAAGCAAACAGTTCTAGCTCCTGATTAGAACGTACCAATTCACCAGTGCGCTCTTGAACTTTGATTTCTAACTCAGCTTTTGCCTGTCGCAGTGCCTCTTCTGCCTGTTTGCGCTCAGTAATATCCGTGCAAGTGCCAATCCATTCTCGAACGGTGCCATCTGCCTCACGCACCGGAACGCCTCTCACCCAAAAATCACGGTAGCTGCCGTCTCGGGTTCGCATTGGCTGCACTTGCTCATACAGGCTTTGAGTGGCGATCGCCTGAAGCCAAGACTGATGAATCCGTTCACGGCTGTCCGGGTGAATCGCCTCTAGCCAACCCAACCCTTTGATCTCCGCATCGGTTTGCCCAGTAAGCTGTTGCCAAGCAGAGGTGTCTCCAACTGTCTTGCCGTTTGCATCGCTGAGCCAGATGACTTGAGCAGAGGCGATTGCTAAAGACCGATAGCGCTGTTCACTCTGAGTTAACGCGATTTCTGCTTGTTTTCGCGCGGTAATATCTTGAAAAAAAATCAGCAGTCCTTCACGGGATGGGTAGATCCGACTTTCAAACCATTTATCCCAGAGTGGATAATATTCCTCCAGTTGAACCATTCTCTGTTCAGTTACTGCTTGGTAGTAGGCATGATAAAGCTTCTGCCCAATTCCTTTAGGGAACTCTTCCCAAATATTTTTACCAACTAATTCTTTAGTATCACGATTGAAGATGTGTCCTGCCCGCTGGTTAACATAGGTATATCGCCACTCAGGGTCGAGGGCGACAAAAGCATCGGTAATTCTTTCCAGAATGTTTTCTAGTTTTGATTTTGTAGCTTGCTGCTCTAGACGAATTGCCTCTTCAGATAGGGCTTTGCTGACACCAATTTGTTTGTTAAGTAATCGATAAACCCAAATCAGCAAAATAAAACTAGAAAAATAACCGATACAAATTACCAAACAAATATTAGAAAAGCCGGTTGCTGCTGCTCGTTCTTGTAGCAAGGCATACTCCTCAATTTTAAGGGATTGTAAGCCTGACCTAATCTCTGGTTGAACAGCTCCGCCTTGTTCGATAAAGGCAATCCGTGCAGGCGTTTCTAGCTGATTGTGCTGAATTAGACTGACTGACTGATCGAGCAAAGCTAATCTTTTTTCGATTAGAGGTTCAAGGCGTTCGAGTCGCTGCTGTTGAGTTGGATTGTCGATGGTTAGTTGCCGAGTTTGTTCAATTGACTGAGTAGCTTTTTTTACGCTGGTATGATATTTGTCCAGGTCAACTTTCCGCCGAGTACTCAGATAGTCTCGATGGGCGTTTTCTGCCTCGCTTATTGCTTCAAAAGCATTGTCAATTGATCCAATTACCTTGTAGGTGTGAATTATCCATTGCTTATTTTTAACTAGCTTTTGAAGTTGGAAATAAGACGCGATGCTAACGCCACATAGCAAAAATATCGCTAGACCAAATCCAGCAGCAACAATTCTTTCAGGAAGTGCTTTCACGGCAGGTTTCTCAACTGATCAATCGTTTTTGATAAGCGCGGCTGGAAACACATTGACCTACATTTAGTTTTACATTGGATTCAGACCCTGATCGCAATTCAAAATAACTTTTAGAGCTATGTGTGGAAGATTTACTTTGAGCCAAACGAGTGAGGCGATCGCCAATCACTTTCGGCTAGCCGAGGTGCCCGACCTGCCGCCGCGCTACAACATTGCCCCTACTCAGCCCATTGCTGCCGTAGTGCTGGACGACCAAGAACAGCGACAATTTACACATTTCTATTGGGGCTTGATTCCTTCCTGGGCAAAAGACCCCAAAATTGGGGCAAAAATGATCAACGCTAGAGCCGAAACCGTCTCCGAGAAACCTGCCTTTCGGGCTGCCTTTAAGCGCAGGCGATGTTTAATTGTGACGGACGGATTTTACGAGTGGAAAAAGGTGGAAAAACAGAAGCAGCCATTTTATTTCTGTTGCAGCGATTACCCCAAAGAGGGAACTGCTTCGCATCGCCATCCCTTTGCTTTTGCTGGGCTGTGGGAACACTGGCAAAGCTCTGAAGGGGACACCATTGACTCTTGCACCATCCTGACGACAGAAGCCAGCGAGTTAATGGAGCCGATTCACAACCGAATGCCCGTAATCTTAGATGAACCAAACTACGATCGCTGGCTTTCCCCAATGTCTAAACCTGATCTGCTACAGGCTTTGCTGTGTCCTCATTCTGCTCAAGGCATGGAGCGTTATCCCGTAAGTAGTCAGGTCAACCGTGCAACTCACGATAGCCCTGACTGTATTCAGCCTCTCGCTGAAGCAAGCATTGCGGAACAGGTATGAAAGCACTGCTGAAGCAGGCTGAGCGGGCTTGGGAAGCGATCGCCCACGATCTGATGCTGACTCATCCTGAGTTGCCCAATGGAGCCAGCCAAATTGCCCAGCGGATTGTATTAGTCACGCTTTGTCTGACAATTTGTGAAAATCGGAGAATTGTTGCACCCGGTCAGCTTCAGCAAATTTCCCAACAAACAGATCTCTATGCCCGTTTGACGCAGTACTGGCGTAGGGTGGGCTTGAGCAATCTCTCAATCGATCCACAGCAGCTTCACCTGAGCGTTGCGGACCATTTGCTGCGTGACCTGTGCAGTCGTTTTGCTCAATTTGTCTCTTGTGGTGACACGATTCCCATTGAGACATTGGGGCAACTTCACGAGATATTTTTAGCAAAGGAAATTAATCCTGGAGCAAAATTGCCCAAAATTGGCAGGCGAAAGTCTGCTGGGGCTTATTACACACCGAGAGCGATCGCTCATTACATCATCCAAAACACCGTTGGACATTTGCTCAAATCGTGTCCTGAAAACGACCAAACCCCGCTGCGAATTCTTGATCCTGCCTGTGGAGGCGGCATTTTTTTGCTGACAGCTTATCAAGTTTTGCTAGACCACAAGGAAACTCTCACCCAGACAGAGCGTAGTCAAATTCTGATCAATCAACTTTATGGCGTTGACCTTGATCCACAAGCAGTTGAGGTGACACGGTTATCCCTATTGCTGAAGTTGCTAGAATCTCTGCCTCACCCTGATTTGGACCAACTGCCCGACCTCAGCCACAACATTCAAGTGGGCAATGCGATCGTCGGGCAAGATGCTTGTCCGCAACACAAAGCGCTGCAACGAGAAGCACTTCATCCGCTAGATTGGCAAACCGCATTTCCGCAAGCGATGCAATCGGGAGGGTTTGAGGTGGTGATTGGCAACCCGCCTTACATTGACTCAGAAACGATGACGCGATGGTTGCCCCATTGCCGTCACTATTGCATGACTCACTACAACGCGGCCGCTGGCAACTGGGACATCTTTTGTGTGTTTATTGAAAAGGCGCTGCAACTATGTAAACCCGGCGGATTAAGTAGTCTGATCGTGCCAAACAAACTGCTGTCGGCAGACTATGCAGCAGGGGCGCGATCGCTCCTACAGCACAACCAGCTTCTTTCAATTCGAGACTACTCCCGTGTCTCAGTATTTGAAGTAGCTGTTTATCCGCTGGTGTATGTGGTGCAAAAAGGCACTCCCTTCACATCGTCAAAGATTCACTATGAGTTAATGCAAAGTGTGGAAGAAGTTGCCCATTCTCACATTGTTTCTCCAGTCATAGAGTTCGACCCATCTAACGCTAAGCCGTTTGATTCTGAGCAGGCTGTTGAGAGAAGCTTGCCCTGGCTAGTTACACTTGAGCCGCAGCAGGCAGACTTGATGTTGCGACTGCGGCAGTTTCTACCTTTAGGTGCAATCGCCCAAGTCCTAGGAGCCGCAACTGTTGCCGAAGCTTACGCAATTCAGCCGCTAATTCAGGAAAGCCAAGCTCCTACTCCTGAAGATCTGCAACTAGTCAACAGCGGCACGCTCGATCGTTACTGTTTTTTGTGGGGGAGAAAGCGATTGCGCTATTTGGGCGCGTCTTACTTGCATCCGGTGATTCCAGCCCATTTACGTCAGCACCTACCGCGCAAACGAGAACAGCAGGCGATCGCCCCCAAAATTCTAGTCGCAGGAATGACAAGGCAGCTGGAGTGTGCCTTGGACTCGGCGGGTACAGTTTTGGCTGCAAAGTCAACTTCAATCATTCAATCCGAAATTGACTTGCGCTATTTGTTAGGCATACTCAACAGCAAGCTGATTCGCTTCTATTTCACTAGCAGTTTTGCTAGCAATAGCCTCAGCGGTGGTTATCTGCGTGTGGGTCCGCCGCAGTTGAAACAGATACCGATTTGTTGGGGAGATGGGGAAGGGGAAAAGGGGAGCGATCGCTATAACCAGCTAATCTGGTTGGTTGAACAAATGTTGTTGGCGTCAGCTCAACAAGAGCCTGCAAAGCCAGCAGGGTTACAGGAATTCCACCATCAAATCAATGCGGTTGATCAACAAATCGATCAGCTTGTTTGCGAACTGTATGGTCTTACGGAAGCAGAAACCGAGATAGTGTTAGCCTGCGTTCCCCATGAGAGGGTTTCTGCTCAGTAGCGGTATTATCTCCCTCTGACCTCGAACACTTGAGCTAACTGCGATTGCTATTTTTAGCGCTTTGTCGCGACATTTATCCTCAAGAGTTAAGATATTTTTACCCTCTCCTTCTGAAAATCCAATGTCACTCACAAATCAGGTTTATCCCGTTGTCTGGCAGGGCAACTGCGTTTTGCTCATTGACCAAACTCGCTTACCGGGTGAATATGCTGTCGTCGAAATTAGTCGCTGTGACGATATGGCACTAGCAATTAAAACCATGATTGTGAGAGGTGCGCCTGCAATTGGAGTTGCTGCGGCTTATGGCATGTATTTGGGTGCTCGTGAGATTGAAACTGACAGCCGGGATGAGTTCTTGACCCGCTTGGAAGCAGTTGCTCAAAAGCTGAGGGCGACGCGACCCACAGCCGTGAATCTGTTTTGGGCGATCGACCGGATGCTGAAAACAGCACGTCAAACGATTGGACCCGTTGAGCATTTGCGGCAGTCTTTACTCAACATGGCTCAGACAATCAACGCAGAAGATTTGCAGACTTGTCGGGCAATTGGCGATCGCGGACTAGAAGTTTTGCCCTCTACCCCTGCTAAACTGCGGATTCTCACCCACTGCAATGCCGGGGCGCTAGCAACTGCGGGATATGGGACCGCCTTAGGCGTAGTGCGATCGGCCTGGTACAACGGTCGCTTAGAAAGGGTCTATGCAGATGAAACTCGTCCCCGCTTACAGGGCGCAAAGCTAACTGCATGGGAATGCGTGCAAGAAGGAATTCCAGTGACTGTTATCACGGATGGCATGGCGGCTCACTGTATGCAAAGAGGCATGGTTGACGCAGTCGTCGTTGGGGCTGACCGAATTGCCGCAAACGGCGATACTGCAAACAAAATTGGGACTTATAATGTCGCCCTAGTTGCCAAAGCCCACAACATTCCGTTCTTTGTTGCGGCTCCGCTGTCTACAGTTGACTTCAAGCTTAGTGATGGCCGTGAAATCCCCATTGAGGAGCGTGATCCTGAAGAGGTTTTTCAAATCGGCGATACCATCATTTGTCCGCCCGGAGCCGATTTTTACAATCCCGCTTTCGATGTCACTCCAGCTAACCTAGTCACCGCTATCATCACTGAACACGGCTCGATTTCTCCCAGCCAACTAGCTCAGTTTCAGACTCAGCAGGTTGTCTAGGATTGCTTACCTCAATCCTTAAAGCAAATTAATTCTGAATCTTCACTTTGCCGCTACTCAAGTTTATGCGTCTTCAAGTTGAGAACGCAGCTTTTCTAACTCTGGATCAGTTTCAGAAGCATTAGACGATGAAGGTTTACTAGACGGCAAGCTAGCCGGAGCTGCACCAGAGGAAAGTTGCGCTTTCATGGCAGCCAGTTCTGCGTCAATGTCGCCGCCACCCTCTAGTGCTGCAAACTGTTTCTCTAGGTCGTCGGTACCCAACTCGGCGATCGCTTCAGACTGAGCCTCAAGCTGCATCACTTTCTCTTCCATGCGCTCAAATGCAGCCATGGCACTACCTGTACCCACACGCCCCATCATGTCGTTGATTTGCTGAGATGCTTTGGCAGAGCGGGCGCGAGCAATATACATATCCTTCTTGGTTTTTGCCTCAGAGATTTTGCTCTCTAGGGTCATCATGTTTTGCCGCAGCTTCGTAACAACGCTGTTTTGTTGAGACAATTGCCCCTTTAGCGCATCAGCCGTTTCCTGATAGGACTTGCGGCGAGTCAGAGCCTCCCGTGCTAGGCTATCATCCCCTTTCTGCAACGCCAGCTGCGCTCGCTGATACCACTCATTCGCAGTTTTTTCAGACTGAGCTGCCTGTCGCTCAGTTCGCTTTTGAGTGGCGATCGCCTGTGCTACCGACTGCCGCAGCTTAATCAGATCCTCCTGCATGTCCAGTACAGTCTGCTCCAAAATTTTTTCTGGATCTTCCGCCTGTCCGACCAGGCTATTCAAGTTGGCACGAATCACACGAGCGATCCGGTCAAAAAGTCCCATAACAGATCTCCGCTAATCCTGGCTGCTAAGGGTGAAGATAAAAGCGCTATGAAGCGTTTCTAAACCTTTCACATCCTACATCTCCAAAGTTAATCTCATAGTATCGCACCTTGCGATTTCACAAGGTTGACCAAAAGTTAGGGATTGCAGCAGGTTGGTGAACAACTCAATACTGGCGCTATTCAGGTAGCTCAGCCGCAAAATCTTCACACTTACTAAATTCATAGGGGCCCATTAAAGCTCCCCATAGTGCTTGCCCTGTTTCAGGGTCAACGCCGCGATCATAGCTTGCAAAAGAATTTAAGCCAACATCAAACCCCAACACCACTTGGCGAGTTGTGCCCTCATACTCAAAGCAGCACTTGCTTTCGGGTAAGGGCCGCGCCTTGAACATATTGTCTTGTAGAGTGATATCCAGTACACAACCAAGCAGTGGCTCCAGATCAGAAGCTTCTAACTTATTCAACAAATCAGTATCAGCACCTGCACCTTGAAACTGATTAGGGTGTTTGAGTGCTAGATATTGAGCTTGCAAGCGATCGCCATTCTCCGAGAACACAACAACTCGCTGACGATAAGGTTGATTTAAATAGAGCGCATTCGCCTGCTCTGCAAACAGTGCCAATTTCCCTTGGATTCGCTGTCGTAAAGGACGCTGCCAGAGTCGCAAATGCACAAACCAAGCAGGCTGTTCAAATGCCTGCTTGCGATTGTCAAACTCTCCCGCTAACCACTGCACCAGAGCTGTCAAAGTTTGGAAATTAGACATGAATTAATCTCAATATCAGTAATTTAATCTTGATGTTTTGCTGATTCAGATACAACTCTTTCATGCCGTTCAACTATGCGTTCTATTTCGCTCAAGTGCTATAGTTGCTCCAACTGGTTAGTGTACAGAGGCAGTACAACTATAAGTATTTCCAGGTTTAGAGGGTCGTATCTCACTAAACCTGGAAATATTTGTGGAAAATCTTGGGCGTACTGTAGGTATAGCGCAGGTTGGGTGAAGCGAATGCGTCACCCAACAGAATTTAGGTGGGCGTTAGGTTTCACGTTGTTTCACCCAACCTACATCCGAAGATTTGTCAGTCAACCAGCCGGGAATACTTGTGGAAAATCCTGGGCAGTACCGGAGTATCTGGAAAACTACCAACGATACCCGTCCTCACGAGTCGTTTTGCCTAATTCATTAAAGATAATCAGCGTGTGCTGCTAAGCGCTATTAATCTAGAAACAACCCTTGCTATTTCAGCAAGCTCTAATGATGTAAACCACAAATTCCTCCTTCGCTTTATTGAAGGAGGAATTCGTGGTTTTTTAATTAATAACCTGGCGCCGAGCTATTTTTGCGGAGGGCAACCCCTCAACTATCTTTGCCGCAGCGATGTTTCACGACCGAGTTCGGGATG